>NZ_BAABEY010000017.1:0-19644 GCF_039540405.1 Ravibacter arvi
TAATGCTCACCATAAATCGATACCTTCCAGCTCTTCTTGTGCACATCAATCCCTATGTAAAAGGATTGATCCGCAAATGACAGTTCTTTACTAACTTTAGGATGCATAAGCTATATGCTAGTTTAGGTTTCATACTCCTTACTCTAAAAGAATATCAGCTTATGCTTCTTTATATTAGCCCCTTTCAAACATAATACCTCTGCGGTTAAGAGAAAACCACAGAGACCTCGAAGAGCACAGAGGTTACCCACAACCAAGCCACCAAAGAGAAAGCTTTGCGCTCTCGGTGCCCTCTGCGGTTAAAAACCTTCCGAAAAACAATAATTGCGGTACCTAAAAGACAAGGTTATCAATCAGGCGTACAGGACCAAGATGAGTGGCTATACAAAGCGCATTCCCACCTTCGCTTTTCAGCCCGTCGATAGCTTGCAGCGTAACGACGTCAACCAGCTCCAGGTACTCCGTGTTGAAACCCGACCGGTCAAGGTTTTCCGCATGCCGGCTCAGGACTTCTTTCGCAGGCGCTCCACCCAGCAACGCAGCTTTGCAAGCAGAAAGCGTTTTGTAAATTTCCGGGGCCAAAGCCCGCTCTTCCGGAGATAAACGGACATTCCTGGAAGACATCGCCAGCCCATCAGACTCCCGCACCGTAGGACAAATTTTAAGCGCTATCGGGAAAGATAAGTTTCTAACCAGACTGCGGATCACCGCGGTTTGCTGAAGATCCTTTTGTCCGAAATAAGCCTGATCCGGCTGCACAATATTGAAAAGCTTGGCGACAACAATCCCGACTCCATTGAAATGACCGGGGCGAAAAGCGCCCTCCATCACTGTCTCCAACAAACCGAAATCCATCTTCAAATCAGGAGCTGCCGGATACATCTCTTCGACCGAAGGCGCAAATACCGCATCGCACCCAACGCTTTCAAGTAATTTGCGGTCCGCCTCCAGGGTCCGCGGATACCTGGCAAGGTCCTCGGGGTTATTAAACTGCGTCGGATTGACAAAGATGCTGCAAACTACCCAATCGTTCTCCGCCTTCGCGGTCTTAATCAATTCAAGGTGCCCCTGATGCAACGCGCCCATGGTGGGTACCAACCCAATGGTGTTGCCTTTCGCCCGGCGGTCAAGGACCAGGCGACGTACATTTAATCCCGTAGATAAAAGATCCATCAGCAAACGCTCAAGTTTAGGCACATGCCTCCCCAAGTTGGTCACAATATTACTACATCTGCCGTAATTAGGTTGATTAATGGCAAAAAAATGTGTATTTTTGCACATCTTTTTATATCACCATAGCTTAGACACAAATGAGCAAATTACGGATTCTGTATGTAGCAAGCGAAATCAACCCTTTTCTCCAAGTTAGCGATGTTGCGGATTACGTAAGAAGGCTGCCACAGGCCATGCAAGAGTTCGGAGCTGAAATCCGGATCTTAGTCCCCCGCTTCGGGCTGATCAATGAAAGGAAAAATCGTTTGCATGAGGTGGTTCGTTTGTCTGGCATCAACATCTCGGTGGGCGATGAAGAAAAACCCCTGGTTATCAAAGTCGCGTCCATCCCCAATGCAAAACTCCAGGTCTATTTTATAGACAATGAAGATTATTTTCAGCGCAAATCGGTGTTTTTCGATAAAGAGGACAACTTCTTTGACGATAACGACGAACGCGCCATCTTCTTCTGCAAAGGCGTTCTTGAAACCGTCAAAAAGCTGGGCTGGGCTCCCGATATTGTACACTGTAACGACTGGATGACGGCACTTATCCCGCTTTACCTGAAAACAACCTATCGGAACGATCCTATGTTCAAGGACACCAAAAGCGTTTTCACTGTATACGACAATGCTTTCAGCTACAAGTTCGATACTGATATCGTGAGCAAGGCAAAAGCTATGGACGTGAGCGACGAAGCACTTCTACACCTTAGATCTGCTGATTTTGAAGGATTTGTAAAAATAGGATGTGCCTATTCCGATGCCGTTATCAAGGCCGGCGACAATATGAGCGATAATCTCCATGATATCGTGAACAAGATTCCGAAACCGGTCTGCCTCGATGAGGAGGAAGAGAATATTTCGGAAGCTTACTACAACCTCTACAACAACCTCGTGAGCTGATTCGGTTTACTTTCCCTGTTGTAAAAGAAAAAAGAGAGGCCGGACCTCTCTTTTTTCTTTCAGGCCTCCTACTCGTATATACATAAGGTCACCCGCCGCGCGACTTCCGTTCAGTTCTCAATTTGATCATACTCCAATAATATCCAGGTTATATCCACTTTGGAAATTTGGTAGTATGGAAACACCAAAAAGATTTCGCACGATCGTTGTATCGGATATCCATCTGGGCACTTCCGGTTCCAAGGTGAAAGAAGTCACCCACTTCCTGAAAGCCTACTCATGCGAGCGGCTGATCCTGAACGGCGACATTATTGACGGCTGGCAGCTGAAAAAGTTTGGCGAATGGAAGCGCAAACATACACTCTTCTTCAAGGCGCTGATCAAAATGATGGCCAAACACAATACGTCCGTCATCTACCTCCGCGGCAACCATGATGATTTTCTCGATCAGATCCTGCCACTGAAACTTGGTAAGAACTTCAGCATCCGCAAAGACTACATTCTGAAATCAGGGGGTAACCGCTATTACGTCACACACGGCGATATTTTTGACTCCGTCATATCCGAAATGAAATGGCTCGCCTACCTCGGTGACGTGGGGTATACTTTTCTTCTTTGGGTCAACAAGCTTTATAACCGCTACCGGGTGTGGCGCGGCCTGCCTTATTACTCCCTTTCTCAGAAAATAAAAAGCCGGGTAAAACGGGCGGTAAGCTACATATCAGACTTTGAAAGTAAGCTCACCGAGCTTGCCCGCAGTAAAGACTGCATTGGCGTGATTTGCGGACATATCCATTTCCCTTCCATCCGCCAGATAGACGGAATCAGCTACATGAATTCGGGCGATTGGGTGGAGTCGCTCAGTGCGCTTGTAGAAGACCACAACGGCAACTGGAGCCTGCTCTATTTCAGTGAGGCGGATGAGGTTACACCGCCGAAACCGGCTGCGCTTCCCTTTGAGAACCTTTTTATCGGGGGCGAAGAAAAAATTGTGGCCTTCTCGCGTCCGCGGCAAAGACAGGATACACCCCTACCCCGATGAAAGTTCTCTTCCTAATCCAGGGCGAAGGTAACGGCCATCTGACCCAGGCAATTTCGCTCTTCCAGCTACTTTCCGAGGAAGGACACGAGATTACAGGCGCCATGATCGGCTCCCTCAACGGCACAAAAAAACCGGCATTCTTCACTGAAAGTATTGACTGTCCGGTTTACACTTTCAAAAGTATCGGCCTCTCCTACTCCGGCCAGGGGAAACTGACGGTCAGGAAAACGCTGGCACATCTCATTACTACTATTCCTGATATATCCACATCACTGCAGCAAATTCACGGGGTGGTCAGTCAAACGCAGCCGGACCTGATTATAAATTTTTACGAGGTATGCGGGGGTTTGTACAATCTTTTCTTTCAAAACCAGGTCCCGGTTTGCTGCATCGGGCACCAATACCTGCTTGACCACCCCAATTTCAGGCTGCCTGACAAAAAATTCCTCCACCGGCTTGGCATCAGGCTGCTGACAAAATCAACGGCCATCGGCGCCGCCGGAACTTTCGCCCTCTCGTTTTCCGACGCCTACCGGTCCACCGGACGTCTTACGGTGGTCCCGCCTCTCCTTCGCCGGGAATTCACCGGGCTGCGCCCCGAGAAGGGGAATCACATCCTGGTTTATCTCACCCAGCCCCGGCTTGCCCGTGAAATTGAAAAATGGCACCGGCGGCACCCCACCACCACACTGCATTGTTTTTGCAACAATCCCCTGCTAAAAAACACCCATCAGGTGGGCGACCATCTCTACTTCCATCCGAATGATACCGCCACCTTCCGCCGGCTCCTCCAGACCTGCAGAGGATTTGTGTCCACTGCCGGCTTCGAATCCGTCTGCGAGGCCATGCTGCTCGACAAACCCGTAATGATCGTACCGGTGCCCAATCATTATGAGCAGGCCTGCAACGCGCTTGATGCGGTGCTCCACCGTATCGGTATTACCTCCGACCGTTTTAATCTCGACCTCCTCCTCAAATACCTCCCCCATCATCATCCCCGTTCCGCCCAGGCCCGTATCTGGTGTGCGAAAACGAAGGAACTGCTTATCCGGCCGCTGGAGCAGATCGCAGGTCACACCGCCGCCGCCGAGCCGGCATTGATCTGATAAAAATTATCCGGATAATATTTCTTCCTCTTACAACCATTTGCCGGATGGCAGACTCTTTACTGAAATCCTTCAACGCGCAAACACGGTCCGTTGTCTTTTGAAGGAAATATTTAAATTGTGAAACACAAAGTGATTTAGAAAGAAGCACCCCTTTCTGAAGAATGATATTTGATGAAAAGGAACTGATAAACGGCTGTCGAGCGCGGGACAGAACCGCCCAGAAGCGTCTTTATGATGTTTTTGGGGGAAAAATGTACGCAATATCGATGCGTTATACAAAAAACAGGGACGACGCCCAGGATGTGCTTCAGGATGCTTTTATCAAGATCTACGAACACATTCACTCGTTCAGAGGTGACTCGCCCCTGGAGTTCTGGATCCGGTCCATCGTCGTTAATACTGCCCTTAAACATTTAAAGAAGCAAAAGAACCTGGTTGACCTGGACGAGGCCCACCAAACCAAATATGATATAGAAACCCCGGATCAATCGCTTGCGGGTTTTCAGTGGCAGCAGCTCATGGAATTTATCCACGAATTGCCGACAGGTTGCCAAACGGTGTTCAACCTGTTCGCCATTGAAGGCTATAAACACCATGAGATTGCCGAAATGCTGAATATTTCAGAAGGGACCTCAAAGTCCCAATTTGCAAGAGCCCGAACCTTGTTACAACAAAAGCTGAACAAAGAACACCGATTCGACAATGAATCAATCAAAAGACAATCTTAACGAAGAGTGGCGGGAAATCTTCGATAAGGCATCGGAAACACCACCGCCAAACATCTGGGCATCTATAGAAAAGCACCTGGACGAGCAAAATCGGGTGCCGGTGGTCGTGCCGTTCTGGAAATCATCCCAGGCTTGGGTGGCTGCCGCCTCCGCACTTCTGGTACTGGGTATTGGAGCAATCCTTTTCCTCCAACGCACACCCAACCATACGCCGGATGAACAGGTAACGTTGCACCAGGCGCCGGCCACAACGACGCCCGATCATATTGCCACAGCGCCTCAGCCCGCTGAGGAAGGACCCGTTGTTGCTGACAACCCAACGAAAAAAACTATCACGGAAAAACAGGGAGCGGCCAACGCCGGCGATGTCAGCCCTTCCCGTCCCGCCGCCCGGGCAACCGGAAACAGCCAGGTTTTCGCGGGTGTAACTGAAAAGTTCGCCCCCGGTAAAAACGAAGCACAACAGTTGGCCAAAGCGGGTTCGCGGCTGGCAGAGCCGGTTTCCCGCATCGCCGAAAAGGACGAAAAAACAGAAATTTCGGGTACCCGCTCTCTGGAACCCCTGGATCCGTTGCAATTCGAGGAATTAAAAACCTATTGGCAGACCAGGTATGTATTCTTTAATCCTGATGCCCGGCATACGGAAGAACCCGCCATGCCCAAGGCAGAGTCCAGCCAGCTTTGGGCCGGACTGGCAGTCATGCCCGGCGGATTTAACCCCAATATGGAATTCCAGCACCAGTCGGTGTACCAAATGAACAATATTGTAGGCACTCATAACTATACCACCAGCAATCAGTTGTCTTACTCCAACCGGAATGAGACAGAAAGTCGCGACCAGGCAAAAATTTCTTACCAGGCCACTGCCCAGGTAGGTCTGAGTTTGTCAAAGAACTGGTCACTGGAATCCGGAATTGCCTATTTACAAGGCAATTCCACTTCCAGGTCTCCCGGCTTTATCATGGATAGGATTACCCAGGAAAGAGCTGACCTGCTGCCGAACGCTATGGCGTCGGGCAGCGCTCATTATTCAAACGAGACGGTAGAGCGGCTTCAACTTCAATCCGATGCAAAAAATGCGGCGATGTACGTTCCCATCGATAAAAATGTAGGGAATAACTTCAGCTACCTCCAGGTACCCGCTTACCTGGGATATACTTTCAGGCCGGAAAAGAAATTCAGCTACACCATTCTGGCTGGCGGCGTCACTAACTTTTTCCTCGAAAACAGGCTTGAAACCACTTCGGGGTACACGCTTAAAACAACGCCCGAGAACAATGTCTATAACGACCTGAATATATCGGCGGCTGCGGGCCTGCGAATCAATTACCGGATGAGCAAGGATTGGAACACCAACCTTACCGCAAATTATCAGCGCGCCCTTATGAACAATTTCCAGGACAACCTTTTCCTGAAATCTTTCCCTACAGTCTACGGACTGTCGTGGGGCGTAAGATATTCGTTTTAAGGGGTGAGGTTTGAGGTATGAGGCGTGAGCCGGACTTACTCAAACCTCACAGCTCAAACCTAACAACTCACACCTCAAACCTCTTTCCCATGAAGCCTTCGAAATTTCTAAGCGCGGCACTATTTTCACTTTCAGGCATTCTCTTCCTTGCCTGTTCTCAGGATAAATCTCCCCAACCGGGTGTCGGGAAGCCCGTGCATGTTTCCTCGAGGGTAGCGGATCAGACCAATGATTTTGCCTTTGACCTGACGAGGAATCTCTACAAAACCGAGCCCGCCGGCGATAATATTTTCGTTTCCCCTTTAAGCCTCCACATTGCGCTTGGAATGCTCCTCAACGGCGCGGAAGGAGAAACCCGTGACGGCATCCTCAAGGCGTTGAAAGCGGAAGAAAGTTCGGTGGAAGCACTCAACGAAGCCTACACCACACTTTTAAAAGAGCTACCGGCGGCCGACAACAAAGTGAAGCTGGATATCGCCAACGCGGTCTGGACACGAAAGAATTTTGCCGTCAAACCCGGCTTTCATGCCATACTAAAGGAGATTTTTGATTCTGAAGCGTATGAAGAGCCCTTCGACCAATCCACGGTTGACAAAATCAACCATTGGGCGTCGGAAAAAACCCAGGGGAAAATCCAGAAAGTGATTGATGAGATCAGCGATGACCACGTGATGTTCCTGATGAATGCGCTGTATTTCAAGGGTGACTGGAAATATGCGTTTGACCAGTCAAAAACGAGGGACTGGGATTTCCAGCTCGCGGGCGGAGGTTCGAAAAAAGTTAAAATGATGCTCGCCGAGAGCGATTTCCGTACCCTGTCCACCGAAGACTATTCCGTGGTGGAGCTACCTTACTCATCGGGGCAATTCAACCTCACCCTTTTTGTCCCGCACCAGGCCGAAAAGCTTACCGACCTGCTGGAAGACCTCGACCATGCGGAATGGGAAAAAGTACAGCAGCAGCTCTCGGTAAAGGGTTTGAAAGTAGGCTTGCCCAAATTCAGGCTTGATTACGAAATCCAGCTGGGCAATGTACTGGCTCAAATGGGAATGTCAAGAGCCTTTAGCGACGCGGCCCAGTTCGGGAAAATTTCGGACCATCCGTTACTGGTCAGCTTCGTAAAACAAAACACCTTCCTGGGCATTGACGAAGAAGGCACGGAAGCGGCAGCGGTGACTACAATCGGCATAGGTACCACCTCAACCGGGGGCACCGCAAAGCCGGCCATCATTGCCGATCGCCCGTTCTTTTTCATCATCAGCGAAAAGACTTCCAAAACAATTTTGTTTACGGGAAGAATAATGAACCCATAATTCAATTTTTTTTCAAAGTATTCCAACCATTCTTCAACCAAATCAATCTATTAATCAGAAACATCCGGAACGGTAGTTTTTTCCTCCTTCCCGCCTAACAGGAAGTCGGAGCTGCCGGATCTGCCACCATATTAAAGATCTGAGTATAGGTTTTACCTGTACTTGCGGGGTGCGGGATCGTCCGGAGGCCTAGATGCTTCCGGTCGATTTTTTTTTGCCTTTTTCCAATTCCAAACCTATCGACTATGCGACTACTATTACTACCTCTGTTCGTATCGGGCACACTGTTACTGGGAAGCTGTACCGACAAATGTGAAAAAACCCAGATTGTAAGACAGGTGAAAAACATCACCCTTTCCGCCGAAGAAATCCGGGCTCAATTAAAAATTGAATCGCCCAGGTCCCTCGAGCAACCCGGCAAAATCTACGTAAAGGACAACTACCTTTTTATCAACGAAATAAAAAAGGGGATTCACATTATCGACAATAGCAATCCCTCCAGTCCGAGGCAGGTTTCTTTCATCAATATTCCCGGAAACGGGGATCTTGCCGTCAAGGATAACATTTTGTACGCAGATTCCTATATGGATCTCGTAGCCATTGATATTACCGATCCGGCACAAGCCGTTGAAGTGGGCCGGGAACAGAACGTTTTTATCAGCGGCACACTCGGGGCCGACTATTGGGGCTACTCCGAAAGCACGGCCTCGGTAAGTACCCAGGAGGCCTATTTCCTGGAAGAAACCTTCCAGACCAATTGCGAAGGCGTTATACCCTGGGCGGGCGGCTGGTGGCCCTGGCCTTACTTCGACGTGCTTAACTTTGCGTCGCTCAACAGCGGCTCATCATATTCCGGCAGCGTTGCCAACGCTGTCAAATCAGGATCAGGAACGGGCGGCTCAATGGCACGCTTCACCATTTATGACAACTACCTCTATACTGTCGACCAGCGGAAACTTCAGCTTTTTGAGATCAGCAACCTTAAAAATCCGTCATTCGTAAAGAATATCGACCTGCAGTGGGGCGTTGAGACTATATTCCCCTACCGGGACAAGCTCTTTATCGGTACCACTACGGGGATGCACATTTTCGATAACAGCGTTCCTTCGGCGCCGAAACATCTTTCCACATACACCCACATGCGTGCCTGTGACCCGGTGGTCGTACACAACGACATCGCCTACGTTACACTCAGAACAGGCACCGGCTGCGGCGGCACCGAAAACCGGCTTGAACTCGTAGATATCTCTAACCTTTCCAATCCACGCATGCTCAAAGCCTACGACATGCAAAACCCGGCCGGATTGAGCATCAACTACCCGACCCTGTTCCTCTGCGAGGGCAAATTCGGCTTCAAAGGATTTGACGTAACCGACCGGAACAATATCGACAAGAACCTGCTTTTCCATGAAAAAGACATGGAGTCTTACGACGTCATCTCCATGGCGCAAAACCTGATGATGATCGGCATGGATGGTTTATACCAATACGACGCCTCCAATCCGAAAAACCTGAAAAGGCTCAGTCACATTCCAGTACAAAAACCGGCCATAGTGGTTGAGAAAAAGAAATAGGGAGGTGTGAGGTTTGAGCGGTGAGGTATGAGTCTCACACCTCACCGCTCAAACCTCACATCTCCCCCAAACCTTCGTCAGATGAAAAAACTTTCCAGATTGATTGCCCTACTGGGCCTTATGCTGGGGATTCTACCCGCAGAAGCACAGGATGCCGCGAACCGAAACCGGTTTACCAACCATACGGAAGTAGGCGCGCTGTTCGGCAAGGTTGAATATGCAACCAATCCCTATGGTAACCCGGTTACTTACGGACGCCAAACCAAAACCAATCTCTCCATGCAGACTTTTAACGGCCTGTATGTGGCGCCTAAACTCGCCGCGGGATTGACGTTGGGGCTTGACTGGTACAACGAAGCCATCATTAACCCGGTCGCGTTGGGCGCGCGTTACGACTTGCTGGCCCGGTATAACGCCAGGATTTTCGCCACCGTAGATGCCGGTTATGGATTTACCTGGTTCAATAAGGATCTCAACCAGAATAACCTTATCGGCGGCTGGATGATCAACCCTGGGATCGGGTGGCGGCTGGGCCGGCCGGGAACCGGCGGGTTCACGATCGCGTTGACCTACAAGCGACAGGAAGCTACTTTGAAAATGCCATTGGACCGCGCCATTCTGAAACAGGAAGAATCGCGCATTTATAACCGGTTGGGCGTACGGGTCGGCATTGTTTTCTGACGGCAAGCCAGTAACTAGTCCGGTATGTTTTTTCGTACCTGGTCAAAAAGAATGGCAGGGAAAAACCGCTTCAGATAAATGGCGGCCACCTCCTTCAGTCCGCCGATATATACTTCCTTACGCCCCTTCCTGACCGCTTTCAGAATTTTGTCTGCGCATACCTCGGGCGAGATGCCCTGCTCCTGGTTGGCATCCATCTTACCGTATTTCCCCCCGGACTCGTTCATGGCATTGAGCGAAACGTTCGTCCGGATGTAGCCGGGACAAATGGTGGTTACCTTGATACGTTCATTAAAATATTCGGCGCGCAAAGAATCAAAAAAGCCATGCAACGCATGTTTGGAAGCACAATAGCCGGAGCGCATGATCGTACCTATTTTCCCCGCAACACTGCTGATTACGATAAACTGACCGGCCTGGTGGTTGATCATAAAAGGCAAAACCGCCTTGGTAATGGCCACGGTGCTGTAAAAATTAACATCCATCAACTTCTGATAGACCGTAAAATCTGTTTGATGGATATAGGAGCGCTGGCTTACGCCGGCATTATGTACCACAATGTCGATCTGGCCAAATTTGGCGAGCACATTTGAAAACAGCACCGGGGCGGCTTCGAAATCGGTGACGTCAGCCGGTAAAACCAGGCTGCGGTCTTCAGACAGACCTGCTTCCAGGCGTACCCTTTCCAGTTCGTCCCTGCGGCGCGCAGTCAGTACAACCCTGGCGCCTGCGCTTGCAAACGCCTTCACCAACGCCTCCCCGATCCCGGCAGAAGCTCCTGTTACCCAAACCACTTTCCCTTTGTAGAATTCTTCAGACATACTTTCACTGAATTGGTCAAGCGGACAAAATTGGGCAAA
The DNA here is from genome assembly GCF_039540405.1 of Ravibacter arvi. Lineage (NCBI taxonomy): Bacteria > Pseudomonadati > Bacteroidota > Cytophagia > Cytophagales > Spirosomataceae > Ravibacter > Ravibacter arvi. The sequence goes on from NZ_BAABEY010000017.1 coordinate 10,893, forward strand.
TAAACTTTAGTTTCATAACCGTTGCGGGTAAACTCCCCACCGGTCTGTCGCCGAAATCTACCGGCACCTGCAATTTTCGTCACCGGATCAACGAAGAGTTAGTAACTTTGTGCTCTAAATTCCTGGCCAGTAACCCAATGGATCGTATTCTTTATTTGAATTTCAGTAAACTGAGTGCCCGGCTCGAAGGCGAGCTGTTTTACGATGACTCGGTGCTGCATAAAGCGCAGCGTCACCTGTATGCCACCGATGCTTCGGTGTACCAGGAGCTACCCATTGCCGTAGCGATTCCGAAAAATGCGGAGGATCTGAAGGCACTGATCGCTTTTGCGCAAACCAATAAACTGTCTCTTATTCCGCGAACTGCAGGAACTTCACTTGCCGGCCAGGTGGTAGGTAGCGGGATTGTCGTAGATGTGTCAAAACACTTCAACGGAATCCTTGAAATCAACCCGGAAGAAAAGTGGGTGCGCGTACAACCGGGCGTTATCCGCGACGACCTGAACAAGCATCTTGCCCCTTACGGCCTCCTTTTCGGCCCCGAAACCTCTACAGCGAGCAGGGCCATGATCGGCGGGATGATCGGCAACAATTCCTGCGGGTTGCACTCAATTACCTGGGGTACCACCCGGGACCACCTGCTGGAAGTTAAAGCCATCCTAGCCGACGGCGCAGAGGTTCATTTTAAAAATGAATCAAAAGCAGACTTCCTGGCAAAAGTTTCAGGAAAAACGGTTTCAGGAAAGCAGGAGCAGGCTATCTATGCCGGGATGTGGGGGATCCTGTCCAATCCGGTTGACGAAGAACTGGTCAGAAAGAATTTTCCCAAAGCCAGCATCCGGAGGCGGAATTCAGGGTATGCCCTGGACAGCCTTTACCCAACCAACGACGACATTAACCTTTGCAAGCTTATTGCGGGCTCGGAAGGAACGCTCTGCCTGGTAACAGAAGCCAAGATAGCGCTCGTGGACGCGCCTCCCAAGGTCATAGGCGTAGTATGCGTCCACACGGCCACGCTACTGGAATCGCTTTATGCCAACCGCGTCGCCATGCGGCACCGGCCGAAAGCCTCGGAACTGGTTGACAAGTATATCATGGACTTCACGAAGGATCACCGGGAATACTCCAAAAACCGCTTTTTCGTGGTTGGCGACCCCGAAGCCCTGCTTATTGTGGAGTTCTGGGGAGAGACCGAAGAGGCGGTAACTGCCAAGGCAGCCGCGCTCATCAACGATTTGAAAGCCGAAAACCTGGGCTATGCATGGCCATTGCTTTTCGGGGAAGACGCCAACAAAGCATGGGATATCCGGAAAGCCGGCCTGGGACTTATCAGGAACCTGCCCGGCGATACACAGCCGGTTAACCTCATCGAAGACTGCGCAGTTGACGTAGATGATTTGCCCGAATATATTACTGAACTCGACCAGCTTCTCAGGAGTAAAGGTCTGCACGCTTCGTATTATGCCCACGCAGGAGCCGGTGAATTACACGTAGAGCCCATGATCAACCTGAAAACGTCGGAAGGCAAAGCGATGTTCAGGGAAGTCCTGGCCGATACGGCGGTACTGGTAAAAAAATACAATGGCGTACTTTCCGGGGAGCATGGCGACGGCCGCCTGAGAGGGGAATTTATCCCTTTTATGATGGGCCCCGAAGTGTATGAGCTTTTCAGGCAGGTGAAGAAAATATGGGATCCCGCCGGGATCTTCAACAAGGGAAAAATCGTGGATAGCCCGCCCATGAACGAGTTTCTGCGCTATGAGCAGGACAAGCCTAATCCAAAGATCGATACCACTTTTGATTTTTCCGCACAGGAAAGTATACTCCGTCTGGCCGAGAAGTGTAGCGGCTCTGGTGATTGCAGGAAGACTGAGCTAACAGGCGGCACCATGTGTCCCAGTTTTATGGCCAGTCGCAACGAAAAAGAAACTACGCGGGCCAGGGCCAATATGCTGCGCAAGTACTATACAGCCGCCCCTTCGAATACCCCCAAAGACGACCTCGTGTCGGATGAAATGGTAAAAGAAGTGCTTGACCTTTGCCTTTCCTGCAAAGGCTGTAAATCGGAGTGCCCTTCCAGTGTCGACATCGGGAAGATGAAAGCCGAGTTCACGCAGCAATATTATGACCGGCACGGAGCGCCTCTCCGCTCCCGCCTAATTGCGAATTTCACGGGAGAAATGAAGCTCGCATCCATATTTCCCTGGGCATATAATTTCATTTTCAAAACCCCGGCACTGCGGAGATTGGCCAACAAAATGGTCGGATTCCATCCGGACCGGACCATGCCGCTTTTGCACAACACTACCTTGCGCAACTGGTGGAAACACCGAAGTCCGTCAGGCCAACCCGGTAAATCGACAGCATCGCCGGGGAAGGTTTATCTTTTCTGCGACGAGTTTACCAATTACAATGACGTGGAAGTCGGCAAAAAAGCCATCCTGCTACTCGAAAAGCTTGGTTACGAAGTAGTAATTCCGCAACACCTGGAATCGGCGCGGTCCTTTCTCTCAAAAGGCTTTGTAAAGGAAGCGAAAGAGATTGCGTTGCGAAATGTAACGCTGCTAAAAGACATCGTTTCCGAAAACGCACCGCTGGTGGGAATAGAACCTTCGGCAATTCTCTCTTTCCGTGACGAATACCCGGAACTGGTCCCGGACTCTTTAAAGGCGGATACCCGGAAACTCGGCGAAAACAGCTTCCTGTTTGAAGAATTCATCGCCCGTGAGTACGACGCAAAACGGATCCGTCCCGACCAATTCACACAAGCGGAACGTTTGGTTAAAATTCATGGTCATTGCCACCAGAAAGCACTTTCTTCACTGGTAGCGTCCAAGAAAACGCTGTCGCTCCCCGCCGGGTACAAAGTACAGCTTATTCCATCGGGATGCTGTGGAATGGCCGGCTCTTTCGGCTATGAAGAAGAGCACTACGACCTTTCGATGAAAGTGGGCGAGCTCGTACTGTTTCCGACGGTACGAAGCCAGGGCGAAGATGTGATTATAGCCGCCGCAGGAACCAGCTGCCGGCATCAGATCAAGGACGGAACGGGACGCATTGCCCGACACCCGGCCGAAATACTGTGGGAAGCTTTGGCAGGCCAATAAAGGAAAGGGCGGCAATTCTCTCATGGAATTGTCGCCCTTTCTTTAAAACTTACCTTACTCTATTGTTTCCAACGGGGGTTTGTTGCGCTCCCACCCGGTGTACCCGGGGCTCTGGTTAATAGTACCCAGCGTGTTGGAGTTAATGATCTTATCGTCGATCGGCCACTGGAAATGGTGCGGCTCTATTTTAGGACTGACCCCGAGGATAATGGGGGCCGGGGTAATACTGTACAGGTTGTTCAGATTTCTTACACGGTCGTAGTAGAAGTTTTTCTGATGGATGGTACCCAGGCTGTACCCCCGCAGGCCTTTTGAGGCCAGGATATAAGAAACCCTGTTCAGCTCATTCTGGCGCGGTTCTTCCGCATACAATTCCCGCGCCCGCTCATCGAACAGGTAGTCAAGCGTAACGTCCGATGCTTTGATTGGCTCGGCCTTTGCCCTTGCCCGCACCTTGTTAATATCATCTGCAGCTAAAGCCAGCTCATTTTTCCAGAAATGGGCTTCGGCGCGTAGCAGGTAAGTTTCAGCAAGCCGGAAGATATACTGATCTCCGTTTCCGCCGTTCGGAAGGTCATTCGGGTTTTGCTGCGGATTGAATACTTTATAATGGGGCCAGGCGAACATGGTGTATACACTATCGGAAGGATTAGACATCCATTTGCCTTGCCAGGGTTGTCCAAAATTGGCTGACGCAGGATTGTTGTACACAATTTCATGCTTGTCAATCCAGTTGATATCGGCACGTCTCAAATCACCGGTATTCCGCCAGGTCTTGCCGAATTCATTCCATATCGTGTACATATGCCAGTCTGAGGCGGCTACGTCCGGATTTCCGTTGCCCAGCGTATCGGCCATGGGAGACGGTTTAATGAACCCTACCCCACCTTTACTGTCCCTGTTGGAAGTGTGCCACCAGGAAGCCGCGTAATGGCGCATGGAAAAGGACCCGGCTGTTTTAGCGCCTTCCGGCGATTCAAACCGGTCGACGATGGCCAGGATGGTCTCCTTGTTAAGCGGTGAATTCTTATTGTTGGGGCGGTGCAGATCCCAAAGCAGGTTCCGGAACGGCTTGCCGGCATCTTCGCCGAACCTGGCGGTCATTAATGCATGCTTACCGTCATCGATTACGGCGCTGGCAGCGCTAATGGCCCGATCAAAATCCATGTCGGCGAGGGCGATCTTCGCAAGCAGGTGGTTGCCCGCTGCTTTGGATATCGCGCCGGGAGCTGCTGTCTCGGGCAGGTGCGTCACGGCAAATTCCGCATCTGCCTTTATCTTTTTGATGATGGCCCATCGGCTATGAGAGTTGAAATCGAGGCGTGCACCCGATATTTCGGTATTCACAAAGGGAAGATCGCCATAGTTATGTACAAGGCGATAATACCAATACGCACGATGCCAGTACGCTTCCGCCAGTACTTTATTACGGGCCTCTTCGGTTTCCCATTTAATGTCGTCAATCCTGGTGATGGCCACATTGGCGTCTTTGACAAACTTGAAAATCGTATTAATCTGGTCTACGAATTTCTGGTATTTGTCGGAGCTGGGCGTCAGGTTGGTAAAATCCAACTGCAGAAGCGGTGACCCCATCTCGGAGGCGGCTACCTGGTGGGAAATAAAGTGCTTGTAGCCTGACACCTCTGCCACCAGGTTTTTACGCATCGTGATCAAAAGCGATTCAAAGCCCTGGGCATTCACAAAAACGTTCTCGGGTGCAAAGAACGACTTGGGCTTGGGCTTCAGGAAGTCTTCTGAACAGGATACCGTCAGAAGCAACATAACAGGTAAAATGAATTTTATATTTTTCATATCTCTTTTTTCCGGCTTGAGTTATAGGGAAATGTTTAGGCCTGCGGTGAAAGTACGGGGCATCGGGAGATTCGGATTCCCCCGGCTGGAAGCGGATTCGGGATCATAACCAGGCCATTTGTCGAAGCTGTAAAGGTTCCTGACAGCTCCGAATACCCGGATATTCTGTAGCTTCAGACGGTTCGCAACAGTCATTGGGACATTGTAAGACAAACTGAAGTCCTGGATTCTGACAAAGGACAGCGGCTTGTACAACATCACCCCGCCTCCAAACGGCGATGTGTTTTTAGACAATACCGGCCATTCATTCGACCGGTTCTCCGGTGTCCAGTAGCCGAGACCGCGCGGGATTCCCCGCCGCCCGTAAGTCGACCAGTCTTCTAAGGCCTGGCCGAACGCACCTTTATGACCCAGGTCCGCTCGGATAAAAAGGGCTGCCGTAAAATTCTTCAGGAAACTGACCTCGTTACGCAGCCCCATCCGGAATCTCGGTTGTGAGAAGCCGATAAAAGTCTTGTCCTGGAGCGCTTCGTACCGGTGATCCCCATTAATGTCCAAAGCCTTGATATTTCCGGGACGAAGGTTATATTTGAGCGCCTCCTCTTTCTCTTCTTCCTGCCACATACCCAATATTTTGTAGTCCCAGATAGCGTCAATCGGCCTGCCGATAAACCACTTGTTCGCAAAATCGGGTATTTCCCCCTCGTAGGTTTTTCCTTCCAGCACATAGGTTCCGGTTTTACCAAACAGCTCTTTGATTTTGTTACGGTTCAGCGAGAAGTTAAAGCTGGATTTCCACACGAGATTCTCCCGCTCGACGTTGACCGAATTCAATGTAAGTTCCAGACCTTTGTTACCCAAACGGCCAATGTTCGTGGTTACGCTGGTAAACCCGGTCAGGGAAGGCAGCGTCCTGTTCACCAGGAGCCTGTTCGTGGTCATATCGTAGTAGTCGAGCGTTAAGTCCAACCGGTTCTTGAACAAGCTGACATCCGCCCCGAGGTTGATGGACTCGGTTTCTTCCCACATCAGTTCGGGGTTGGCCAATGTAGCATTGGTGACGCCAATCAATACATTGGTTCCGTCAAAGTATTGGTTTGAGCTAAGCTGTGCCAATGCAGAGTAGGGGCCGATATCCCGGTTTCCATTCCGTCCCCAGGAAAGCCTTAGCTTGAGCTGGTTAATCACGTTGGATTGAAAGAAATCTTCCTCGGATATCCGCCATGCGAAGGCTGCGGCCGGGAAGTTCGCCCGCGGGTGCGCATTACCGAATGCAGAATACCCGTCTCGTCTGGCTGAAACCGTAAAGAGATACCGGTTATCGAATGTGTAATTCAGACGGGCCATTAACCCGTCACCGGTAACCAGGGTATCTCCCGCAAGCAGGACCGGATTGATTCCAAACTGAATTCCCGAATAGCCCAGTGCGGAGTTCGGAGAAAACGTATTGTTGGTCATCTTGCTGCTCCAGATCTGGTTCTTTTCTACCGTGTAAAGGAAAGTAGCATCAAAGGCGTGTTTGCCGAATTGCTTGTTCCATTTCAGGAGGTTATCCACCATCCATTCAACCTGCTGATAATCCTCGCGAGTTGCGTAGCCATTTTTAAAGGTCCTTCCGCCCTGTATGGTTTCGGGAGACCAGTAATTGTAATCCCGCCTGTCGGTTATCCGCGGCTGAAAGGAAATCTTATGCGTGAAGCCGAATGGCAGTTTTATCTCCGCGAAAATCGAGGCGAAAAGACTGTTGATTTTCCGGTCCCGGTCCTGTCCCAGGGTATTAATAAGCGGATTCTGTGCGTTTTCCGAATCACCGGGGAACCAATTCAGTTTGCCCTTGCTATCCCGGACCGAGCCAAACGGCGTAACAATCTGCATTTGGCCAAGATTGGCTTCAACCGCGCTTTCGTCACGAAAAGAATATTGGACGTTCGTCCCCACATTCAACCATTTCGCTACATCGAAATCAAAATTCAGCCTGGATCGAAGCGCGGAAAACTGGTCACCCCGGATGATCCCTTCGTTGTTTACATAACCGACGGACCAAAAATACCGCGACCGGTCGGAGCTACCCGAAATACTGAGGTCCGTTTCACTCCTGATGCCTGTTCTGAACACTTCTTTGTTCCAGTCAGTAGTTTTGCCCGAAAGGTAAGCATCCACTTCTCCCGGATAGAAGTTAAGCCTGTTCAACCATTCCAGTTCATCATTTGCATTGGAGGCGGGCACGGTATTGCGCCATTGTTCTATGGTAACGCCTTCAGGCAACGCGTTGGGTGAGAGATAATGGTAGGCCGGGAAATCGGTAGGTACCGTCCGGAAATAATCGGTACGAAAATCAAGGTATTCTTGCGGACTACGCGCCCCGAAATCGTTCCGGGTAATGGAGGCTGCTCCAAAATTGGTAGTAAGGCTGATGGTAGGCTTGCCGCCTTTACCGCGCTTGGTGGTAATCAGGATGACCCCGGAAGCAGCCCGGGCCCCGAAGACGGCGGCGGAACTGGCATCCTTCAAGATATCAATATTTTCTATATCATTTGGGTTGATATCACTTATACTTCCGTTGTACACCACACCGTCCAATACGATCATCGGCGACGTACCGGCAGTTAGTGAATTCGGTCCTCTCAGCTCCATGCTGCTACCGCCGGCGGCTTTTGTTCCCTGGTTGGCATAAAACCCAGCTACCGTTCCGGTGAGCATGTCCGAAACCTGCGTCATGGGTTGACTTTTGAAAGCGTCGGCACTAACCCTCGCGACGGAACCCGTGAGGTCGCTTTTTTTCGCCGTACCGTATCCAATCACCACCAGCTCATCCAGCGCTTTCACGTCGGCTTCCAGGGTAACATTCAGGGTGGATTGACTTCGCGAAAGCGGAACTTCCTTGGGTAGGTATCCAACAAAGGAAAAGACAAGCACCGGGCTTGCATGTGAATCCGGAACTGTAAAATTGTAAACGCCATTTACATCGGTCACTGTGCCGCTCTGCGTTCCTTTCAAAAGGATGCTCACGCCCGGCAATGTCTCGCCTTTTTCATCCTTTACGACGCCTTTAATCTCCTGCACACTTGAGGCGGCAAGCGGGAGGGCAGCAACGCTTCGGATTGAATGCCTGTCGTTGGCGAAAGACACACCGGTGACCAGCAAACCTAGCAAAGTGTGCGTGACACCGGATCTGATCATCTTTTTTAGCACCCTGGTGCCATCTGTTCTTTCATTCATAATTGATTAGGATTTAGACTATTAATAACAAGGTCAATACCTGCTTCCGCTCCGGCTCAGCGAATCACTTCGCTTGAAGCGCTTGGAAAAAGGCCCGTAAAATACTGAGGTGGTTAAGGCAAGAATCAGCTCCGGCCGGGTAAGGGTAAGAAGTTTTGCCTCATCCTCCGTTTAATTGCACTTAACGGAGTTATTCCCCGACGGTGCCGGATATACTCACCCGGGCATTCGTTAACCCTGTCGGACAAGCCGATCCGGCCGGGTTAACACTGTCTATGACCGGCTGGACGGGGCTAAGGTTATTCAGGGAAAACTAATGACAAGTTCAATCCGGCCGCTATGCTATAATTGTAGCCACCAATTCACGAATGAAAAACATCCACCAAGCGAATGACACCAATGGTATCTGCAAACCATCGCAAAAAACCTTCGTGTCCTTCGTGGCCGCTGTGGTAAAAAACCAACCACAAAGCGCACGAAGTACACAAAGGGTACTACAAACCATTACAAAAAAACCTTCGTGGCCGCTGTGGTGAAAAACTAACCGCAAAGGTATTATGTTTGAAAGGGGCTAATATAAAGAAGCATAAGCTGATATTCTTTTAGAGTAAGGA
>NZ_BAABEY010000018.1:0-371113 GCF_039540405.1 Ravibacter arvi
CTTTTTTGGGTACATTCAGATGTCACCAGATCCAGGAGTAAGCGAAGCTTATGATACGTCGGGATGACAGCCCTCTGTTCCGCTACGGTTCAGTCGGGCTGACGGAACGGCCATGCTGCGCTAAATCACCCCATCCTACTCCCGTTGCTTCCACCAGGGTTTTAGCTGCAAACTTTTGTCGCTGAGGTTGGTAATATGTCCTATAGCCGGCGTAAGTACCGCTACCTGGTGCTGAGTCCCCAGCGCCGATATCCGCTCCAGCGGCTCATACCAGGCATGGTTGGCCAATGAAAACTTACCGGAATGTACCGGTAGTAAGGCTTTTGCCCCGAGGTCCCGGGTGGCCTGGATAACTTCTTCCGGCTGCATATGAATAAATTTCCAGCTCAGGTCATATTGCCCGTTTTCCAGGATTGCCAGGTCAAACGGTCCCAACCGGCGGCCGATTTCCGCGAAATGGGTGTCGTAACCGCTGTCGCCGCCCAGGAACAGGTGCATCGACGGTGTCTTCAGGGCATAGGAAGTCCACAAGGTATTCGCAGACCAGATGCTCCGCCCCGAAAAATGGCGCGCCGGTGTTAAGATGACCCGGAAGCCGTCGCCGAGGTTTACTTCGTCCCACCAGTCCTTTTCAATAATCCGGTCAGACGCGTAGCCCCAATATTCAAGATGTGCGCCTACGCCCAGGCTACAGATGACCTTGCCTACCTTCTCCCGGATTTTTACAAGCGTTCCATAATCCATATGGTCATAATGATCGTGGGAAATAAACAGGTAGTCTATCTCCGGCAGTGCCTCTGCCGTCGTAACGGTGGTTCCTTTAAAAGCCCGGGCGCTGCCGGGAATCGGCGATGCGCTTTCGCCGAGCACCGGGTCTACCAGGATATTTTTTCCGTCGATATGAATCAGGTAGGTGGAATGTCCCAGCCATACCAGGCTCGGTTGATCGGCAGGAAGCCGGCCCCAGTCGATCTTTTCGGCAGGAATCGGCGCTTTGGGAATATTGTCCTTGGATCTGTGGAACAGGAAGTCACTCAGCGCGATGCGGACAGGCCTTGTGAGCTGTGGTGTAACGTGGGTGTTGCGGAATTTTCCGTCTCGATATTGAGGAGATTGTTTAATCCGTTCCAGTCGCTCGCCGGAAGGGCGTTTTCCAAATGCCGGGTGCATGTTGTAGTAGCAGATCATTCCAATGAACAAAGCCAAAACCAGGCCTGTCCATTTGATTCCTGATGATATTTTAGTGGGGGTACCAATCGATTTTGCCATTCTTATTATTCTAAACAGAAAAGCAGATTGTCCCCGAAAAAGTTTCCCGCTATCGGGATTTATTTGCTCTCCACAGAATTGTCCCGTTTTTGCTACCTTAGCTACGTATTCAACATCGGAAGTAATGACTCAGGAGCGTTTGAAAGACGGGGGCATAGGCCGGCGTATCACGCCTCCGGCAAGCGAGGAGGCAGTTTTTACGCATTTTTATTACGCCCGGAACGACAGTGATAGCCCGGTGACCAGGCACTTTATCCCGTCATTCGAAATCTTTATGGTTTTTAGTTTCGGGACACCCGTTACGCTAGCCATCCCCGATCGGGAGCCAATGACCGGCGACCGCTGCCTGCTGATTGGCCCGGTGAGAAGAGCGTTTGCCTATACCATGCACCCCGGAAGCGAAATTCTTTCCGCCAATTTCAAACACGATGCCTATTACCGTTTCTTTGGCGAAATTAACCCGGGCGGGAATCCCGTAAACCCGGACGAGTCCTTCGAAGGCACCCCTTTCCGCAATTTATCGGACTCGCTTTCGGGGCTTCCGGGCGTGGATGAAAAAGTAGCTGGTATCCTTGCCTTTGCGCGGCCTTACCTGGCGCCCAGGGCGGCTTCCGGCGAGCGTATTGTAGCGCTGTCGGAGCTCGAGGCTCATCTGAACCCGATCAAGGTGATTTCCGGCGAGGAACAAATAAGCGAACGGGCCGTGCAGCTGCGGCACAAAAAATACCTGGGTTATACCGCCAAAGAAATTACACGCTACAAGCGTTTTCTGCAAACGCTGAAGTTCCTGGAGGGCAAAAAGCTTCCGGTAGACTGGGCCGAAACCGTGGCCTTGAACGGTTACTATGACCAAAGCCAGATGATCCGCGATTTTAAATTTTACCTCAACCTGACGCCGACCGGATACCTCGCTTCCAGAGAATCTCTCTGTTCTTCCAATGTAGATTGACCGTTTCGTTTTCTTACAATGGATTGAGCGACAGGAAGGGTAGTTTTGCAGAGTAAAAGGGAGGTCGGAAATCAGAAATCGGAAATCGGCCCGCCACTTTCGTCACGGCAGATTCCAATTTCCGATTTCTGATTTCCAATTTCCGATTTCCATCCCCAACAAAAGTTTAAAAAATGGCACTACATACTTTATTAGGCGGCAATGGTACCATTGCCCAGGCGCTTTACCCTTTGTTGCTGGAAAGCGGTGCGCGGGTCAGATTGGTTTCGCGGAGCAGCCCGTCGGTACCAGGTGCGGAATCGGTAGCGGCCGACATGCTGGATCGTGAGGCCGTTATGAAGGCAGTGGCAGGATCAGACGTCGTATATCTCCTCGTAGGAATTGCTTATGATGCCCGTGTCTGGAAACGGGATTGGCCGGTCATCATGCAGAACGTGGTAGATGCCTGTAAGGCGTCCCGGGCCAGGTTGATGTTCTTTGACAATGCATATATGTACGGCAAACAGGACGGTGTAATCACCGAAGAAACACCCTACCGGCCGGTGAGCAAAAAAGGAGAGATCCGGGCGGGCGTAGCCAGGATGCTGGAGCGGGAAATGCAGACCGGCGGCCTCCAGGCGGCCATTGTGAGGGCCGTTGATTTTTACGGGCCGGGCGTGACCGACAAGAGCGCGCCGGGTATTTTTGTGTTTGCCAACCTGGTAAAAGGACGGCGTGCCATGTGGCCGGTCAATGCGGACGTACCCCGTTCGTTCAACTATGTTCCGGATGCCGCAAAAGCGATGGTCCTGCTGGCAAACGATAGCCGGACCTGGGGCGAAACCTGGCATCTGCCGTCTGTACTGCCTGCGCCTGCAGGCCGTGAGTTTGTACGGATTGCTGCCGGGAGCCTGGGTACGGCGGGGAAGGTTACTGTGCTTCCCAAGTGGCTCCTGAAGGCTGCCGGATGGTTTGTCCCCTTCATGCGCGAAGCCTATGAAATGCTTTACCAGGATGAGTTCGCTTTCCGGTTCAGCTCGGAAAAATTTGAAAAAGCCTTTCAATTTGTACCGGTTTCATTTGAAGAGGGGATACGGGAAACCGCCCGATGGTTCATGAAAGAAAAGGGCAACCCGGGGTGACGCTTGCCGCCATTTCCTTATCTTAGGAGCAGCGCTTAAAAGAGAACCCTATGCTGACGTTTACAAATAGTGGCTTTTATTGCGAGCCGGGAAGGTTTTACATCGACCCGTGGCGGCCGGTTGATCGGGCAGTCATTACCCACGGGCACGGCGACCACGCCAGGCCGGGAATGGGCAGCTACCTTTGCCACACCCATACCGTGCCGGTTCTCCGCAGCCGTTTGGGGGAGGATATACAGGTCGAAGGCGTTCCGTACGGCCGGCTTTTGTCGGTGAACGGCGTGAAAGTTTCGCTTCATCCTGCCGGCCATATCGTGGGTTCTGCGCAGGTCAGGATGGAATACCGCGGAAAGGTGGTGGTGATTTCAGGAGACTACAAAACGCAGGACGACGGCCTGAGCACGCCATTGGAAATAATTCGCTGCCACGAATTTGTAACCGAAAGTACATTCGGGCTCCCGATTTACAATTGGACGCCGGTAGCAACCCAGAACGAGGCTTTGAGAAGCTGGGTGGCAGGGAACCAGGCCGCCGGTAAAACATCGGTACTGGTCGGTTATTCGCTAGGCAAAGCGCAGCGGATCATGAAGGCGCTGGAAAGCATGGCGCCGCTGCATGTGCACGCAAGCATCGGGCGCCTGAACCAGGCCTATGAAAGTGCCGGTGTAACGCTCCCTGAGTATAAGGTAATTAATTTTTATGAAGACGTCCGGCATTTAAACGGTGCAGTGGTCATTGTTCCGCCTTCACTGCTTCACAGCAACCTGTTGCAGAAAATCCCGAACCGCGCGGAGGCGCTCTGTTCAGGCTGGATGCAGGTACGCGGTGCGCGCAGGTGGCGCAGCGCAGACGCCGGGTTTGCCATAAGCGACCACGCCGACTGGAACGGCCTGCTGCAGACCATAACCGCGACGGAAGCGGAAAAGGTATATGTGACACACGGCCAGACGGCGGTTTTCGCCAGGTACCTGAATGAAGCCGGCATCCCGGCCGGCGAAGTAAAAACAGAATTCGGGGATGAGGAAGGGCCGGAATCGATCCCGGCCGGGACTTCCCCCGATAAAATGGGAGACGCGTGAGAGCTTTCGGAACATTGATCAGCCGGTTGGACAGCACCAACAAAACCAGCCTCAAGCTGGAAGCTGTGGACCAGTTTCTAAGGGAGGCTCCGGACGAAGACAAACTATGGCTGCTGGCGCTGTTTACCGGGAAAAGGCCACGCCGGAAAGTGAGTACAACCCTCCTGAAGGATTGGGTAATGGAGCAGACGGGTATCCCTGAGTGGCTGTTCCGGGAAAGCTACGCGGCGGTCGGCGACCTCGCAGAAACCATTTCCCTGCTGCTCCCCGAACCCGACCGGTACGACGACCGGAGTCTCAGCGAGTGGATGGAGGAAATTCTCGTAGTGGGAGAGAAGCCGGATGCGGAAAAAAAAGAGTTTGTTTTGCGGGCCTGGCACATGCTTCCCCACCAGGAGCGTTTCATCTTCAATAAATTACTGGGCGGGAGCTTTCGGGTAGGACTGTCGTCCGCCGGGCTGATCAACGCCCTGGCCCGTCATTATGAGCTGGACCCCAATGCTGTGGCACATGCTATCATGGGTGACTGGGGGCCGGAATCCGTTGCCTTTGAAAGCCTGGTCCGGGGGCATTATGCCAACACCAGCCTTTCTAAACCTTACCCTTTCTGCCTGGCCTACGCTGTGGAGAAAGAAGTGGAAGAGTTAGGTGAGATAACGGACTGGCAGGCTGAATACAAATGGGACGGTATACGCGGTCAATTTATCCGGCGCGAGGGAGAGGTTTTCATCTGGTCGCGGGGTGAAGAACTGGTAACCGATCAGTTCCCGGAAATACGGGACGCGCTTCTGAGCTGGAAGGACGATTTCGTGCTGGACGGCGAGATCCTCGTCTTTAAAGACGGCGCTGTCCAGAATTTTTCCGAATTGCAGAAACGGCTTAACCGGAAGACCATTACCAAAAAGATCATGGACGATCTGCCGGTAGTGGTCTATGCATATGATTTGCTGGAATACCGGGGAAAAGACATCAGGGAGGAACCGATGATATGCAGGAGAAAGCGTCTGGAGGTGTTGTTTGCCGGGAATCTGACCGCACCGTTTTACCTGTCCACGGTCATTGAGCCGTCGGATTGGGAACAATTGAAACAGTTACGCCTGGAATCGCGTGGCGTAAACAGCGAAGGCCTCATGCTCAAGCACCGGCAGTCGCCCTATCATACCGGGCGGAAAAAGGGTGATTGGTGGAAATGGAAAACCGACCCGCTGACCATTGATGCGGTTTTGGTTTATGCGCAAAAGGGTAGCGGGCGCAGGAGCGGCTACTACACGGATTACACCTTCGCCGTGCGGCAGGGCGACAACCTGGTGACGATCGCCAAAGCCTACTCGGGCCTTACCGACAAGGAAATCCAGGAAGTAAGCCGGTTTGTCAACCAGAACGCGCTGGAAAAATTCGGCCCCGTACGGACGGTCAAGCCGGAGCTGGTTTTTGAAATCGCCTTCGAAGGAATCGGTTTCAGCAGCCGGCACAAGTCGGGCGTAGCGCTGCGTTTTCCGCGGATCCTGCGTTGGCGGAAAGACAAAAAAGCAGATGAAATCGACGATATAGAAGAGATCAAAAAGCTGATTGTCTGACGGAGTGCCTCTCCGGGCCTAATGCCGGTTCCAGACCTTGTCGAGCTCTTCCAGCCTGACGCCGCTGGTTTCAGGAAGCATTCGCCACGAAAACACCACGCCACTCCAGCAAATGGCCGTAAATATGAGATACATGCCTGCGGTATTGCCATAAGTATTCTCAAACCATTCGCTCATGACCGGGAAAACCTGGGCGATAGCAAATGAAGAAGCATACAGGAAAAAGCAAACTACGCCCATCGCCTTGCCGCGAATTTTGTTGGGGAATATTTCCGAAACAATCACCCAACTAAGCGGCGCAAGGCCGAGCGTAAAGGCGCCGGTTGCCAGTAACATGGGGAACAGGATAGAAAGCGGCGGCATATCCAGGTAAAGGATCACCGCCATTGCTACATGGCCGGCGCCCATCAGGAAGAAACTGAAGTTCAACAAGCCCTTCCGGGGGTATTTCCGGATCAGCGGGAAGGCTAGTAGCGTGCAGACAAAAATGAACAGGTAGACCGGGATGGAACTCAGGATGGCGCTGGAGCCGACGCTTATGCCGGCCTGGGCAAGAATCGTCGGCGCATACAGCAGCATCATGTTCACACCGTTAACCTGCGACAGTACCATAAGAATGGTGCCGACGATCAGGGCCCGTTTGTTGCCGCCGTTAAACAGGTCCCGGAAGCCTCCTTCTTCCTGTGCAATGGCCTGCTCGATTTCCTTGAATTCGATTTCGGCGGCCCGGCTCCCGTTAATCCTGGTCAGGATGCGCAGCGCTTCATCCAACCGCCCTTTTTCGACAAGCCAGCGGGGACTTTCCGGGATGAGCATCAGACCGACCATAAGCAGTAGCACAGGAACGCCCTGCGAGCCGAACATCCAGCGCCAATCGCCGTCGAAAGACAGGAAATAACTGACTATGACGGCCATATTGATGCCGATTACGTTAGAAAGCTGGTTGACGTTCACCAGTCGTCCGCGCTGATCGGCCGGCGCCAGCTCGGCGATATAGATGGGCGAGGACATCATGGCCAGCCCGATCCCGATTCCTCCCAGAAAACGCCAGAAACAAAAATCCCACACGGAAACAGCCAGCGCACAGCCGATGGTGGACACCATAAAGAAGAGGGCGGCAACAAGCATGGTTTTGCGGCGGCCGATCCGGTCGGCAAACCAGAGGCCGATCAGCGGGCCCGAGATAGCGCCCAGTAGCGCGCTGCTGACCACAAACCCTTTCATGGCGGCCGTCAGGTGAAAGTGTTTTTCCAGGAAGAGGAGTGCCCCGGAAATAATGACAAGGTCGTACCCGAACAGAAAGCCGCCCACCGAGGCGACCAGCGCGATTTTGTAAACATAAAAAAGTCTGCGCTGTTTTTCCCGGTTTTCGTTCATATGGAAAAGGTTAGGTATCTGGTGTTTGGGTTTCCGCTTTACACGGAGGTCAGGCGGTAGGTGGGGTTCTCAGGGGTGAAAAGTTCCGGCAACCAGGCGGCGCCCAATCCGGCCCTTTCCGGCGCGGCAATGGCTCCGTCTACTACCTCAACAGGTGCATCGATCAGCTTCCGGTACACCACGCGCAGGTGTGCCCGGACGCTCTCCTGGAAAACAACATTCGGACAGGCAATTCCGACATGAACACCGGCCAGCAAGGTGAAAGGCCCCGTACAGTCATGCATGGTAACGGGGATGTTATAAGGAATCGCCATTTCGGTTATCCGTTTCGTTTCGGAAATACCGCCTACCCAGGTGGGGTCGATCATGACGTAATCCGCTGCCTGATGCTCCAGGATGTGGCGAAAATCTTCCCGGGTGGTAAACATCTCGCTTACGGCAATAGGTACGCCCGCCATTTCGTGGAATTTACGAAGCTGGTCCGCGTTGTCAACCCGCAGCACGTCTTCCATCCAGAGCGGTTTGATATCGCGCATCACTTCCGCAATGCGCATAGCAACCGGCCACTGGAAGAAACCGTGGCCGTCGAGCATAATTTCGATGTCGTAGCCCACCCGCTCCCGGATCCGGAAAAGCGGCTCCAGGGCTTTTTTGATGTCGCCCCAGGAGGCATACAGACTTCCGTTGGTCCGGTGCGCGAGCGGATCCAGCAGCCAGGTCTTCATTCCCTTGTACCCTTCCCGGATCAGCTCTTCGGCATAGTCGGCCGGCCTATGGACGCTCGACCAGTTGTCTTCCAGCGGGCCTTCGAAGCCGATGCTCCCGTGACCGGGCCAGAAAAGCTTGTCGCGCAGGCCCGCCTTCGGGCCTGGCGCCGGAATTCCGTAGCTGGTACCGCCTGCGCTGTTGTAAGCCTGTACCGCCGGACGGGTTTTTCCGCCCAGCAGCTGCCAGACCGGCAGGCCGCAGGATTGCCCGAGAATATCCCAGAGGCAGAGATCCAGGGCGGACAGTGCCCTTAATTCTGCCCCACGCCCGCCGAAATTGATAAAACGCTCGTAGAAAAAACGCCAGTGTCGTTCAATGGCAAGCGGGTCTTCACCCAGCAATTTCTGCGACATCCAGTCGTGGAGAATGGAGGCCACCGCTTCGGGTGCGTAGTAGGTTTCCCCGTTTCCGACAATCCCCTGGTCTGTGTGGACCCGAACCGCCAGCAGGTGCGATTCCCAAATGGTTTCGATTTTTGTAATTTTCAAGGTCTTTGTCTGTAAAGATTTTGTCAAAACAAGTTCAGGTTATCCCATGTACCAACCGCCGTTGACATGGAGCTCATGGCCGGTAATAAAACGGCTTTCGGGCGAAATCAGGAACCAAACGGCGTTGGCTACGTCTTCTGGCGCTGCCCGGAATTTAAGCGACTGTTTGGCCAGGATGGCTGCGTCGAGTTCCGACCGGTCGTCTTTCCAGAATTTGCGTTCCATAGCGGTAGGTATGGCGCCCGGGCTCACCGCGTTGACGCGGATTGAATCAGGGCCAAGCTCGCGGGCAAGCGAGCGGGTCATTCCCAGCAGCGCGCCTTTGGACATGGCATAGGGTGCCCGATTTTCCCACCCGCCACTGAGAATAATGCTCAGGATGCTGACGATCTGCCCGCCCCCGATCGCTTTCATGCCGGGCGCAACCGAACGACTCAGTATATAGGCCGATTCCGCGTTGATGCGTTGGGTAAGCAGGTATTCTTCTATTGTAGTCGTTTCCAACGGGCCCATGGTATCAATGGCCGCGTTGTTTACCAGTACCTCAAACGGTCCGTATTGTTCCGTCAGCTGAGTCGCTGTCTGGTGCAGCGACTGAAGGTCGGCCAGGTCGGCATAGACGAATACCGCCGCACTTTTTCCGTTTTCGCCGGTCAGCCCGGCCGCAAGCGCCTGACCTTCGGCGGTTGCTACGTCCATCACAAAAACCCGGTATCCTTTTTCGTGCAGGATCCTGCATACGGCAGAACCTATTCCGCCGGCGCCGCCGGTAACCAGTGCGTTGGGGTGCTTTTTCATGGCCGGGAAACTTATGGAGCTACTTTTTGTAAGGCAGTTTCGGTCACATTCCGCATTTCCTTCTTATCCATTGCGTAATGTATAACCTCCGGGCCCTTGCCCGAATAAAGTATGTTCATGAAATGGCAGTCGGCCACGGGGGCTTCAATCATGACGGCGGCGTGCCCCGTGGAGACAATATTCTGTGCGTAGATGTGGTTCAGCTTACCCGGTTGGGAAAGCGCACCATATCCCTTGCCGCCGATGAGCAGCGCATTGTGCCTGCCGCCCACTCCGGTCGTCTCCCTGGAAACAATGCCGGAAATGTACACATGGTGGATACTGGCGCTGTCGCTTGCCCGGATGGCAATACCCCGGCAAATGGATTCGCAGGTGATATTGGAGATAAAAATCTGTTCGGTGTCGTCTTCCGGCCCGTGCCAGCCGCTTTTGGTGACCATGGTTGAATTCAGGCTGCCGCTTTTCCGTGTGAGCGCGGGCTTCACATCGAGACTGGACAACGCAATAAAATCGTCGCCGGTAAACCCGTGAATGTTATTAATCCGGAAGTTCTTGCATCCCTGCCGCAGATCGATGCCGTCTTTGTTGAACACTTTCACTTTACGGTTCCCGATCGTAATTTCCTCCGGGTTGTGAAGGTAAATCTGTTCCAGTTCTACGTTCCGGGCACGCTCGAAACTGACTGCCCAGGCGTGGGAATTTTCGATCCTGACGTTGGTCATCGAGAAGCCGTCTACCTCGGCGACCAGGATCATGATGTTGCGCCAGTCTCCGGTTTGTTTGCGGTCCGGGAAAGCCGCATCGCTGCCATAGCTCACCCGCCAGCTGCCTTTTTTCCGGTCAGCCTCCGGGTCAAGCGAAAGCTGCCGGGCGCCGTCACCGGTGGACCGCGGGTTTTCTGCTCCCTTCAGCAAAACCCGCCCGACACCGATGAGGTGTATGTTGCTGATGGTTCGCGGATTTTCGATACCGATACCAACGTTGGCGCTCCTGAACATGTTGTCGCGACAGGAATCCGATAACTGAATCGTGCAATTGTCGAGCATGACCGTCATGTTACCGGGTAGCAGAATGGCTTCGTCTATTTTCCAGAGGGCGGTGCCGTTCGCATTGTGCCGGGGAATCCGGACCAGGTTGGTGGTTCCTTTTGCGGCATCCAGGGCTTTTTTTATCCGCTGGGAATCACTTCCGGAAAAATCGTTCGGTGTAATTTCCGCCGGTCCGGTGGCAGCGATTGCGCTGCTGTAGATAACCTGGCATATTCCCAATATAACGACATGCAATAATTTCCTCATAATAACTTGATGATGTTCGGGTTCAGGGCATTTTCATGAAGTTCTCCACTGAAACGCCTTTGGTATCCGTTACGGGCACATTAAAAGTGACAGGCTGTGGTGCAATGCCTGTATAAATTCCATTTACAAACCTGCAATTTTCAACCGGCGCCTCAATAAGTACCAGGTTTTTTCCGTCACCCATGAGGTTAAAGGCATAGATATTGTTGATTTTACCCGGCTGGGAGGGCGCGCCATAACCTTTTCCGCCGACGAGCAGGGTATAGGGGCTTCCGCCATAGGGTGGCGGGGTGTCGGGCCTCGCTTTGGTGATCACGCCGTTGACATACACATGGTGAACGCTGGCGCTGTCGCTGGCACGAATGGCCACGCCGGTGTAATTGGTCTGGCAATTGGTGATGAAGACCTGCTCAATGTCGTCCTCGGGGCCGTACCATCCGGAGCGCGTGACCATGGTTGAGAATAACGTCCCGTTGACGCGGGTAAGTGCGGGTTGTACGTCCAGGCTAGACAAGGCAACGAGGTCATCGCCGTTAATACCGTCAATGTTGTTAATGCGGAAATACTTGCAGCCCTGGCGTAGGTTGATCCCGTCTTTGTTATAGACTTTTACTTTGCGGTTGCCGATGGCGATTTCTTCAGGGTTGTGAATCTGGATGTCTGAGATACGGGCATTCAGCGTTCTTTCAAAGCTCACTGCCCAGGCATGCGAATGTTCGATTCTCACGTTGGTTAACGAAAAACCGTCCACTTTTGCGATCAGGACCATGATGTTGCGCCAGTCGCCGGTTTGTTTGCGGTCCGGGAAAGCCGCATCGCTGCCATAGCTCACCCGCCCGATCCCTTTTTTTTGCGACGCTACGGGGTCAAGCGTGAGCTTGCGTGCCCCATCGCCGGTAGAACGCGGGTTGGCCGCGCCGCGCAAAATGACCCGCCCCATACCTACCAGGTGAATATCCCGGTTCCAGCCCGGGTTTTCAATGCCGTCCCCGACATTGTCGCTTCTGAACATGTTGTCGCGGGATTGATCGGAAAGCTGCAGCGTGCAGTTATCCAGGATTACCCGGATGTTGCTGGGCAGTAAAATTGCGTCGTCGATCATCCAGACGGAGGAGCCGTTGGCATTTTCTGCCGGAATCCTGATAATATGGGTAGTTCGCGAAGCTTTTTCAACCGCTTGCCGGATGCGCTGCGTATCGGTTCCCTGAAAGGCATTCGGCGTAATTTCCAGAGATTCGCTGCTTTCGCCCCCCTTGACCATCCCCCAGGAAAACAAGACGGTAAATACCGTCCACCATATTTTTTGCATTTTTTTTGAGGTTTGAGGTTTGAGGGGTGGGGTGTGAGGGGAGGGCGAGTTGGATACTCACGCCCCACCCCTCAAACCTCACCGCTAAAAAACTAATACCCGTCGTTCTGGCCCAGTTCCGGGTTGAGGCTCAGCTCCCGGAAGGGTACCGGGAAACGTACTTTGGCGTCGGTTACTTCATAATTTGGTACGAGGTAACCGCCGTATTTGATGTACTTCTCTTTGTAAGCACGCATGGTGCTCAGCATGGTTCCGGTTCTGAGGAGGTCAAACCAGCGGTGCCCCTCGAAACAAAGTTCAACCCGGCGTTCGTGCTGGATGGCGGACCGGAGTGCGGCCTGGTCTAACCCGCTCAGGTTGGCCAGCCCGGCCCTTTTCCTGACTGCATTGATCAGGGGGAGCGCATCAGAGACGGTTCCGGTTTCGTTATAGGCTTCCGACAAAAGTAACAATACGTCTGAGTAACGGATCACCGGCCAGTCATTTTTACCTTCGTTGCTTGCTACAGGCTTGTCGAGGAATTTCCTGGTGTAGTACAGGGAATCTGTGGTGGGCCAGAAAGCAATGGACACCGGTTTGCGAAGGTCACCGGCTTCAAAGGCGTTGAACAGATCAAGCGTGCCCCCATTGGCGCTGGCCGGGATTCCCCCGCTCGTAATTTCCGTGCCCGAACCGAAAGGAGCAAACAGGATTGAAAAATTGCTTCCTTCACTAAAGCCGGTTCCGCCCAGGTATTGCACGGCAAACACCATTTCCGCGTTGTTTTTGTTGGCTATGTCAAAAACACTGGCGTATTGCGGCAGCAGCTTGTATTGATCGGAAGCGACCACCGATTTCAGAACGGGCACCGCTTTGTCGAACTGTTTATTGGTGACGTAAACCTTCCCCAGGAGGCTGCGCGCAGCTCCTTTTGTAATTCGCCCGGCATTTGCCGCATTATAGGCGTCGGGGAGGAGTTCGACAGCCGACAGGAGGTCGCGTTCAACCTGGGCGTAAATTTCGGCCACCGGCGATCTTTTGTAGGAATAGGCCTCGTTTTCGCTTGTAATTTCTTTGACAACAAGGGGCACATCGCCGAAAAACTGTACCAGGTTGAAATACATCAGCGCCCGGATAAACCGTACTTCGCCGAGGTATTGGTCTTTCAGCGCTTTTTCCATCTCGAAATTGGTTAGCCGCGCCTCTACCACGTTGGCCCGGGCGACGAGGGCATACGAAATGGTCCAGCGGTTTTGGATGGACGCGGTGGAGGTAATCCAGGTTAACTGGTCCAAGGGCGCCACACCCAGGTTATAACCGTTTATCTGCGCATTGTCCGAGGGAAGTTCAGCTACCTCGTAAAAGTTTCCGTAATAACTGCGCAAGCCGTTGTATACCCCGCTGACCGCAGACGTAAAATCGCTGGTGCTTTTAAAATAGGCGTCGGTCCTGACCGTGGTAGGAGATTCAATATCCAGGAAATCCGAACATGAGGCAAACAGCGCCATGACCATCGTTCCTAATAAGCCGAGATTGATTATTTTTTTCATCTGTGTAAGAGGTTATCAGCTGTCAGAAATCAGTAATCAGCTGCGCAGGCTACGGTGTATGCGGCCCGGCCGATTTCTGATATCCGATTTCCGACGGCTCATCTGTTTTAGAACGAGATATTCACACCTATCATGAAGGACCTGTTTACCGGGTAAGTTCCCTGGTCTGAGCCGGGCTGGTAGACTGTTTCTCCGTACTGGCTGGGTTCCGGGTTGAGACCTGGGTACTTCGTAAAGGTCAGCAGGTTTTGCCCGGTCACATAAATGCGTGTCGCATTGATCCCCCATTTTTCCTGGAGCCCGGCCGGTAGGGTATAGCCCAGCGTAACATTTCTCAGTCTCAGGAAAGCACCGCTATAAACCGCATACGAGTGAAGGTTACCGGCGGTTCCGAAGCCTGCGCGTGTCAGGCCAACGCGGGCATATTTCACATCGCGGTCCGGGTTAGCGGGGTCAAAATAGTTGTTGACCATTTCTTTCACCGTGTTGAACCGGCCGGCCCAGAGTTCGGTGTGGCGGCTTGCGCCGTTGATGATACTGTTCTTGGCTACTCCCTGGGCAATGATGCTGAGGTCGAAATTCCCGTAGCGGAGGTTGTTGGTAAGGCCGAAAAGGAGGCGGGGGAAGCCGTTTCCAAGAAGGGTGCGGTCGCCTTCGTTGATTACGCCGTCGCCGTTGACGTCCCTGATCTGGTAGTCACCGACGCCCGAGCCGGGCCATTGCGCATTTGAGGTCAATTGCTGTTCGTTTTTGATTACCCCGTCTATTTTGAAACCGTAGAAATTCCCAAGCGGCTGTCCGACTTCAATTTTATACACGTTGGGCCAACCGGGCGTTCCTTCGAACGTATTCAGAGAGCTCCTTCCGCCGAGGTCAAGCACTTCGGTAGCGTTGTAGCTGACATTCAGACCGGTGGACCATTTCAGCATCCCGGTGGTATTCTCGGTATTCAGGTCAATTTCAATCCCCCTGTTACGGATCTCCCCGATATTGGTTTGAAAGGAGGTCGCATACCCTACGATCCCCGGCAGTTCCTTGGAAAAGAGCATGCCGTGCGTATTTTTCTGGTATAAGTCTACCGTCAGCTGGATGCGGTTTTTCAGAAATGCTGCATCGAGCCCCAGGTTGACCTGCTTGCTCTTTTCCCAGGTAAGATCCCGGTTCATAAAGCCAGACGGGCTTACACCCGCAAAGCGCTGCCCGCCGAAGGCATAGTGGGTGGGGGTTAGCCCGCTGATCCAGGTAAAATCACCGATGTTGGCATTACCGGTTTCGCCGTAGCTGGCCCGTATTTTCAACTCGTCGAAAATGTGCTGGTCTTTCATAAACGATTCTTCTGACACGCGCCATCCCAGGGAGTAAGACTGGAAAACACCGAAACGGTTGTTTGGTCCGAAACGGGATGAACCATCGGTCCGGACAGAGCCGGAAAACAGGTATTTGTCCTTGTAGTCGTAGGTAATCCTGGCGGCATAGGAAAGGAAAGCGTTGGCGTCATAGCTGACCGAACCGGCCTGGTTGGAAGAGGCCGTGGGATTCCGGACGAGGTCATTGGTAAACGTGCCGACCCGCCCGGTGCTGGAGGTGGTAAACCCGGTGTATTTCTGCATGGAATACAGCAGCATCGCGCTCAGGTTGTGCGCAGTGCCGATCCTGCCGGAATAGGCCAGGCTGTTCTCCCAGATCCAGTCAAGTCCGCGGCCGTTTGAGGCGCTGGCGGCAATCCCGGTCAGAAGCGGGTTGGACAAATTGGCGAGCGGCGAAGCCGGGCTGGCTATGGTGGACGGCACATACATTTCATTGCCGTTGCTGGACCAGGATGCGCCTCCCTGTGTTTTAAATTTCACGCCTTTCAGAAATTCCCACTCCAGGAAAAGATTGTTCTGCATGGCAAAACGCCGGTCCCGGTTCTGGTACAATTCCACAACTGCCAACGGGTTATGTACCCCTATTTCCGAAAACCCGTATTGGGTATGCGGCAGCACGTTATTTTGTCCGTAGTCACCGTTCGGCAGCCGTACATCTACCACCGGCGGCATCAGCATGGCGGCATAAATGGGGCTGTAGCTCCAGTTTGCCGGGGCGCGGGGCGTGGGCATATTGTCGCGGGTGGTAAAAGAAGGCGCAAATCCGGCCCCCAAAGTGAGGTTCCGGCTGATGTTCGCGTCTATATTTCCCCGGAGGGTCACCAGCTCATAGTCGGTGCCGATCATGGTTCCTTTCTGGTTGAGGTAGCTTCCCGAGAGCGAAAAACGAACCTTTTCCGACCCGCCGCGCGCACTAAGCTCAATTTTGGACATAGGGGCGGTTCTGAGAATGACATCCTGCCAGTCGGTGTCCGGCAATTGACCGGGGTTGTTGTAAGCATCCGGGTAGGGCTGGTTGGTAGCGCCCCGTGCGTCTTTTACGTACTGCAGGTACTCCTCCTTGTTCATCATCTCGATCCGCTTGGCGGCCTGCTGAATCCCGGTGTAGGCATTGATATTGAAAGTTGTTTTTCCTTCCTGGCCTCTTTTCGTGGTGACGAGCACAACGCCGTTGGCGGCGCGTGAACCATAAATAGCTGCCGAGGCAGCATCTTTCAGAATTTCAATCGATTCGATGTCCGACAGGTTGAGGCGCGAAAATTCGGTAGCATTCAACGGGTAGCCATCAATGACATAGAGCGGTTGGTTGGATGCGCCAAGCGACCCGATTCCCCGGATCCGGATGGTGGGCGCTGTACCCGGCACATCGCCCGCACCTGCCTGCACCTGTACACCGGCGGCAAGTCCGGCCAGGGCGTCGCCGGGAAGCGCTACAGGGAGATTCCCGATGTCTTTCGCGGAAACCTTGCTGATAGAGGTCGAGAGTTTCTTTTTGGACTGTTCACCGTAGCCGACCACAATCACCTCGTCGAGGGATTTTTCGTCCACCGCCAGTCGTACGTTGATTGTCGATTGGTTGCCTACTGTAATTTCCTGCGACAGGTAGCCTACGAACGAGAACACCAGCACTGCATTTCCGTCCGGCACTTCTATCGAAAAGTCACCGTCGACGCCGGTGATTAACCCCTGCTGTGTTCCTTTCAGCAAGATGCTCACCCCGGGCATTCCTTCGCCCTTCTCATCGGTAACCTTTCCGGTTACGGCTATACCTGTTATTTCTTCGGCGCCGCCTACCGACATTGTTTTCCGGAATCCGGCAGGTATCACCGGTTTGAGCGCGATCATCCGGTCGTCAGAGACCGCGAATTCAATAGAGTAGGGGTTCAGAAGCGTTTTTAGTACGACTTCCAGTTTCTCGTTTTCGGCATATACACGTACTTTCCGACGTACGTCAATGGCATTGGGGCTGTAGATAAACCGTACATTGGCCTGTGCTTCAATGAGAGAGAGCACCTTTTTGAACGGCACCCCCACGGCGTGAACGGTTACTCTTTTTTCGAGCACTGCCTGCCCGTTGCTCTCGTTTGCGAAGGCAACTCCGCAGAAAAGGGCAAACAGGAGCAGTTGCGCGGTTGAGATTTTCATCATATTCCAAATCCACAAAGGGACATGTAACTTTTTGTTCATAGATTCGTAAAGTTTTACGGTTGGAAGACTCTAAAACAGGGGTACCACACCGCTCCTCCGGGAGCCGGTGCAAATCTCAAATTGCAGTTTGAGCCGGTACTGACGGCCGGTAATGTGCATAAGCATTGCCGGCTTTTTTGTTGGGGGGAGATTACACTTTCATCAGGTTAAGGATTTAAGATTAAGGGCAATAATTTGGGGGGCTTTAGCGGGAACTGCCGCATGCTTCGCCATTCAGGAAAATGGTAGTCCCCCTGATTTCATAATTGGCGCCGAGCACGTCACAGACGTAATCAAGCTGTTTGAACAAGCCATAGCCGCTCAGGTTGCCTGTAAACACACACTCGTTCAGTTCCGGGTTGCCGACAACGATTTCAGTTTCATAGGCCTGCTGCAGGGTTGACAGCACCTCCCGTAGAACTACCTCGTCGAAATTGAACGACAATTCCGGGGTTTCCTTTACCATTTTCGGGTGGTCCACGATGTCTTCTCTTATTGTTTTCTTTTCAACGTCGTATACCACCTTCTGATTGGGCGTAATGATCACGCCGCTCCGGCGCTGGTTCCGGTCTTTCTCGCTGCTGTAAACCGACACTTTGCCGGTTACAACCGAGACTTCGATTGTTTTTTTGCCGGTTTCGGGTCTGATTGCAAAGCTGGTACCCAGGACTTCGGTCACCAGGTCGCCGCTGTATACCAGGAAGGGCACCTTCCGGTTGGGCCTTACTTCAAAAAAAGCTTCGCCGGTCAGCCGGACGGTCCGTGTACCCTCACCGTATCGTTCGCTTGTTACAATACCTGCGCCCTGGGCCAGTGTAACCACACTGCTATCGGGTAAAACGATACGTTGCTGGTTCTGAGAGGCGTTCATGGTTTCCACGCCGACCATGTCGGGTTCTGTCTGCCCGTTTTTTTTAGTAAAATGTCCTGAATTCCAAATTAATACCACGCATGCTACACAAGCCGCTGCTACTCCGGCCGCGTTTATCCACCTGGAGACGCGGAAGCGCCTTTGTTTGGGCTCTTCCGTTTGTTTCCTGATGTTTTTCCATATTTCGGCGCCGGTTTTCTCGGCCTCGTTTTCGCTGTCGAACACCAGGTCTGCATCGTGGAGCCTCCCGTTCATCTCAACCCATCTTTCCACAAAAGCGATTTCTTCGGGAGAACATTTACCCGTTCTGTATCTTTCCGTAAGTTTTTCAAACTCCCCCCTGGTCATGTAGGAAACAATTATTTAGTAATCTCTTGAATCAGTTATCGTGAAGGAACTTCTGCAAGTGCTTTCTCACAGCCCGCATAGACTTGGTCAGGTGGTACTCCACTGCGCGGTCGGAAAGTCCCATTTCGGTGGCGATTTTCTTCACCGACACATCGTCGAGCTTGTTTCTTCTGAAAATATTGGCCGTCTTTTCGGGTAGTCTTTCCAACGCCCTTTCGATTGCTTCCGAAAGCTGTTTCTCGGTAACAATGTCGTCCGTACTTTCGAATACCTCCTGCATGAGCTGGTATTCGCGGTACTTTTTCAGGTTGATTTCCCGGCGGAAATGCATGTTCACCTGGTTCCGGGCCGCGATAAACAGGAACGACCGCAGGTGAAGAATGTCCGAGGTCATGCGGTTTTTCCAGAGGCTCAGCATCAATTCCTGGATAATTTCGCTGGCATCTTCCTTACCGCCTACCTGTTGGTAAACAAAAGCATACAACTGGCGCCAGTAACGATGGTAAATCGTTTCAAAGGCATCCGGATCATCCTCCTTCAGCAAAGCCAATAACCTTTCGTCCGGTACGTCGTTCTGGTACATAGTCCGCGCTATTTGTCCTGCTTTTTCCTATAGGTTGCAGAAAGGTCTTAAAACCGTAAAAATAAATTCATATTTTTTTGATCTTTACCTGGCGGAGATTTTTGGGGTTTGGGGTAACTGGTTGGTTGTTAGTTGTATGTGTTTAGGAGTGAGCCACGAATACACGAATAAATTATTTTCATTCGTGCATTCGTGGCCCCGTCATTTTGTACCATCCGGATGGTCATCCTGAGAAAGTAGTTTTTTGCGAAAACACCTTGTAGCAGGGATAACAAATAGATGTTGTCAATGGAAGTCAATGGTTGCCGGAGGCTACCACCCGGACGGTCATCCTGAAGCGGAGCGCAGCGGAGTCGAAGGATCTCCTGTTGCTATAAAAAAGCCCTCTGAAAGGGATTGGGTACTGGGAGCGGGAGATCCCTCCACTGCGGTCGGGATGACCGTCCGGTTGGAGCGGCACCAAACCTGTTGTTGTCAATGGTAGCGCATCTGCCGGATGGTCATCCTGAATGGAACGCAGTGGAACTGAAGGATCTCCTGTTGCTATAAAAAGTCCTCTGAAAGGGATTGGGTACGGGGAGCGGGAGATCCCTCCACTGCGGTCGGGATGACCCTCCGGTTGGAGCGGCTCCAAACCTGTTGTTGTCAATGGTAGCGCATCTTCCGGATGGTCATCCTGAATGGAACGCAGTGGAACTGAAGGATCTCCTGTTGGTACTAAAAAGCCCTCTGAAATGGATTTGGTACTGGGAGCGGGAGATCCCTCCACTGCGGTCGGGATGACCGTCCGGTTGGAGCGGCTCCAAACCTGTTGTTGTCAATGGTAGCGAAGCCGAGGAATCTCCCTCTCAACAACTCCTTCCCAACGACTACTTCTTACCTTCCTTTTCGGCGATCTTATCCTTCAATTTCCATCGTTTCAGAATAATCATGCCGGCCTGTCGCTTCAGGTGGTAGCTTTCGGGTTCTCCGATCAGGAATCCATAGGGTTTCATGGACGGGATTGCGTCGAAGAAAACTTTTAGCACCGCCGTAATCGGCAATGCCAGTATCAGACCGGCCAGCCCGAAAAGCATCCCGCCCAGCAATAGGGCGATTACGGCCATCAGGGGATTGATGCTCACTTTGCTGCCGACGATATTGGGCGTAATAATATTCCCCTCCAGGAACTGGACCACCTGGAACCACCCGATTACGCCCACTGCGTACCACGCACTGTCTTTTGTAGCCAGTGCGAATATCGCCGGTAATATGGAACCGATGGCGATGCCGATGTAGGGAAGCAGCATGAGCAGCGAGGCAAAAATCCCGAAGAACCAAGCGTACTGGATACCCAGGAACCATAGCCCGACCGTATTGAGAACCGCCACGATGCCCATTACCGTTACCAGGCCGAGCAGGTAGCTTTGCACCGCGTAGTATATTTTGTTGAGCACCTCATGAATGGTTTCATTGGGTGTCGACTCGAAGGCGAGAAAGAAGAAATCCCTGAAAAAATCGCGGTAATACAGCAGGAAAAAGGTAAACAAAGGTACGATTATGACCCCGGCCAGGATGCCGCCGACTGAATTGAAAGCGGTCGTCAGATAAGTACCTGCGTTTGAAATGCCTTTGTTCAGGGCTTCTTTCAGGCGGTCGGTTACCTGGCTTTGATCGATCCCGAATCGTGTGGATACCCATTGCTGAATCTCGTCGAATATCCGCATGAATTTGGTTTGGATAGCTGCGGCGTCCGAATTGATTACGATCACCTGGTGTACCAGGAACCAGATAAGCCCGCCGAGCAATATGGCGGCAAAAAATACAGACAACAGAGAGGCTGAAAGCCGGCTAAGCCGCAGGTTCTCTAGGAAGCGACAGACCGGGAAGAGAGAAATGGCAATCAGTATGGAGAACATCAGGGGTACCAGTACGCTCTGCAAGGTGTACAGGAGCGCAACAATCAAAGCCAGGCTTAACAGGGAATAGGCCAACTGTCTGGAGTACGGCGGCTTGTTTTCTTTTTCTGGCGTGTTTTGGGCAGTGTCTTTCATATGAAATGATTTTTGTTGATCGGCTGGCGTATGCGTTGTTTCATGAGCGTCAGGCAATTCATTAATCCGAAGTTTGTTTTTTACTTGTGGCAGACCGGCGAATGCGTAAGGTGGTCCGTATGGTAAGCACAGAACAACGGTTTCATAGTGTATCAGTTGTGGCTTTGGTTAAACATACAACATTATTCGCGCCGGAAGTAAGAATGCGTCGAATTTAAAAGTACTTTTTTAGAGATTTGTAGTTTTTGGACGGGGAGACCGGTTAGTTGAAAATAATATATAGTTGCGAATTGATTGGATTATTGCCGGTTGTTGTTTACATTTGGGTAAATGTGAATTGAAGGCTGGGCTTCTCCCGCCATCAAATGTTTCCGGCGAGTTGTAAATTTTTTTGCAGCGAAAATTGTTTTGAGCTACTGCAAAACCCTGCTTTTCCGGCAGGGGAATCCACAAACCTACGGGTTTCTGCTTTTTAGATAACGGTCAGTTCTGATCGGTTTAATCAACGTTAACCATTTAACCATTGCTTCACACATGAAAGACGATCAAAGGAATCCGGACAAAACTATGCTTACACCGGCTGTAGTCAACCACCTGGTTAGTAACGAGGACCGGGAAATGACAACCAATGACGGGGTACCGGTTCACGACAACAACAACACGCTAAAAGCCGGAGAGCGCGGTCCTTCGTTACAACAGGACCATATTTACTTCGACAAAATGATGCATTTCGACCGGGAGCGGATACCGGAGCGGGTGGTGCACGCCCGGGGATCGGGAGCACACGGCATTTTTGAGGCAACCGCCGATATGTCGCAGTATACCGTGGCCTCATTTTTAAAAAAAGGAACGGTAACTCCTCTTTTCGCGCGCTTTTCTACGGTAGCCGGTTTTAAAGGTTCGACCGACCTGGCGCGGGATGTGCGTGGCTTTTCGGTTAAATTTTACACGCAGGATGGCAATTATGATTTGGTAGGGAATAACATCCCGGTTTTTTTCATCCAGGATGCCATGAATTTCCCGGATGTGGTCCATGCCGTTAAACCGGAGCCGGACCGGGAGATTCCGCAGGCGGCCTCAGCACACGATACATTCTGGGATTTCATATCGCTGACACCAGAGTCGGCGCACATGTCATTGTGGGTCATGTCCGACCGTGCTATTCCCAGGAGCCTGCGTACAATCGAGGGGTTTGGGGTGCATACCTTCAAGTTCGTGAATGCAGAAGGCAAGGGGACTTTTGTTAAGTTTCACTGGAAGCCCAGGCTGGGGGTACACGCCGTAACGTGGAACGAAGCGCAGAAGATATCCGGTTTCAATTCCGATTTCCACCGGGAAGATTTATGGAATGCGATTGAAAAAGGGCACTTTCCGCAATGGGACCTGGCGGTACAGTTGATCCCGGAGGAAGATGAATTTAAATATTCATTCGATTTGCTCGACCCGACCAAGCTCGTGCCGGAAGAATTGGTGCCGCTGCAGATTATCGGTACGATGACGCTGAACCGCAACCCCGAGAATTTCTTCGCTGAGACAGAGCAGGCCGCTTTTGACCCTGGACGCGTGGTGCCGGGTATTGACTTCACGAATGATCCGCTGTTGCAGGGGCGCGTATTCTCCTATATGGACACGCAGAATTATCGTTTGGGTGGCGCCAATTTCCATGAAATCCCGATCAACCGACCGGTAAACGGAAAATACAACAACCAAAAGGACGGCACGGGCAGGATGGACATTCTGAAAGGGCCGGTAAGTTATTTTCCCAACAGCAAGGCCGAGGGGTGCCCGTATCATGCCATGCTCAGGGGGGAAACCGGTTATGTTTCCCATGCCGAGAAAATCAGCGATGCAGTCAAAGTACGCCGTCGCGCCGATTCCTTTGCGGATCATTTTACGCAGGCCAGGCTGTTTTTTCATTCTCAGAGTCCGCCCGAGCAGGCGCACATCATCAATGCGTTCAGTTTCGAGCTTTCGAAGGTCAAAGACGAAAATATACGGAAACGGGAGCTGGCGATCCTTCACCAGGTAGACCAGGAGTTGGCCCGGCGTGTAGGCGACAACCTGGGACTCGTGCCGCCGGAAGTACTTGATCCGCTTACCATACAATTTGCGCGGTATAACCATCCGGCTTACCCGATCACACCTCCGCGACCGGAGATTGAGAAAACGTCGGGGCTGAGCATGCGGGTAGCGCCCGGTAAGGGAACCGCGGAAACCCGCAAAGTGGCCTTCCTGGTAACCGATGGTGTTTCGAAAATTTCTATCGACAATATGAAAGCCGCACTTGAAAAAGAAGGCGCCGAAGCCATGCTGATCGCCGAGCGGGTTGGGACCGTAAGAATACAGGAAGGAGGGAATATTCCGGTGGACGGATCGTTGCTCACGGATGTTTCGGTTTGTTACGATGCGGTCTATACACCCGCCGGGGGAAACCTGGATGTGCTGGCAGCCAATGTCCGGTATGTACAATTCATAGAGGAGGCATTTGAGCACTGCAAGCCCCTGTTTTTCGCGAGGGGTGCGGAAAAGGTGCTGGAGGTTTGCCGCGTCGAAAAAGACCGGGGTGTGCTGCTGGCAACCGACGGGAAAGGGGACTCCGAGTTCCTGTCGCTGATAAAGGAGCACCGGATCTGGGAGCGGGAAAATACGGACCATTAACCGCAGAAGGAGGAAAAATATACGAAACTAGAGTTTTGGCCGTTATATATAGTAGAAAAACTTTTTTTAAC
Organism: Ravibacter arvi; assembly: GCF_039540405.1. Classification (NCBI taxonomy): domain Bacteria; kingdom Pseudomonadati; phylum Bacteroidota; class Cytophagia; order Cytophagales; family Spirosomataceae; genus Ravibacter; species Ravibacter arvi. Next base: position 23,678 of record NZ_BAABEY010000018.1, read on the forward strand.
ACACAACTAAACTTGTTTAACATGGGATCACTCACAGATAAAATCCGGGGAAACTGGAACGAGCTTAAAGGTAAAATCAAGCAGAAGTATGCCGACCTGACAGACGACGATTTGCTGTACGTGGAAGGTAAGGAAGATGAGCTTCTGGGGCGACTTCAGAAAAAGCTGGGTAAAACAAAAGAAGAAATCGAAAAGGAATTCGATTAGCGATATAGTCCCGGCTTATCGGCTGAAGCCGCTTCTCTTCGGAGGAGCGGCTTTTTTTGTTAGTGAGTGTGATTCAAAAGTGGAAGGGATTGGTGCCGGACGGTCATCCTGAGAAAGAAGTTTTTTGCGAAAACACCTTGCAGGGGAGATGACAAATAGATGTTGTCAATGGAAGTCAACGGTAGCCGGAGGCTACCACCCGGACGGTCATTCTGAGCGCAGCGCAGCGGAGTCGAAGGATCTCCTGTTGCAAGAAAAAGTCCTCTGAAAGGGATTGGGTGCAGGGAGCGGGAGATCCCTCCACTGCGGTCGGGATGACCCTCCGGGTGGAGCTGCGCCAAACTTGTTGTTGTCAATGGTAGCGCACCACCCGGACGGTCATCCTGAAGCGGAGCGCAGCGGAGTCGAAGGATCTCCTGTTGTTACTAAGAAGCCCGGCGGAATAGATTGAGTGCCGGGAAGGGGAGATCCCTCCACTGCGGTCGGGATGACCCTCCGGTTGGTGCGGCTCCAAACCTGTTGTTGTCAATGGTAGCGTATCTGCCGGAGGATGGTCATCCTGAAGCGGAGCGCAGCGGAGTCGAAGGATCTCCTGTTGGTATTAAAAAGCCCTCTGAAAGGGATTAGGTGCCGGGAAGGGGAGATCCCTCCACTGCGGGATGACCCTCCGGTTGGTGCGGCTCCAAACCTGTTGTTGTCAATGGTAGCGCAGCGCAGCGGAGTTGAAGGATCTCCTGTTGCTATAAAAAAGTCCTCTGAAAGGGATTAGGTACTGGGACTGGGAGATCCCTCCACTGCGGTCGGGATGACCATCCGGCCGGAGTGCAGCCCATGTTGTTGCTATGGAATGTGAATAATATTTTTCTACTAAAAATTTGGAAGTTATTGTTTTGTCTCTACATTTGTAGAGTGTATTCTAATGATGTAGTTTTATGAGTAAACTGACCAATGCGGAAGTCCAGGTGATGGAATACATCTGGCAAAAGGAGCGGGTGTTTATGAAAGACCTGCTGGAGAGTTTCCCCGAACCGAAGCCGGCCGTTACCACGGTGGCGACGCTGCTGAAACGGATGCAGGAAAAAGGATTCATTGCCTATCGGACTTTCGGGAATTCGCGCGAGTATTATGCCCTGGTGGCGAAGGAAACCTATTTCAGCGGACATGTAAGCGACCTAATCCGGAATTATTTCGAGGATTCGTCGCTTCGGTTTGCGTCGTTTTTTGCAAAGAGCGGAAAGCTTACCAGGAAAGAGCTGCAAAGCCTGCGGGACCTTATTGACAATGAAATAGAACGAAAAGACGATGATCATCTACCTGGTTAAAGGAATTGCCTGTTCTTTCATATTATGGGCACTCCACCGTTTTTCCCTCGAAAAAGAGCGCATGCATGGATTCAACCGCTTTTACCTGTTGCTGGCGCCTGTCATTTCCGTGCTGATTCCTTTTGTACCGCTTCGTCCGGGTGATGCCGGAACCGGGACCGCCTGGCTTCCGCTTGAAACCGTGACAGCAGCGGAAAAAGAAATGGATTTAAGCGCAGTAGAAACTATTGTGGAAAGCGGCGACACATTTGCGGGGGCCATGCTTTCATGGGGGGTGCCGGCGGTTTACCTGTTGGGAGTAATCTTTTTGCTGATCCGGTTTGCGGTGAATATCGCCCGTATCAGGCGTGCAATCCGGGCATCGGACCGCTATCAGGTACCGGGCGCTACTATGGTCGCCATGCCCGGATCTACCGAGGTCTGTACTTTTATGGGATACATATTTTGCAGCCGGGACGAGTACCGGGCGGGTGCGATTCCCGCAGCCGTTTTGCAGCACGAATTGGCGCATGTAAAGCAGCGCCATACCTGGGACATCCTGTTTATGGAAGTGTTCGGTGCGCTCTATTGGTTCAACCCGGTTATGGCGCTTTACAAACGGTCGGTCAGGCTCAATCATGAATTCCTGGCCGACGAACAAGTGATGGATCACCCGGGTAAGGTTGCCGGTTATCAGCGGCTGCTGCTTGACCGGCTTGCGGGCGGGGTGGCGCCGTCGCTGGTGAGCAGTTTTAATTATTCTCAAACCAAAAAGCGATTGATCATGATGACGCAAAAACAAAACCCGCAACGTGTGTGGCTGAAAGGTGCCTGTCTTTCCCTGTTTGCCGGTGGACTGTTCTACTTCGCTTCCGACGAAGCGCGTGCCCAGGAAGCGCCGCCTTACCCGGGTGTGATAGAATGGAAGTATACGCAAGTGATTTCCCCGAAATCCCCTCCTCCGCCGCCGCCCATGGATCTGGACGAACTGCCGGTAGCACCTCCACCGCGGCCCCCTATGGAAGGACTTGTTACAGGAGCCGGTGCAACCCCGGAGGAGCTGGCGGATTATGACGCGACATTCGAAGCGCACAGGATCGAAAAGACGGATGCTGACGGAAGCCCGCGAAATCCTGAATTTGACTTGTCCAATGCCGAGAAGGAGCGTTTGTTAAAGATAAGGGAAAAGATGTCCAGGGAGCAGCTCGAACAACAGACCTATGCTATTTTCAGAAGACCCGCACCCTATAAGAATCCACCGTCGCCCGAGCTTTTCGAATCTTTTAAAAAAGCAGACGTATATGGGGTATGGTTGGACAACAAGAAGGTGGAGAGCGCAGCGCTGAGCGCGTACACAAACTCAGATATTGCCGACTACTCCATCAGCAAACTTTATGGTTCGGCCAAGGAGGGAAGAAGCTATACCCACCAGCTTAACCTGGAAACCAACCAGTATTTTGATGCCAATTATAAGCGGCGCGCGGCCGACCTGTTTATCATAACCGAAGGGGCACGCCGGGAGCCGAAAAAGTAGAGGGTTCCCTCAGTTTCTATTAAAAGTTGATTTGCGGCGGTGATATGACTTCATGTCCTCATGAAGGGAGTGACTCCATTGTTTTTACCTTCAAGCCACGAATTCACGAATGGGGTATTTTCATTCGTGAATTCGTGGCTTGAAGCTGAATTGAAGTTCAATTTGCGGCCCCGATGGTATGATGAGAGAAGGTGGCTTTCCCGACGTATTCCTTTAACGCTTCCAGGTAACATTTGATAAATGCGCCGTTGGAGTAGGGGTTCTGACTGGTGACCAGTTCCCGGTCGCGAAGGGCGAAGTTTGCTGCAGGTAACCCTTTTTTGTGCTTTAGTCCGTGTTTTTTCAGTTGCCGTGCAATTCTCCGGTTCAGAGGTTTCCCTTTCATGACAAAGTTTTCGATAACCAGTTCCTCCATTCTTGTCACCGAATTCACCCGGTACCCGGTGAAAGGGCTGGTAGCTTTGGGAATGGAAAGCAGGAGAGCCGGCGCATGACAAACGAGACCAATTGGCTGTCCTTTTTTGTTGAAGTGCATTAGCAGTGCCGATACGTTGGTATCGTGGATGAGATCAACCATGAGCCCCTGTCCACCGGGAATTACCACCCCGATGTAATCATCTTTACCGGCCAGCGCTTCCTCCAACGTTTTAGGGTTGTTGAAACCGGGATTGTCTTGGGTAAACTTCCTGGCTTCCGGTAAGAGATGTTTCTCCTTTTTCCAGTATTTCTCTTTCAGACTTTCCTGGTCAATGGTAGACTTTTTGCCATCTGGTGTGGCGAAATCTATTTCGAAACCGGCTTGAAGAAGCGTGGTGTATACGGGGTAAAATTCGCTGAGGAACACGCCTGTCTTAAATGTTTCTCCGTTTTGAAGCGGCAACTCATTGGCTGCGCTGGCAATGAACAGTATCTTCTTTTGGGCGAATGCGGGCAGGCCTGACAGCAGGGAGAGGGCGACCATCATACTTTTTGTCATTTCTTTTGTCTCGTTATTTTTACAAAAGAAGCTGGTCCGGTCTGCGCGGGCATTTACATAGGTAAAGAAATCAGGATTGGGAAAACTTTCTCCGGATGCGGCTTAGCTGGGTAGGGGTAATGCCCAGGTAGGAAGCAATATGATACTGTGGGATCAACTGCTGCAGTCCGGGATACTCCTGCTGGAACTGGAGATACCGCATGTCCGCGTTGAGCAGTACGATGTCTATTTCCCGCTTTTCCTTGTAGACAAAATATTGTTCAGCTTGCTTCCGGGCAAACCGTTCCAGGTCCTGGTGAGAGTCAAACAGCTCGGTAATCCGGGAATAGGGGGCTACGTACAATTCGCAGTCGGTGAGCGCCTGGTGATGAATCAGGTTAGGGCGCTGCGTAACGAGCGAAGAATAGCCGCCTGTAAAACTGTGCGGGACAAAGAAATGCTTGTTGTACTCGGTTCCTTCGGCGTTCCGGTGAAATGCCCTGATCACACCCGTGGTAAGAAAGCCTATCTCGTGGGCAACTTCGCCTTCACGGATGAAATAGTCATTCTTTTTCAGCCGCTTGCAGATAAACAGGCGCGCGAATTGTTCCCAGGTATGAGGACCGAGGGGAGAGATTTTTTCGACGTATTCTTTTAGAAGTTCCAAGGGATTAGGTTTGTTGGCGCGCAATAGCGTTAATGCTTTCCCGGCTTAAAAGTTATGGATTAATAATTTACTGCTGCCGGTTTTGCCGGATTTGATTTCAACAGGCGGATGGACTACTTCTTCATCCGAAACGGAGTCAATGTTCACGGTCCGTCCGCCGGGCGAGGTGTACGGGTAAATTTCGTTTTTCTATTTCTCCTTTTTTGGGTTCTGAAACGACAGGGGTTTTCGGAAAATACGGTCTTGCATTAGAAGGCATCGTAATAGTTTTTTTGCTTTCCTATCCGATCTTTCATTGTATTTTTGTCAAAAACAAACGATGATGCTGCAATCCTTAATATCTGAATTTGAACACGAAGTAGCCAACACACGGAAGTTGCTGAATGCCGTACCCGAAAAAGACCTTGGCTACCGGCCTTCACCGGTTTCATGGACTATGGGCGAGCTGGCCCAGCATATAGCCACTATCTACTACTGGTATGTGGGCGTTTTTACGCATGAGGTATATGACGTGTCCACCGACCGGCCCGAGCGCGGCGCTCCGAGCGATATCAAGGCTACACTCGACTTTTTCGAGCAAAATGTGGAACGGGCCAGAGCAATACTGAAATCGGCTACAGAGGATAGCCTCCAGGGGCTGTGGACGATGAAAGTCGGTGAGCGTACCGTTGTCGGGCCATTGCCCCGGGGTGTTGTCGCCCGAGGTTTCCTGTTTAACCATGTGTATCACCACCGTGGTGAAATGATCGTTTACCTGCGGGCAAGCGGTAATAAGGTCCCGGGACTTTACGGGCCTACGTATGAGGAGGCTGTGGGGAGAAAGTAGGGGGAGTCACGAATGCACGAATTCAAACCGGATTCGTGACAAAAAGTGCTGGAGTTATTGGGAAGGATGCGCTACGCAGGGGCTACTCCGGATATTTATGTCGTCACTCGGTTTGTGATGGTATCGGATCAACTGCGCCGACTTGTGTACGAAAGTGGTCTGCTGACCGATTGGGTTGAAAACCCCCGCACCTGGCCCAACGAGCGGATTGGCACCGTGCATACCGTACAGGGGCGCGAAGCCGAAGCGGTAATAGTGGCCCAAATATTAGGCTTTCTAAGCTACCGCTATAGCAACCGGTTATCCCATTCGAAATCCTCGACCGATATAATGAAGACCTTCCGGGCGAAGTCCGGGTGCCGGGTATTGATCAGGTAGTTGGGTTCCCATTGTACCAGCGAAGAGGGAACCTGTAACACGAGGCTTCTAAAGCTTCTATACCATTCGGAGCTCATTTCCTCCAAGTCCGGATAGGCGGCTATTGATTTCCAGTGAGGAGGCAAGGCGGACAGCGGGATGCTGGTGATGTCGTTTTCGTTTGCTTCGATTCCGATTCGTAGTAATTTGTATGGGATGGTTGTGTGAATGCCGCTTCGGTGCGCTACAAGTTCGAGTGTTGCCAGCGCAATTGATCCGCCGGTGTAGATAACGAATTCGTCGTCTTTGTTCCAGCGGTTTGCTACCCCGGAGGCCGTCAATGTGTTGGCGTATAGTGCTCTTCTGATATTAAAAACAACCATACGCTATACGTTCTCTCCGAATTCCAGGGCCGTTAACCGGTTGTCTATAAATTTAACACCGGAAATAGTGTCTAGAAATTGGCGGGGGGCTTTTTGGTCGAGAAGTACATTTGGGGTGGTTAGCCACTTTTCAAAGAGTTCCCTGCTACCGAAAACATCCATGCCATGCCTGTAAAGCGATAAAATCACGATCAGGTGTTCCTTGAGGTTGTCTTTCAGGGTTAGTTCCGGGTTTTTCCGGTACGACCTGTACGTCTTGGGCGTGATATTTAGCCAGCCTGCTACGTCTTCCGTGTTCAGATCGGTAATGTGATCAAAAAGCGTAATGTATCGCTGAACAGGCTCTTCTTTGAGGATGTAGGCGTAAAGCCGGGAGAAATCACGGAGGTAAGGAACCTCTTCAATGCTCTTGTATAAGACTGTTTTTGAAACTGCAACTCCCATTTTAATAGACCGTTAGAATAAAAATAGGTAAAATGTTTTATATAAAACGGTAAAATTATCGGAAATATTTCGCTTGCCGTGAAGTTCCTGGGGCCAATCATACCGGGCACCTGATTATGAGTCAGGTGGTTTTAAACAAGTGTTCGAGGTAATGTATTTTAGGAGGCCACTAATGCACGAATCCTCCGGGTCATCTAAGCCCATTCGTGCATTCGCGGCTTAAAATCTTTAACTTAGCCCCGAAACCCCTACAATAGCCTATGACCGACATCGAAACGCTCACCCGGGAACTGGTACGATTCCGCAACGAACGCGACTGGTGGCAGTTCCATAATCCCAAAGACCTCGCTATGGCCATCAGCATCGAGGCCGGAGAACTGCTTGAAGTATTCCTCTGGAAAGATCCCAAAGATGCCAATCCCGAAAAGGTAAAGGAAGAGCTGGCGGATGTGCTGGCCTACGCCCTGCTGCTTGCGGACAAATACCAGTTGGATGTAAAACAAATTGTGCTCGACAAGATCAAACGCAACGGGGAGAAATATCCTGTCGATAAAGCAAAGGGCACCGCAAAGAAATACAACGAATTATGAGTGCGACCCGCGAGGTGTCTGTCGAAATATCCAAGCCTTACCCGTTTAGTCGTGACGGATTGGCTGTACTGGAACAAAATCGCTGGGTCAAAAATCAATGGCCGCTGGTGTATTTTATAGAAAATGAAGCCGCTGCCGGTACCCGCATCGGGTACATTGGCGAATCAACGCATGCCTTGTCGCGTATACGCAATCACCTCGGCAACAGTCAGAAAAACAGTTTATTAACGCAGGTGTCGATTATCGCTAGCGAGCGGTTCAACAAGTCGGCCACGCTTGATATCGAATCGAGCCTCATCCAGTACGTAACGGCGGAGGGCACTTACCAGCTCCTTAATGGCAACTACGGACTTTCCAACCATCGCTATTACGAGCAGGATTTATACAAAGGCCTGTTCAGGCAGCTATGGTCGCAGCTCCGGAAACGGAAGATCGTAAACCGGTCGCTGACTGAGATTGAAAACTCGCAGTTATTCAAATATTCGCCCTATAAATCGCTCAATGAGGACCAGTACCGATCGGTCCTGGAGATACTCGAAGGGTTAACCACCCGGCAATCGAACCGGATTTTTGTACGCGGAAGCGCCGGCACCGGTAAGACCATCCTGGCAACCTACCTGGTGAAGCTGCTCAGGTCGGACGTAGGGGCCGAGGACGATGCCGATGATGAAGCCCTGGAGGAGGTGCGGTATATCCGGCAGTTTCAGACAGCCTATCCCAACGCGCGGATAGGGATGGTGGTGGCGATGAAGTCGCTGCGTAAAACACTTAAAAACGTGTTCGAGAAAATTCCCGGTTTGAAGGCTTCGATGGTGATGAGCCCTTCGGAAACCTTTAATCTTGGCGAAAAATACGATCTGCTGATTGCGGATGAGGCGCATCGGCTACGCCAGTACCGGAATATCAGTTGGGCGGGGGCTTTTCGGAAAAACAATCAAAAACTGGGGCTGGACCCTTCGGTAAACTCAGGGCTGGCTAATCCGGGTACGGAGCTTGACTGGATATTGGCGAATAGCAAAAACCAATTGTTTTTCTATGATCCGGACCAGTCGATCAGGCCGTCGGATGTAGAGGAAGCGCGGTTTACGGCCCTGCTTAACGAACAGCATGTGATACGGCTCAGTTTGCACTCACAGATGAGAGTGCAAGGCGGGAGCGATTACCTTCGCTTTGTAGACGATCTGCTCCACCTTAAGCGGACGGATCCGGAGCCTTACAAAAGCACCGGATATGACCTGATGCTGTTTGACTCACTACCGGACCTCTGCGCGGTATTGGCCGAAAAGGAACAGGAGCATCGTTTGTGTCGTCTTGTGGCCGGGTATGCCTGGCCCTGGGCGTCGAAGGAGAACAAAAAGGCGGTTGATATTGAAATTGACGGCATGCAGTTTCAATGGAACCAGGTGGACGAGGATTGGATCAATTCGCCTACGGCAGCCCGCGAAATTGGCTGTATCCATACCACCATGGGCTATGATCTTAATTATACCGGTGTTATTTTTGGTCGTGAGATACGTTACAATCCGGCCACCCATTCTATTGAGATCGCGCCGGAGCACTATCACGATGCCAATGGCAAGAAGAGTATCCGCGATCCGGAGGCATTGAAGTCCTACATCATCAACATCTACAAAAACATGATGTATCGCGGCATCAGGGGCACGTATGTGTATGCCTGTGATGCGGCTTTGCGGGAGTACCTGAAGCAGCATATCCCCGCGTACCGGGAGGTGCAGCCGTTCCGGTTCCTTTCGCCGGAGGAAGCGTTGGAAAGCCATCGGGCAGTACCGTTTGCCGATATATACGCAGCAGCGGGCACGTTCAGTGAACTACAGCTTCATGAGGTTTCGCAGTGGATAGAGCTGCCGTTTGATGTCGCCGACCGGGACCGCTATTTTGTTTGCCAGGTAATCGGCGAGTCCATGAACAAGGTCATCCCCAATGACGCCTATTGTCTATTTCGTCGTGACGAGGGCGGTACGCGGAATGGTAAAATTGTACTGGCTCAAAGTACGCGCTTTCCCGATGCGGAGTTTGGCTCGGGCTATACGGTGAAGCGTTATCGTAGTGCGAAGAGCAGTAATGCTGAAACCTGGGGCCACGATTCGATTACGCTTTACCCGGAGTCTGATGATCCGGCTCACAAGCCTATTGAGCTGTTGAAGGATGAGGCTGTGGATTTTAAGGTGATTGGGGTGTTTGAGCGGGTGATTTGAGGGAGAGGCCGCGAATGCACGAATTTCTCGCCCCATAACTGAGTCTATTGGACTTGGAAAAATAAGAAATCCAATTCCATATTTTTCCATATTGAAGTCTGGGCTTTAGCGGATCGGGCGATACTCAGGTTTTCAGACACTGCATAAAGAGACACTCAATACGCCTGTATCAATACTTCCGACGGGATATGCAGTTTCTCATTCAACTTCCGGATCATATCGAGTGATAGTTTTCTTTTCCTGTTCAGGATTTCACTTGCCCGGCTTTTCAGGCCAATTACATCAGCCAGGTCATTCTGAGAATAATCGAGTTGCTCCATCCGGAACTTAATGGCTTCGATCGGATCCGGCAGATCGATCGGGAAGTACTCATTTTCATATTTTTCAATCAGGATGCCCAGGATTTCCAGTTCGTCGCCCTCCTTGGAGCCGGGTTTTGTATCAAATATCTTTTCAAGCCTTTCAAGGGCCTGTTGATAATCCTGCTCTGTTTTTATCGGCTTTAGTTTCATAGGATTAAACCTCGTTTGCGTCTATTTTGTCGTATTCAGCATGTGTTCCTACAAACCTGATCCACATCATCTGATAGTAGAAATTGATTTTGACAATCAGACGGTAGTTATTCCCTTTAATGTTAAAACAAACCCGGTTATCATTTAAAATACTGGCAGCCGGGAAGTCGTTTTTTAGTTCATTCAGATTTTTCCAGGTTGCTTTGCCTGCTTCCTGGTACCAGGCTTTTAAGGATTGTTCACAGTCAGCATGAACCTCCCAGAATTCGCGCAGTATTTTTTTTGCAATGACTCTCAACCTGTTTCTTTTTTACAAATGTAGTATAAATTTCCCAAAACGGGAATTTTATTTGTGTTTCTGGTAAGCTCCTTATCGGTTAACTCTACCTTTTTGTTCCGCCGTAGTCTGTTTCCACTGATTTTTTACAGGATTTTTGAGATAGGACTATCGCGGGGCGACGCAGTATGTATTTTACCGAACACCTGTTTTCATCAACTCCCCCAAACTTGCCGTAAAGGGCGATGCCGATCTCCTCCCGGACGAATGGCGGGCTAGCTTACGGAAATCCCATTGTACGCCTTCAAATTCAGGATCGGTGGCTTTTTCTATTTTGATCACCAGGTAGGTTTTCTGCGAGGGGTTAGGGTATTGTTTTCGGATCAGGTCTTGCCGGGCCTCGAAGGATGCGCGGTTTGGGGCCCAATAGGTTCGGGTTCTGATTCCCTATGGCTTCGAAGGGGCTCAGCCGCCGGGTCCTATCGAAGAGCAGCGGCCGGGATGCAAGCGGTCCCTGAGCCCGTCGAAGGGTGAGCGTTTTGGATACCCTTTGGCTTCGGGGGGCTCAGCCGTCGGGCCTTCCCAGCGTAAGCCGATCTTTCCGATCTTCCGTAATCGCCATTATTTCGTTATTTTCGTCTCTAGACATACTATAGGGCTAAATCTAAGAAACATCATGAAAGGCTGGATTTACATTCTGGAATGTGCCGATAAATCATACTATACCGGGAGTACGAACAATCTGAAGTTGAGATTACAACAACACGAAAACGGAGCTGGGGCAAACTACACAAAGAAAAGATTGCCGGTGGTGCTGGTTTACTACGAAGAATATGCGCGGATTGACGATGCTTTCTACCGGGAAAAGCAGGTTCAGGGCTGGAACCGACAGAAGAAGGAAGCGTTAATAAGCGGACGACCTGATCTGCTTCCAGAGTTAGCTGTTTCCTATGGGAAGCGGAAATGTGATGGCTGATTTCATGTGGTTTCGGGTGATGAATGGCTTTGGCTTCGACGGGGCTCAGCCCCGGGAGGTAGCGGTCCCTGAGCTTGTCGAAGGGTGAGCGGTGTTTTAACCAATATGGCGTTGGTGGACTAAATCCCTCTGGCTTCGACCGCACCTGCGGACCGTGAGCTCAGCCGCTGGGTCTTATCGAAGAGCAGTGGCCGGAATGTTAGCGGTCCATGAGCCTGTCGAAGGGTGAACGTTTGGACTCTCTAAACCTTCGGTGGGGCTCTTGGATGCTACCCGTGCACAAATTGTAGGAGTGATCAAGGCGTATTTGGCGTGTTTTTGCTACTTTGCGCAGAAACCGATGATTCCCCCTCTAACCATGCAGCTTGGTATTTACGAGCAGTTGATTAACAAATTGGTGGCGGCTCAGCTCCAGCAGTTGGATCAGCGGCAGTTTTATGTAAAACAGCACGACATGAACGCCAGCCTATCGCGGTAGTCGTCGCGGTAGCCCGATTTTACCGATTGCACTTCCAGCATTACCATGTGCCCTGTAGCTCCACCTCCTGCTTCCAGCACCGGTAACGAAAGCGTACCTACGGAGATGTCGGGCGAGAGGGTACCGATGTGCCGGTTGCGGGAATGGGGCTGAACAACCTGGCCGCCCACGTCGTCAAAACTGAAATGAGCGTCGCTGAACGCATAGTCATAATAGCAGCCTTCAACGAGCTGGTACCGGGCTTCGTTGTGTTGCGCGGCACTTTGGTCGGCATCAAAAAGGGTATCGGGCCTGCGGGCATCAAGGAAGAGGCGCAGGCCTTCGGCGATGTGGTCGAGGTTGATTTCGATAGAGGCGAGCGACTTCACGATCAGGCTTCGGCAAAGCTGGTGAATCGCAATCACGCGCCGTTTTTTCCAGTGGATTTGGATGTGAACTTGTGTTATTTCCGGGACTTGATGACCTTTGGTAGTATCGATTACCTAATTAACCACCATAGATGGATTACTTAAGTAGAGCAACTATACCATTTGATTCAGATAGCTCGGAACAGTTGATGATGGAGTGGACTTGGCTTATTGGAGAAGATAAGCGACTCGTCCTTGTTTCGGTCATTGGAGACGTGTTTGTGACTGACAAGCATGAAAAGATATTCTGGCTTGATACCGGGGTGGGTAAACTTGAACAAGTAGCAGAAAGCCGCCACGATTTTTTCGAGAAACTAGAAGACCATGATCAGGTCGGAGATTGGTTAATGATGGATCTAGTAGACGAGTTGCTGGCTTCTGGTAAACTTTTAGGAGTTGGGCAAGTTTACTCATATATTATGTCTCCTATTATCGGAGGAGAATATGCAGTTCATAATTTTATACCCCTTGACTTGGAAGCCCATCTTGATTTTACAGGTCAATTTCACCGACAAATTAGCACCCTGCCAAATGGAACGCGAGTGCGAATCAAATTTGAAAATAAGAGCTAAAAATGACACTTAAGATTATATTGCGTTTCTATGCTTTTCATTTACGAAGAAATTAACTTCTCAGTTGGCGAAGACACATTTGTAAGAAGTGGGATTGATGCCTCTAAGACAGTTGTGTTCGATGATAATGAGGAAACAGGATACTTTTACGCTATCAGCCGGGAAAACGGCATGGAAGTACTTGATGCGCTTCATATCTATGATGTTGCAAGTGTTGTGGATAAGCATGTTCCGTCAGTGTTGAAGATACTTTGGACGGAAGACGAATCGACTGTGTTTCTGTCGATCAATGACTATTACCATGCCGTTTTTGATTTTCGGAATCAGGCGGGATATTGTAGGAATGCTTTTCCAGGCCCCAGAAGTCCTTGGACAGAAGTAAAAGAGCGGGAGTTAACGGATCAATTGATTGAAAGGTTGATAATCGATCGTATCTAGGGCGAAGTATTTGAAAAAGAGCAAAGAGCATGGGTTATAAATTGGTTTGTCTGGATTGCCAAAAAGCGTTTAATCTCGAATCCGATTTCGTGGAGCGAGCCAAACAGTCGGAAAAGTGTCCGGAGTGCGGTCAGGTGGCTATTCGCTACCTGCACAGGTTTCGACCACCTAAAAAATCGGATGACAAAGCATGGGAGGTGGTTCGGTTTCTTTACGAAAATGGCTTTGCGTACCATCGTCATATCACGAATGCTGACCGTAGCGGCTACGAAAAATATCCCGAGACGATGAGAGAAGCTCGCGAGTTTGTGGAAAGAATGAAATTTCAAAACCCTCTTTGAAACCATGCAGCGTGGTATTTACGAGCAGTTGATCAACAAACTGGTGGCGGCTCAACTCCAGCAGTTGGATCAGCAGCAGTTTTATGTAAAACAACACGACATTGATAAGGCCGAGGCGGCCCGCCTGCTTGGACAATACCTGGGCAACGTGGTAAGGTATGCGCTGAGCCTGCTTTCGGGCGACGATGCGGTAGAGAAGCAGATCGCGCTATCGAACAAAATAATCCGGCTGCTACAAGCAGAACTCGCCAACCAGGACTTTGAAGAGGATTTGATTGCCGTTGAGGGTAAAATACTGGCCGCCGTACTGTCCAAAATCGATTTCGGGGTGGCGGATCTGGACAAACACCTCAAACACATTACGCCCTATTCGAGGCTGTCGCACAGTGAGCTTTTTACCGGTAATAATTCGGGGATATCGCTCGAAAGTGAGATAAAGAAAGAAATCCTATCGGCCGACAGGGTGAGTTTTCTGGTGTCGTTCATCAAATGGACGGGCATCCGGATTTTTGAACGCGAACTGGCTGAGTTTACCGCCCGCGGTGGGGAGCTGCGGATCATCACCACCTCGTACATGGGGGCTACCGACCTCAAGGCCGTTGCGTACCTGTCTACCCTGCCCAATACGCAGATCAAGGTTTCGTACAATACCGACAACGAACGCCTCCATGCCAAAGCGTACCTGTTTTATAGGAACACGGGCTTTCATACGGGGTATATCGGGTCGTCGAACTTGTCGCGCTCGGCCCTGACCAACGGCCTGGAATGGAACCTGAAAATTACTACCCAGGAGGTGGGGCAAATTATCGATAAGTTTCAAAAGACCTTCGACACCTATTGGCAGGACAAGGACTTTGAACTCTTCGATCCCACTCGCGACACCGAAAAGCTGCGGGTGGCGCTTAAAGGCGAGCGGCGCGCAGATTATAGCGGTGCGGCGGCGTACTTTGACTTGAAGCCTTTTCCGTACCAAAGCGAAATACTGGAACGGCTGGCTACCGAACGGACAGTGCACCACCGCTACCGGAATTTGCTTGTGGCGGCCACCGGTACGGGCAAAACCGTGATTTCGGCCTTTGACTTTAGCCGGTACCAACGTAGTAAGCCCTCGGCGAGGCTGCTTTATGTAGCCCATCGGAAAGAAATATTGCAGCATGCCAGGGCCACTTTCCAGGGTGTGCTCAAGGATGCCAATTTTGGAGAGCTTTGGGTGGATGGCCTGGAACCGGAGCGGTACGATGTGGTGTTTGCCTCCATCCAAACGCTGGGCAACCGGCTTCCGTTGCTGGATTTGTCGGCGACGTTCTATGACTTTATCATTGTTGACGAGGTGCACCACATTGCTGCGGCGAGCTACCGGCCTGTGTTGGCGCGTTTTGAGCCCGAAATTGTACTCGGCCTTACCGCTACGCCCGAGCGGATGGACGGGGAGGATATTCTGAAGGATTTTTGTGATACCGTAGCCGCCGAGATTCGCCTGCCCGAGGCCCTCAACCGGAAGCTGTTGTGTCCGTTCCAATATTTTGGTATTACGGATAACGTGGATCTATCGGCCGTGACCTGGCGAAACGGCAAATATGTACCCGGCGAGCTCACGCGCCTTTATACGCAAAACGATGTAAGGGTTAATCATATCCTGACCAACCTGCAAAAGTACCTGAACGATATGGGCGAGGTACGGGCGCTGTGCTTTTGTGTAACGCAGGAGCATGCGCAGTACATGGCCGAAAAATTTGTACTGGCCGGGTTGAAAGCCGACTATCTGGTGAGTGCCAACAATCACCAGCGCGACGAGCTTCGTGGGCAATTCAGGCGGAGGGAGATTAACTACCTCTTTGTGGTGGATATTTTCAACGAGGGTGTGGATATACCCGAAATTGACGTGGTGCTGTTTTTACGGCCTACCGAAAGCTTAACGGTGTTTTTACAGCAATTGGGCCGTGGCCTGCGCCTGGCCGACGGAAAAGACTGCCTCACGGTGCTGGATTTTGTAGGGAACTCGCGTCCGGAATACGATTTTGAAGGGAAGTTTAGGGCGCTGATCGGCAAAACCAACTCGCCGGTGCAGAAGGAGATCGAGGACGATTTTCCGCATTTGCCATTGGGCTGCTCCATTGTGTTGGAAAAAAAGGCAAAGGAGTATGTGTTGAACAACATCCGCTCGGCTACTTCGGTAAACCGGAGCCAACTCATCAACAAAATCCAGTCGTTTGGGCATCAAACGCACCTGCCGCTCAACCTCAAAAACTTCTGCCGGTTTTATCACCTTCCGTTGCAATTGATTTACAAACGAGGCGGATGGAAACGCCTGTGCGCCATGGCTGGTAAGGTGGAGGAGTTTGCCGATGTGAACGAGAAGGAGATTATCCGCGCTATTGGCCGCAAATGGCTGAGCTGCTCGTCGATCACGTATTTTGAGTGGATTCGGAAACTGGCCCGGCGCAATTTTCAGGTCAATTGGCCAGAACTGACTGAGGCGGAAAAGCAGATGTGCTTGATGCTGCATTACGGAAGAAAGCATCCGGACTATTGGACGTAATGCGATACTGAACCAGGAAATTGTGGAGGTGATGGATATGTTGATTGACGGCATCGACTATCTGGAGCTGGAGGTGAATTTGCCTTACTCGCTACCGCTAAAGGTGCACAGCCGCTACACCCGCGAGCAGATGCTGGCCGGGTTTGGGTTTAGTACGTTTGAGCAGAAGAGTAACATCAGAGAGGGCGTGGCGGTGTTGAAGGAGAAAAACACGGAACTGCTGTTTATTACACTCAACAAATCGGAGAAAGACTTTTCACCTACCACGCTGTACGACGACTTTGCCATTAGTGAAACACTTTTCCATTGGCAAAGCCAGAACGCCGTACGTCCGGAAAGCGGCAAGGGGAAGTCGTACATCCACCACGAAAGGGAAGGCAAGCGGATACTACTTTTTGTAAGGGAGCGTAGCGAGGACGAATTTGGCAATGCGATGGGCATGGTGTTTTTGGGTGAAGCCCGCTTGGTAAAGTACTACGGAAGCAAACCCATGAGCATCACCTGGGAGCTGGTGGAGCCCATTCCGCATTATCTGTGGAAGGAATCGGCTAAGATGGCGGTGGGGTGAAGTTAAGGTAGAAACAGCTTTAGTTTGATAGCAATTAAGTTCTTTGAATAAGACTATTAGACTGGAAGACTTGGGTTCTGTATGAGCCAATTGTCACCGCAGGCTGTATCGGTAGCCTGGAGTTACATCGATGGGTAGTTAGAGGGATGATTGGAGATATGCGTCTATAAATTTGCCTATAAGATGGTCGCGATGTATTTGGGCCCGGATGATGAAATACAACGATATCAAGCAGATGAGTAAATGACAATAAATACTTAATTAATACATTAGATAATCTATAATGAATACACCATTAGACGAGCAACGCGAGTTGGTTGTTGCTAAATTTTTTAATCAATACTTAGAGCCATTTTTTGTTCGGGAATTGCGAGAGACCCCGCGTACATGCCATTTGGCAAAGAGTATGTTGCTTTTTGCAGCCTTAGATTTTTACGGTAAGATATACAGGACTGGGCTGGAGGGCTTTCCCAAAAAGAAAAATGGAGAAAGAGACTATAATAGTTTCAATAATAGTGAAAAAAACTATATATATTTTGTGAAAAATTTTTTCCCTATAGAGCAAAGTTGCAAAGGAATTATTCTATATAGGGTTTTTAGATGTGGGATTATGCATCAAATAGTGCCTAAGGGGGCAGGAGTTAGTTTTATAGAAAGTTGTAATGAAATGTTCATAAACCAATCTCTTTCAAACGGTCAAAATATTCCAGTTCTCAACCTTTATGTTTTAGAGAAGATTGTTGTAGAGTCAATTTATTTATTTAGATCCTTTTTGTTAAAGGATAAGAGTGATGATTTTGTGAATCAGATTTCAAATGAACTGATTTATAAGTATGATGGATTTGGAGATTTTGAAAAATTAAATGGGGCGATAAGATCAACACCAGAACTAAATAATTCTATTGTAGATAAATGCAATAATAACGAAGATATTTTCTAAGCAGGAAATTAAAATTTTTCACTAGATAATATAACAACACTCTCTCTTAGATCGGTCACATTTGGACTATGTTTTGTTTTGCGTTTTTTTACATATCGAAGCACACCTATTTCTTTTAGATACCAGCCACACTTTGAAGCAATGTCACCAATAATTAGATCTACAGGTACCTCTAAATCAGCATATGCAGAATTGGAAACGACAAGCCATACCTCACTATTCTTTGCACATTTTCCTCTTAAAATGGTAAGAATATTCTGAATATCTTCAAAGTAGGCTTGCACCATAAGCAGAATGTCTTTATGCATGAGTTTATCCTTATTTTCATTAAAGTATGCCATTGTCTGGTGATACAATGCCCCAAAATTATTTCGCTTAGGAGCGACCCATTTTGCTTGAATATGAGAACGAACTGTCTCTAATCGTAGGTTATACAATGCTTGCTTGCTTTCTATGAATTTCCCTAAAAACAGCTCGGGTCTATAGATGTCTGTATAGTCAAACGTATTCAAATAGGGAGGGGAAGTAATGCATAATTTGAAGTTGTTCACGCTATTTGATTGACGTAAAATATTTCTACAATCTCCCGAATGTATTATGGGCTCTATCTCAATTGGGTCTGCCTGAATATCCGACCTTATTTTTGATAAATTTTGTACTAGAGACTCGGTAAACGAATATTCGTCAAAGCCGTTACTCTTCCAGCTACTCCTATACCTTAAACATTTCCCGTCGCGCTTTGCATTGCAATTCTGCATAGCCGATGATATCAAAGCTAACTGTAACAGTTCTCGCGTACTGCGATTATCAATTGAGTGCGAAAACTGCCATCCGGCTTCGAAAGAATTAAGAACGGAGTCATTAAACAACCATTTTTCAAGATGATCCATTTGTGAGAATGTCGAAAATCCAACAAGCGGCGACTTGGTTCCCTTTATCGTAGATTCAAACAGTTTTCCCTCAATGCTATCTATAATATCTATTTGAGAGTTTCTAACCTTTACTTTAGACAAAAATGAAGTGAATGGGTTGACTTCGATTCCAACGGATTGTAACCCCAATATTGATGAGGTTAAGGTTGTTGTTCCACTTCCGTTAAAAGGATCGAGTATAAGATCGCCTTTTTTTATTTCAACTTGTTCAATGGCCTTTTCCACTAGATAAGGAGAGAATCCTTCCTTATAATAGTACCACCTATGCCTCGGTAAATCACTAGAATCTTCGTAGTTTGAGTAACCCCTATCACGTAAGCTAAAATTGTTATTCAGTTTATTTTGCATTTGATTTGTGGAACTACTATTACCAAAATTTGAGATACTTGTTTTTTAACTGTTAGTTCTATATTTCTATTATCCGTATAAAGGTTCCATGAAAAATCGTAATGGCTTCGCAAAATCTCTTCTGATGTTTTCATATTGAGGATTGTATTGTATCTCCTGACGATCGTAATCTAGTACCTGACTTTTGTTAATAGACTCGGTTGCAGTGGTACAGCCTTTTCTCCGAGCATCAAAGATAACCAAGTATCCTTGTGTTGTATAAGTGGGAGCTTGCTGTATGTTTCCATCTAAATATGAGGCTAGTTGACTGGCTCCGTCCAGTGCTCTACTTTCAAAAAACTGCTTGGTGAATTGCTTTTTTCTTGAGGCCAGTGACTTTCCTAACCACTTTATTTCTATTAGGGCTAATCTATTAGCAAGCGCCCAAGTTACTTTTATATCGACGGGATGAGAACGATCTACTACTTGCTCGGGTCGGACTTCAGTATTTCTCAAACTAATTTTTAAATATTGAGTCAGTGAGTCTCTCAGTCGATGTTCGGGACTAGCTTTTAAAAATATACGTTTTTCGTCAAACCAAACTCTTCTTAGGATTTCACAGTCGGAGTGCCTGGCTACTTTTGACTTATAATAGTCGAGTGCCGAGTTTAGTTCTCTGAATGTTTGTACTGCGAAATAGCTGTCCGCTCCAGGTATCGGTATTAATTTTGATTTATCATTTTTTCCATAGATACATTCCTCGGCCAAATGCTTTTCAAAAGTATAAACTAAACTATTTACTCTAATCGACTCCACATCGGGTGAATATCCAATAGCTGCGTTGATTTCCCCGGTGAGAATAAGTTCTAGAGTGATTTCTTCACCGTTTAATGGCGTCAAATTCTCCAAAGAATAAATAGTTAAAGGATTTGCCCCGAGATTTGATAGGGAAAGATTCTTTGTTAAAGGAAGATAGATTGTAACTTTATTAAAGCTTACATAATCTAAATATTTGTATATATTCGTTATTGAATCAGTAAAAAATACCAAGTAGTCATCAGAATAGTCACTCAGTAATATTGTTGAAAATTGTATTTGAGCAATTTTCTTAAAAAAATTGATCTGAGACTGATCGG
Organism: Ravibacter arvi; assembly: GCF_039540405.1. NCBI lineage: Bacteria > Pseudomonadati > Bacteroidota > Cytophagia > Cytophagales > Spirosomataceae > Ravibacter > Ravibacter arvi. Next base: position 43,601 of record NZ_BAABEY010000018.1, read on the forward strand.
TGATCATAATTGTGTATTTTTTTTTCTTAGAGATTCAATCCAAACTAGTGCCGGTGCCATTAAGCTCTCGTATTGATCTGAGAGCGCAATTTTTAGTAAGGCAAATTGAGTATAGAGAACTCCAGTTGCAGGGTTACTGTCATCTAATAGTAATTTATTAATAGGTGAACTTCTAGCAGATACAACCACCGGATCGTTTATTATAGCCTCTTTTATTACCCCATATGGGAAAACAGATAGACTATGGCAAGCAATATTTAAATATTTGCATCTCCAATTTAGTAACTCCAGCGTAACGTAAAAGTTTAGATTCGATTTTCCTTTTTCCGTTATCTTATAGTAGTCTCTATCTGTTTCTATGATTGATTCATTTGACAGAAGTATTTCTATTCCGTTAAGTATGTCAGCGCTGTATGGACTTCCAAGACTACTTTTAATAAAGGAGTAGTTCCATTTCGTTGCTGTTTGGCCGTCATATAATGAAAGTAAGCAACCTAAGTATGAAAAGAATTGGATCTCTGAGAGCGAAAAGTCCCCAATTTTTGATTGAAGCCTCTCACCAATAAAGAGGGTATCTATGATAGCTTCGGGTTTACTCATTACTAAATAGATTGTAGCTTTGATTCTATGAGGGTATATGCTTCTTCTATTCTTTCGACTTCTTGTTGTTGTACCTCAGATAAAATAGTCCAATTGGTCATACGTTCTATTTTCATCTTGTCTCCTCGACATATCGATGCTAGTTCCAATAAAAGCTGCGAGCTATTAATATTGGCCGTCATAATAAGCTTATGTTTTTCTTTCGCAAAATCCGCCAACATTTTCCCAGCTCGGCTTTCATACGCAATATCAAGAGAACCCTCCGGAGTATCTATCAAAAATGTGGCCGATTCGGTACCCAATTCTATAAGCGCCATCCTCAGGGCAATATCTATAAAGTATCTTTGACTTTCGGAGAGCTTGAATGAGTCTTGTCTCCTTGAGTCCTCAATATGAAGCGATAAATTTGTTCCTTTTGTCGAAGCTGAAAGTTCGATGGAAACGTCTAGACCTAGAAAACTCCTGGCATAATCATTGAAAATTGGAATAAATATAGATTCCGCATTTATGTAGCCTTGGTTCAGGTCTTTCTCTAACTTCTGCAACTCTTTTCGTGCTAAACTTCTTTTGTACGAACTCTCATCTTTTTGGGTTGTGTATCTTGCTATTTGTTCTTCATAGCTTCTGGTTAATTCAGAATAATCGACGGTTTTTCTTATCCTGCTTATTTTTCGAATCTCATTCTCATTTTCCCTTTCTATTTCTCTGATTCTATCATTAATATACTTGCTCTTCTCAAGTTTTTCTGTTTGTTCTTCTAAAAGTCTGGTTTTTCTATTTTGAATACTCGTAATTTCTTTTGAGAAACTAGATAGTTCGCTGTCTATTTTAGATAATTTTTTAAAGTATTCATCATTCGATTTATTCTCAGACTCCTGATTTTTAAGTTTCGTTAATGCATTTATTAGGTCTTGTATCAAATCTTCGTAGTTTTTTGAAGAATATATCCTTACTTTTAGGTCATAAAGTATCTTAATTATTTCCGTATTTTTTTCAAGTGGAACCTCTTCTGTTAAGGAATTAGAGAATAATATTTCATATTCACCACGAAGAGTTGATGACTTTAAAAGAAAATCTGAAATAGCCAAATCACAGTCTTTTATTTCTAACATCAATCGATCAATTACTTTATCTATTTCATCAACTTCTTCTGATAGAGATTTATGTTCTTCGTAAAGTTTTAATTCATTGGGATCTAAATCGCTATCATGAGATATTGACTTTAGAATGTTATTTAGCTCATTTCTAGTTTTGGTTATTTGCCACTGAAGATTTCGGAAGGTAGAGTCAAATTTGTTGTACTCTTTTCTGTGTTTGTCCGCGAGTTTAGCTTTTTCAGAATCTACCCCAAAGAATAGATATAGAACCCTTTCTATAAGGCTTTCGTCCCAGAATAAAAGTTGGTGAGTTTCGTCAAATGTCAGAACAAAAGTTTGGATGAATACAAACTGGTCGAATTGAGAAAGTTGAATGTCCTTTGTGAAATGCTCCTTGTATACTTCGTTTAAGTCTAACTCTATCTCATTGAAGTTTATAATTTCTCCAGTACTTTCATCTAATTTTGAGAATGACCTTAGTTGATCTGGTTCAAAGAACCCTCTAGTAATTCGATACCTGTTTAACCCAATTAAGAATTCAATTGACACTTCTGCTGATTCATAATTTTCTTCAGAAATTCTACCGTCGAAATAAATCGAAGCAAACCCTTTGCTTTGGTTGTAGAATTTTGGAATCTCATTGTACCATGTAAATTTTCTTGAAGGATTTTTTACAATACCGGTTAGGCAGTAATTGATTATTGTTATAAATGTAGATTTTCCGAGTCCATTAGCGCCGGCTAAACAATATACTTCTTTTGTTAAATCAATTTCAATTAGGTCTACTTTTTTATATAGACTAAAGTTTTTTATTTCAACTTTTTCGATCGTAGGTAGAATGAATTTTTTCAACTTATTGGCTTTTGATGGTTTTGGTTAAAGTTGATAATTCTAGCTTCAATATTGTTAGTAGTTTGATCGGTATAGAATACCATGCGTTTTGCAGATATAGTTCTATATTGAGAAAATATAACTTATTCATGGTATACTTCTAGGGAGAAGTAATGTGAATATCTGCTGTTTTTGCCTTTTTATTGGCAGATTTGAAACCTGGAGGGGTAGGACGGATTTATTTAGTATATTGGTGTTCAAGAGAATTCGGTTCAATAATTGTTGGTTTTCAAACATATTCTATGCAAAGTACTTATTGTCATTTAATAGAAGCAGAAGTTAAGCCCCCGCGTGAGGGATAGCAGCGGAAAGCCCACAGCGAGGAACGAGCGAGGACTTGCAGCATAACCGAGTGGCGAAGCAACCTTATGTTGCTTTGGCGCGAAGGTTACTAGCGCAGCTAGCCCGGCCCGTAGGGGCACGCCCAAATATTACTTGAGTTCCGCTAATCGCTCTACCCGAGCTATTATTTCATCCTTCTCTTTCAACATGCGCTCATACTCTTTGAGCATACGCTCATAAAGCGACATCTTCTCCTCGTGAAGTTGGATAAGCTTTTCTACCGGGTTGTAATTGATGGTGCCGTAGTTGATGGAATTGCCTGTAGCGCTATCTTTGCTATTAAACGTATTCGCAATAACGTTGACGGCGTTTTCTTCATCAAAGTTCTGAATGGCTTCGGCGGGGATTTTGAGGATGGCTGCGAGCTGATCGAGTATGGGTCGGTCGATGGTTTCTTTTTGCTCGAGGAGTGATACTTTCTGCTGGTTCCAGTCCTCACCGAGCTCCCATGCGAGTGCCTCCTGCTTGAGGTTGAGCATCTCGCGGAAGCGCTTCAGGTTGCGGCCCTGGTGGATTGTATGGTTTGGCATAGTATTGAAATTTAAGGGATACCAAATATAAATTATTCCGGGGAGATTCGGAAGAGGGGTTGCCACGAAGAGCACGAATTTCTTTAGTGAATTCGTGGCGGCCTACCACCTATACCCCGGTAAAATACCGGATACACACCTGGTGAAACACCGGGCTGGGAAGTGGTGTACCGGCGGACGCATGCCGTGCTTTGACCTAAAAAAAGCAGCACATGGAAACGATCAAAGAAGGTCAGGCGAAGGTACGCACGCTCAAGGTGTACGACAAGATTTTTACCCGCGGCGGCAATGTGGCGTATGGGCGTCATCAGGTGGTTTACCCCGAAATCAGGCTCATGGGGCAGTGGCTGGCCGATTGCGGTTTTGGACCGGGGCAGCATATAGAAGTGGTGCAGGAGGAGGGCCGGCTTACGATCAGGAAGGTGGAGAGGTAGCCACAAAGGACACGAATTTTGGTTATTCACGGTTCTGTAATGACGTACCGGTAGCCTCGCGGTAAATTGGTGGCTGAAAAATTGGGGCCACGGATGCACGAATTTTTGACTTTTTATCCGCAGGTGTCCGTCCGTTGTTGTGAATTCATGGCGTTATTGTTTATCTTGGTCAGGTCAATGCTATACTTTACAGACTATCTTCTCCGGCTCTATGGAATTGATCCTGAAGGAAGAAGCCTATCGCATTATTGGTGTTTGCATGGAGATCCATCGCCATCTTGGGGCGGGGTTCCTCGAAATCGTTTATAAGGATGCACTGGAGTATGAGTTCCGGTGCAGAGGTATGGTCTATGAAAGGGAGAAGGAATATTTTGTGCACTACAAGGGGATTGTGCTGCCGCACCGGTTTTATGCCGACTTCGTGGTGGAAGGTGAAATTATACTGGAGGTGAAAGGGAAATCGGGTATTGCGGATGAGCATATCGCGCAGGCGATCAATTACCTGAGAGTGTCGGGGAATAAGCTGGCGTTGGTAGTGAACTTCGGAGAGGAAAAGTTGACTTATAAGCGGGTGGTGCTTTGAGGACGGGCAGCCACGAAGGGCACGAATTCAAATTTTAGCTGATGCATTTATTCGTGAATTCGTGGCTAATTTTTTGAGCCGTTAGCAGCCACGAAGGGCACGAATTCAAATTTTAGCTGATGCATTTATTCGTGAATTCGCGGCTAATTCTTTGAGTCGTTAGCAGCCACGAAAGGCACGAATTAAAATTTTAACTGATGTATTTATTCGCGAATTCTCGACTAATTCTTTGAGTCGTTAACAGCCACGAAGGGCACGAATTAAAATTTTAGCTGATGCATTTATTCGTGAATTCGTGGCTAATTATTTGAGTCGTTAGCAGCCACGAAGGGCACGAATTCAAATTTTAGCTGATGCGTTTATTCGTGAATTCGTGGCTAATTCTTTGAGTCGTTAGCAGCCACGAAGGGCGCGAATTCAAATTTTAGCTAATGTATTTATTCGTGAATTTGTGGCTAGCTGCCGGATTTTGCCGATCAATCTCTGTTCTAATTCGTTTTCTTTGACGGTTTCGGTCAGGCCGGGAAACCCGAGGTTGTAATCGGTTGTAAGGTAGGTGTTTCCTGGTATAAATGTGGAACCGGAATTACCTTAATTGATTTAAGTCACGAAGTCATGAAAGAAACTCGGACCCTTTTACCGCTCCTCCGTCAGCCGCTTCAACCGCTCGAGTTGCTCGTCTTTTTCCCTGAGCATGCGTTCGTACAGCTCCATTTTTTCTTCGTGCAGCTTCGAGATCCATTCGATGGGGTTGTTGAAGGTAGGCCTGACGTTGATGGCCGATGAGGCGCCTTTGAAATCGCTGAAGGTATTGCCTATAATATTCACGGTTTTTTCCTGGTCAAAGGTTTGCAATGGGTTCACGGGGACGTTTAATAAGGCTAAAATCTGCTGAAGGGGAGTGGCTTCGGATGCTTCGGCGGGCCGGGAGAGGGAAATTTTCTGCCCGTCGCGCGCGGTGGTTTGATTTGGCATCGTATCAGGATTTGGTACGGAGCAAATCTACGTCGTTTACGAGGTGGTAAAAAAATGAATGGGGCGGTAAATTACCGGGCGTTGTATTGTGGGGCCACGAAGGGCACGAATGTAGTTGGGTTTTATTCGTGCCCTTCGTGGCAAAAAAATATCGCTAATGCACGAATTGCACAGGTTTTATTCGTGAATTCGTGGCGTAGTCGGTACGTAGATGCGTGGCGCTTCTTCATCACACCCATCTCCCCGCAAATACCTTGGTATCATAATTGATCCGGATGCGGCCGTTTTGCTGGTAGCGGTCGAAGAGGGCTTTCAGGTCGGCGGACATGGCCATGTAGCCGGGTTCGTTTTTGGCGGGCATGTAGGACGAGGATAACAGGCGGCCTTCCAGTCCGTTAAAGTCAAAGTCCTGGTGGTTAGGGAAAACGGTCAGCGTCACGGCGGCAGGACTGAAAAACGCCTCGATTTTGTCCAGGTCGATGTTCCGGTGATCTACCTGCACGTAGTCTTTGCCGTGCCGGATGATCAGTTGATCGTATTCCTGCTCAAACGCACTGGTGGTAAGCCGTTCGTTCCAGATCAGGGCCACCAGGCCGCCCGGTTTCAGGATACGGGTGAACTCCTGCCGGGTTTTGTCGCGGTCGAACCAGTGGAAGGCCTGGCCGGCAATTAGGGCGTCGATGCTTCCGGTGGCGAGGCCGGTATGCTCCGCCGTGCCGTCAACTGCCGTAAAACGCGGTTCGCTGCCGAGCAGGTCCTGCGATTTTTCACGCATTTCCTTGTTGGGCTCCACGCCGATGACGCGGTAGCCGTTTTTGAGAAACAGCTCGGACGAAATGCCTGTACCCGAGCCGACGTCGGCAAGCAGGTTGCCGGAACTAAGGCCGTATTGTTTTTCAAGGAAACCGACAATTTCTCCGGGATAACCGGGACGGTAGGTCACGTAGTCGTCGACACGGTTGCTGAAACGGGTGGTATTTTGCTGCTCCATAAATCAAATATACCGATTTTCGGGCGAATGCGCGCTATCTGAGCAGGTAAAAGCGGGTGACAGGCCAGGTCAAAACCCTGCTATGGCCTCTTTCATACGTTTTATCCTGCCGGCCCAGATCCTGGACAAGAAGAAAACCTGGACCGAGACGATCACCATACCGAGTGCGAGCAGCCCGTACCGGTGTGCATCAAGGTCCATAACGGAAATAAAAAAGAACCACAACCCGGCAGCGCTCAATACCCGCAGCGTTACCGACACAAACGCATAGGTTTTCATCCCGGAAAGGCGGTTTGTCAGCGCCTGCCGGATGTTGCTGCCGGTGATGCCGCGCCTGGCGATCAGGTACCCGGCCACGTTATGCCCGATTACCAGCAACAGCACGCCGACGAGCAGCAGGTTGGCGTATAGCGGCTTGCGGTCGCCGTCGAAAAAATCGTAATACACCAGGAGGAAAAGTGAGAACGCAACGGTCTCAAAAAGCAGTTGCCGGCGGATCTCTTTCAGTACCGGGTGGGCGCTTTCTTTCAGGATCGACGTTAACTCTGCGTCGTTTTTCTGCGGGGTGGCGATGTTATGCCAGGCTGATTTTAAAGGATCATTTTCCATGAGTCAGTGTTTTAAAAGTTGCTGGATTTTTTGTTTGATGCGGTTGAGCTTCACACCTACATGGTTTTCGCTGATACCGGAAATTTCCGCGATTTCGTGGTAGGAGAGGTCTTCCAGGTAAAGGGTGATCAGCGCTTTGTCGGCGTCGTTTAACTTCCGGAGGGCCCCGAACAGACGCTCGCGCCGGTCATGCGATTCGGGTGGTTCCTCCAGTGCGTCGGGTAAGGCGGCGGTGTAACGGATATCCGGCCGTTTTTTGCGGAAGGCCGAGATAGCCGTACTGAGGGCGATCCGGTACATCCAGGTGCTGAACGCGGCCTTTTCCCGGAAGGACGGCAGTGATTTCCATAGTTGAAAGACGATTTCCTGGAAGAGGTCTTCCCGGTCCTCCGGGGAATCGCGGTAAAGTCGGGAAATCTTGTGGATAATGCCCTGGTGCTCGTTGATGAGGCGTACGAATTGCGCTTCTTCCATGGCTAGTGTTTCAGGAATTGGTGTTGCCCCCTTATTTCCGCTTCCGGGTCGGTAATGCGACTTTTTCCGCCTGACATAAAAATAAGGCTTACCGGCGCGTTTTTACAGGAAAACGTCATTTTGTTTTCCGGGTAAGTTTCAAAAGGGAGGCTAAAGAACCGAAAGCGTGTCTGAAACCCCGGGTTGATCTTTTGCATAAGTGATTGTTTGCCGGGTTAGTTGCAGCGCATGGAAAAAACTTACACAACGGAAGGAATTTTTTGGAGGGACATATTGCAGCAGATCCTTCGACTCCCGAAAAGTCGACTCAAAGTCGCCGCTACCATTGACAACAGTAGGGTTAACAACAAGTTTGGCGCCACTCCACCCGGAGGGTCATCCCGACCGCAGTGGAGGGATCTCCCGCTCCCCAATCCCTTTCCGAGGGCTTTTTTCTTGCAACAGGAGATCCTTCGACTCCGCTGCGCTCCGCTCAGGATGACCGTCCGGGTGTAGCCTCCGGCTACCATTGACTTCCATTGACAACATCTATTTGTCATCTCCCCTGCAACGTGTTTTCGCAAAAAACTTCTTTCTCAGGATAACCCTCCGGCCAGTGCTATCCGGACGTGCCACTTGCACGGCGCCTGAGACCGTCAAAAGTATTTTATCCCTGTATATCAATTCAACAAAAAAATATATAGTCTCGTAACACACCTGCACTTTACTACACCGAATACCCCCAACAAAACCGACACAATTCGTGCATTCTGTACAACAAACTTACAGATACCTGATGGAACGCATGGCTTCTATTGAATGGGTATCCAAATATAAGCCTTCGACAGGCTCAGGCGCCGTCCGGACGGCACCGTCCGGATGGCGCCTGCCGGATGGCGGGTGAGCCCGTCGAACCCCTTTAACACAATCTGCCGGATGTCTGATCCTCAACCAGGTCAAAAGCTAAGCGTTGTTTATTTAAATCAAAGCACCAAACGTGCTTCAATGGAATTCGTGGCCACCCGCTATCTTCTATTTTTTCCACATATAAATTGCCACATCTCCCGGATCAACGGCGAGCGTGCTGGTATAGGCGCCGGCAGGAACGAGCGTGCCGTCTTTTTGTACTTTTCTGACATCATCTTCAGCCACCAGCGTCAGCTTCATCGGTTGCTGGTAGTCACGGTTTACAATGACCAGGAAGGTGTCGTTCCCTTTTTCCATCAGCGAGACCACCGCCCCCCCGCCGGTGGTTTCCAGTACTTTGATTTTTGGCGGAAGCGCAGCCATGCGCCTGGTGCCCTGCGGGATTTTGTCGCCGGTATGCCATACCGAAAGGACTTTACTGCCCACAAATACGCCTGCCAGTGACTGTATCTCCTGGTTGATCGTTTTGACGTGCTCATAGGTGTCGGTGCGTTTACCGTCGGCGGTGATCGGTGCGTGGTGAAAGTCCCATACATCTGTAACAGGCGTCCAGTAGGTAAAGTACTGAACCGTCTGCGCCCCGTACGCCAGGATGCTGTAGACCTGGAATTTCATCTCGGCAAGCGTCGGAATCGCATAGTCATGAAAGGCCACTGCAAGTGAAAACGCCCAGAGGTCGCGCCCCGATTTCCGGGCAATGTCGGCGACGATTTCCATGTTCTCGTAATAATCCCTGGTACTGACCCGGTTTTTCATCAAAGGGTAATGGTCAAATGAGATAAAGGGCAAGGGCACCTCTTTTACAAAGGTTTCCACGTATTCGCGATAGGTTTCGGTACCGAGCTGCTCCTTGCTGGCATAGGTCGGAAACAGGTTGATATAGCAAAATTTGGACTTGTCGACGCTCCGGATCCGTTTTGCCCATTCGCCCAGTTCGGGGAAGTCCTTCCGCGAAGGTTCGTCCCTGAGGTAGTAGCCGGCCACCGCCGGGTGGTTCATCAGGCGTTTCACGGTTTTCTCCGGCTCGCTCTTAAGCTCCGGACAGGCGACTACGAGCTGCACACCCGTCTTTTTGCCAATTTCGAGCGCTTTTTCTACGGCAGCCAGGTCGGGGTAGTGCACGAAATTGAGCGAGATTCCGGCCTCCTTCAACTCCCTGAACCGCGCTTCGGAGGTTTCTTCCGCAGGAACGCCCATCCAGGCAAGTACAGGCAGGGGCTTGCCGGCCGGAAGTTTGTCCTGGCTTAGGGCCCGGGTGAATAATAAAGTGAGGAGTACGATGACAAGCGAATATCTCATAAAGGAAAGGGATTGAGAAACAGGTAATTTACCTGTTAATACGGTAAAGGTTGGAGGGAGTACCTCTCCGAACCATCTCCTCTGCTTTTTCCTACTTCCATCCGCCACCTCCTAGTGGTAAAATTCCCGAATAAAATTGTAATTACATAAGGGTTTTGCGCTGGGCTATGTGTCTGATAGGAAAACGCCAAAAAAGGCACATTTCTCAATTCCCGGATATACTATGGCAGAAGAAAACAGGGACAAGCGATCTGCCGGCAAAAGTGAACACTTGGCCGGGGAGCGGCCGGTTTCGGGTAATGAGCCGCCTGCGGTTGATAACGAACGTTTTATCAGGCATGCTTTCGGCCAGGACCCAAAGCTGGGCTGTGAGCTGCTGTTCAGGAACTACTACGCGGCGCTCTGCAGCCATGCCGTGCGGTTCCTGGCGTCACCTGCCATCGCCGAGGACCTGGTGGCCGAGGTTTTCTGCGACTTTTACGAAGAAAATATATTCAGGGATATCAATACTTCTTACCGGTCTTACCTGTACAAGACCGTCCGGCACCGGGCTTTTAATTACCTGCGACAGGCGTTGCGCCGGGACACGGGCCTCGAGGAGGTTTATTACCGCAGTACGCCCGAAAGTCAGCAGCCCGATGCAATGGCCCATTACGAGGAATTGCGCCGCGACGTTGAAGCCGCCATCCAGGGCCTGCCCCTGCACAGGAGAAAGATTTACCTGATGAACCGCTTTGAAGGAAAAAAGTACCAGGAAATTGCCGAAGAGCTGAGCATTTCGGTTCGTACCGTGGAAGTACAGATTCGCCAGGCGAGTCACCACCTGAGAGATGTATTAAGGGAAAAATGGGGGAGCAACAGCCATGAAGATTACTTTTAGCAAACAGCGCATTTTTGATTATTTCGACGGAAAGGTAACGCCCCTGGAAGCAAAGCAGGTAGAAGAGTGGCTGGAAAACCAGGAAAACGAGGAGCGGTTTTACGCCTGGCTCCACGAATGGGAGTTGGAACGTTTACAGTATACACCTGACCCGGTCCGGGGGATCGGGAAGCTCAGGAGTTTTCTGGATAAAAAGGAGCGCACCCCTACGTCGGTAACGCAGGCGACAGCCCCGCCCCAAAGGAGCCGGCTTCCGGGAAGAGTGCGGATGGGGTACTGGGCGGCGGCGTGTGCGGCCGTGGCGATACTCCTCCTGGCGGTTACCGCGCCGTTTTATCGTAAGCTAGCCAATGTAACCTATACAACCGGTTACGGTGAAACAAGGTCGCTGCTCCTTTCCGACGGAAGCTCGGTGGTGCTGAACGCCAATACTTCTCTTCAGGTACCCCGGTTCGGCTTCGGAAACGATACCAGGGAGGTGGTCCTGCAAGGCGAAGCATTGTTTTCGGTGGCCCACCTGGACAAGGACCGGAAGTTTGTGGTAAAAACGCTGAATGCGGCGGAAGTGGTGGTGCTCGGTACCGAATTCAGCGTGTTTGCGCGTTCCCGAGGCACCCGTGTGAAGCTGAACAAAGGCAAAGTAGAGTTACGGTACCGCGGGGCAGACCAGCGGTTCAACCAGGTGGTGCTGGCCCCGGGCGACCAGGTGACACTCGACGCAAAAGGAGGGATGGTATTGGACGAGGTGGCGCAGGCCGAGCCTTCAGGCAACTGGGCGGCCCGACAGTTCAGGTTCGAAAAAACGCCTCTTTCTGAAATCCTGCACATGTTATCCGAAAATTATGACCTGACGGTAAGCCTGGAAAAGGATGAGCTGGGGGAGCTGTCGCTGACCGGTACGTATGAGGCCAACCGGGGGGAAGAGCTCCTACTGACCATAGCCGAAGTGCTGGACCTGGACGTGAAAAAGGAGAAAGACAAATACAAGCTGGTTCCTAAACCCGAATAAACCAATAATGACCCTAAATATGATGCAATCAGATTTACTGAAGGTAAGAGTCGTTGCTATGGCTCTGACAATTGTGCTGCTTCTCGGCAGCACCGCCCGGTCTGAGTCATCCGTGCAGAGTAGCAGGCCCTCGCTCTCTCACGTCTCTCCGGAAAACACGCGCGAGTTGTCGGAAGTCCTCAATGAGCTCAAGGGACGCTACAAAGTGCATATTCTCTACAACGACCAACAGGTAGAAGGCCTCGGCGTCAGGGTGGACCGGCTGGATTTTTCGGCGGGAATTGAACAGAATCTCCGTTCCATCCTTTTAGACACGGGCTTAAAGTACAGGAAGGCCAGGGGGAATTCCTACCTCATCACCGGCAAGCGTATAGCGCATAAGGTAACGGTGCTGGTTGAGCCGGAAACCGGTGCTGCCGGAACGGAAGAAACTCCACCTATTGCGCAGCCTGAAGTGGTGCAGCAGGTCATAAAAGGGGTTGTCCGCGATGAAAAGGGAGAGCTTCTTCCGGGGGTAAGTATCCTGGTCAAGGGCTCCCAGGCCGGGACGATTACCGATGGCGAAGGGAGCTTTTCGCTGACTGTTCCCGATGCCAACGCAGTGCTCGTGTTTTCTTTTGTCGGGTATATAACCCGGGAAGTGACAGCGGGCAACCGCAGCAGCCTGGAAGTATCGCTGGAGGTAGACGAAAAAGCGCTCGACGAAGTGATTGTGGTAGGGTACGGCGAACAGAAAAAAGTAAACCTTACCGGTTCTGTCTCTACCATTTCGGCAGACGAGCTCATAAAAAGACCCGCGCCGAATGCCCAGAACCTGTTGCAGGGGAAGGTGCCCGGCCTGCAGGTGGTACAGAATTCCGGGCAACCCGGGGATGACGGCGCCGTCATGACCATCCGCGGAATGGGGACGTTCAGTGGGGTAGGGAACGCCCCGCTGGTCCTTATAGACGGGATCGTAGGCGATATGACCAACCTGAACGCCGATAATATAGAATCGGTGTCGGTGCTGAAGGATGCCGCCTCGTCTGCTATCTACGGCGCAAGAGCGGCCAACGGTGTTATTCTCGTCACCACCCGCAAAGGGGCGGCCGGCTCGTTCAACCTCGACTACCGCGCAGATTTCCAGTTGCACCAGCCGACGGCGCTCCCCGAGCTGGTGACCAATTCGGCCGACTATATGCAATACTGGAATACCGCCCGGACCCGGGCGAACCAGGCAGCCCTCTTTAGCCAGCAGGAAATTGACGCCTACCGCAACGCCACCGACCGGGTACGCTATCCGAACTTTGACTGGGTGAAGCACATGGTCGGGAATGCCGCCTCTCAGAACCATTATCTGGCGGCCAATGGCGGCGGCGACAAAACTACCTACAACGTCGCGCTCGGTTATCTTGACCAGAACGGTATCGTGAGCGGGCACGATTACAAACGGTATAATTTCAATCTCAACCTCGATTCGAAAGTCAATAACATCGTAAGTATAGGCGGCAGAGTGGCCTGGACAAGGAAAATTGTGGATGAACCCACCTACACCGACGACAACTTTATGCTGACGATTTATTCCCGGAACCCTACGACTTCTGTGTACCTTCCCGATGGGAGCGGGCGTTTTGCAGGAAATTACCGCCAGGGCGTCCCTTCCAACCGGAACCCGCTCTCGATCCTGGCCAGCGGAGGAACTACCTTTGAAAAGAACAACCTGGCGGCGCAGACTTACGTGGATGTCAACCTTCTTAAAGATCTCAAATGGAGCGTCAAAGGCGCGGTGAACTTTGTAAGCGATTTTTCAAAACTGGTAGATCACCCGGTAGATGTGTATTTTTTCTCCGACGGGCAATACCAGAACAACGGGGTGTCGACCACGCTCGGCGTGCGCGACAACTTTAATACTTCTCTGCTCACTACGGTTTATTCCACGCTTCATTACAACCGGAATTTTGCAGGCGGCCATGCGCTCGAAGGGCTTGCCGGCTATAACCAGGAGTCGTTTGTCAACCGCTTTTTACAGGGCTCCAGAATTTCGTATCCTTCCGACGGTCTTACCGAGATTGACGGCGGCTCTGTCAACGGACAGGCTACCACCGGAACTTCCTACGAATGGGCGATCCGGTCTTTTTTCGGAAGATTGGGCTATAACTTCAAAGAGAAATACCTGCTGGAGGCGAATTTCAGGTACGACGGTACTTCCCGACTGCACAGTAGCAGCCGTTGGGGCGGATTCCCGTCCATTTCGGCGGGCTGGCGGATTTCCAATGAAGAATTCCTGAAAGGAAGCAGCTGGCTGCACAACCTGAAGGTCAGGGCCTCGTGGGGGAAACTCGGGAACCAGAACATCGACTACTACCCGTACCAGGACATCCTGTCGGTTTCAACCTATCCTTTCGCCACCCTCGAGCAGGGAGTGGTTTTGACCAGGCTTACCGATAAAAACCTGAGATGGGAAACTACTACGCTGACCGATTTCGGCCTGGATTTCTCGCTCTTCGGTGGAAAGCTCTCGGGAACCTTCGATCTCTACCGGAAGATCACGGACGATATTCTGTACAACATAGAAATCCCGCTGAGCATCGGCCTGGACGCGCCCACGGTCAACTTCGCTAAAATGGAGAACAAAGGCTTCGAGCTGGAGCTCAGCCATACCAACCGGCTGGGTGGCTTGAAATATACCGTCCACGGCAACTTTTCGACCAACCGCAACAAGGTGCTGAAAGTGAGAGCACCTTTTTATGACACCAACAATACGATCCAGGAGGGGCTTCCGTGGATGTCGAACTATATGGTGGAGTGGATTGGGATTTTCCAGTCGCAGCAGGATATCGACAATAGTCCGGCACACCCGTTCAATCCCAAGCCGGGCGACCTGAAATTCAAGGATCAGAACAACGACGGTGTAATCAATGCCGACGACCGCGTGGTGGTCGACGGCGCCTACCCGGACTTTTACTACGGCGGCGGGCTGAACCTTTCCTGGAAGCAGTTTGACTTGTCTGCCTTTTTCCAGGGCCTGGAGGGGATGAAGTTTTTTGTAGACCGCTGGGGAACGGTCCCCTTTACCCAGGGCGCGGCCCCTACGGTTGAGTTTGCCAAAAACGCCTGGACTGAAGAAAACAAAACCAATAAATATCCCGCCATGTACCAGGACGGCTACGGCCCGGTTACCGGCACCCGGTCTACCTTCTTTCTCCAGGATGCTTCCTACCTGAGGCTAAAAAATCTTGTCGTCGGGTATACGCTGCCTGTAGCGCTGGCGCGGAAGGTAAAGATGAAAAACCTCAGGGTTTACGTCTCAGGCGATAACCTGCTGACTTTCACGAAGTATCCCGGCGCAGATCCCGAACGGCTCGGGGTAGGACGCCAGCGGTTTGCGACCTATCCGCAGGTAAAAAT
Source organism: Ravibacter arvi (assembly GCF_039540405.1). Classification (NCBI taxonomy): domain Bacteria; kingdom Pseudomonadati; phylum Bacteroidota; class Cytophagia; order Cytophagales; family Spirosomataceae; genus Ravibacter; species Ravibacter arvi. The sequence continues at coordinate 58,608 of NZ_BAABEY010000018.1, forward strand.
ACTCTCAGCCGGGTTAAATGTCAGATTCTAATCTCTTGAAGCATATGAACAGGTTTATAAAGGTATTTCTGGGGACGGCCATCGTAGGGACGCTTTCATCCTGCGAAGATTTTCTGACTAAAAATCCGCCGGATAAAATATCCATTCAGACATTCTGGAAAAGCGAGACCGACGCTGAAATGGCGCTGGCCGGGATCTACAGCCGTCTGCTCAACAATACGTTTGATATCAACCAGCTTGACTGGGACGCCATAAGCGATGATTTTTATCTTTTCGGGACTTACGGCCGGATCGATAATATCGCCAAGGGAATAGTGGAACCTACCACGGGCGGCGTCGTGGAAGCAATTTATCAGGACGCCTATCGCGGTATTTCCTCCTGCAATGTTTTCCTTAACAATATCGACCGAACACCCGTAAGCGAAGAAAAAAAGAATGCCTTTAAAGCGGAGGCATTGTTCCTGCGGTCACTCTTTTACTTTACGCTGACGGAGTTTTACGGGGGCGTGCCGTTCTACCTTACCGCGGCAACACTTGAAAATGCGTTCGTCACCCAAACGGCTAAAGCAGAAATTATCAGCCGGTTGGTAACCGACCTGGATTTCGCGATTGCCCATCTTCCCGATGCCGCCTACAAAGGGCATGCAGTCAAAGGATCGGCGCACGCGCTGAAGGCTAAAATATTGCTTCACCAGGGGAAATGGGCCGAGGCTGCAGACGCTGCGCTCCAGGTAATGCAGTCGGGCAAATTCAGTCTTTCGGGCAAATACCCGGACCTGTTCCTGGCCGCCAGGCAGGATAATAACCCTGAAATTATCTTTTCCGCACGCTACCTGAATCCCGACCGGTACGCGACCGAAGGGGCCGATATGAAGTACGGGGCATCGCTGGCATTGAACGCTCGGCAGGATTTTGTAGACGAGTTTGAGTGCACAGACGGAAAGCCCATTTCCGAATCACCGCTCTACCGGCCGGACAGTATTTTTAAAAACCGTGACCCGCGCCTCTCCTTCACAATCAGGCATGTCTCCGAGCCTATTGTCAACCCGGATAACGGGATGAAGCATGTGAGCAGCGTAAGCGGGCTGCATAGTCCTTATGCGGTCAGGAAATACGTAGATCCCACCCATCTGCCGTTGTCGTATGCTACCCGGAGCGACCAGGATTTTGTGCTGCTGCGCTATGCGGAAGTGCTGCTGATCTATGCGGAAGCCCGCAATGAAGCGAGCGGCCCCGACCAGGGCGTCTACGATGCCGTGAACCAGGTGCGTAACAGGCCCGGGGTAAAAATGCCGCCGCTCCCGGCAGGTTTGGATAAGGAGGGGATGCGCCTGAAGATCAGGCATGAACGCCGTGTGGAGCTGGGAGCCGAAGGCCGCAGGTACCTGGACCTGAAACGTTGGAAAACAGCCGAAACGGTTATACCTTCCATTGTAGATCCCGGGGGCGTGCGCAGGAATTTCGATCCGTCCCGGCATTACGTTTTCCCCTTTCCTCAAAGTGAAGTTGATGTCAATACGTTGCTCCGGCAAAACCCGAATTATTAGCCCGCCGATACGGCTTTTCCTCCTGGCCCTTTGTTTAGGGTGGATGGTGCAAACCGCCCATACCGTCCGGGCAGACGACGGGACCAGGCCTCCCTGCAGAAGCTGTGAAAGCCTGAAAGAACTCCTGCTTCCCGATGTGCGTGTCGACTCCGTATCGGTATTGACCCAAAAGGAGGTCTGCGTGCTGAAAGGGGTGATAGGAAGGGAGATCACTTTTGAGCTGTTGCTGCCGGCCCGGTGGAACGAGCGTTTCGTAATGGGCGGCGGCGGCGGTTTCGTGGGGTATGTGATGAACCGCGCAAGAAACATGGCCTTTGACGGCTTCGCAACGGTAGGAACCGACACCGGCCATAAAGGTACCGATGCCGGTTGGGGGCTCAACAATATGGAGCGGCAACTGAACTTTGGTCATGCTGCAGTTCACCGGACGGCCGAAGTGGCAAAGGCGGTCATCCGCCACTACTATGCCGCCCCGCCCCGGTATTCGTATTTCATTGGACTTTCCAGGGGTGGCGGACAGGCGATGATGGAAGCCCAGCGGTATCCGCAGGATTTCGACGGCATAGTGGCCGGAGCCCCGGCCTTTAATTGGGTAGGGATGGCTGTGAAATTCAATCTGAACACGCGGGCCCTGTATGGTTCTCCCGAAAACCGGCAGCCCGTCATCACCAGCGACCACCTGCAGGTATTACAGCGGCATATACTGGGACATTGCGACGCATATGACGGGGTAAGGGATTCGATAATAAGCGACCCGCTCCGGTGTAGCTTTAGCCTGGAAGATCTTCCGCGGTGCAAAAACGATATGCCGGGAGCTGATTGTTTCACGGCGAAGCAGGTAGAGACCCTGAAAAGCATCTATGCCCCCGTCAGGGACGGTGATCAAGTAATACACAGCGGGTTTCCCCCGGGCGGGGAGAACGAGAAGACCGGTTGGTTTCCTTCGGTTACGGGGCCGATAGAAGGCAGCAGGCCCTATCCGACCTGGCAGGCATTCTACGGGATGGAAACGTTCAGATACCTGGTTTTTAATGACAGCGAATGGCGGTATGACCGCTATGACTGGCAACGGGTTTACCGCGATACGCGTTATGCGGCGGCCTACCTCAATGCAGCACAGACAGATTATTCGGCCTTCAAGGCCCGTGGCGGGAAAATGATCCTGTACCAGGGCTGGGCTGACCCGCTGATATCGGCGCTTGACCTGGTCCGCCACTATGAGGAAGCCGCTGCTGCGGATACTCATCTCGAAAACAATATCCGCTTGTTTATGCTGCCCGGCGTTACCCATACCGGCGGCAGAGGGCCGGGTAAGGCCGACTGGTTCAGGCTGATAACCGATTGGGTGGAAAAAGACATGGCGCCGGAAAGGGTGATCCTTTCGAAGACGGAAAACGGTAAAGTGGTTATGACAAGGCCGGCATTTCCTTACCCGAGGGTACCCGTATACGACGGCGCCGGTGACCCGAATCTGGAAAGCAGCTTTAAATAAACGGCTCAATTGTGTTGGAAATGAAATTCATTTTAAAGTTTATCATTCTTTTGTTTGCCGCGCTACCCGGGCTTTCGCAGTCAAAACCGAATATCATCCTGGTTATGGCCGATGATCTGGGCTGGGGAGATGTCGGATTCAACGGCAACCCGTTTATACACACCCCGCACCTCGATCGGATGGCCGCCGGCAGTATCCAGTTTACCCGCGCTTACGCGGCCGCACCGGTCTGTTCGCCCACACGGGCCAGTTGCCTTACCGGAAGAAATGCAGAGCGACACGGGATCTTCTTTGCCAACGTCGGTCACCTTCCCGCGGAAGAAATTACCCTGCCGCAGATCCTGAAAAAGGAAGGCTATTCGACCGGTTTTTTCGGCAAATGGCACCTGGGTACGCTGACCACCACACAGCGGGACGGGCACAGAGGCGGAAAGGAAAAAGAGCGGGAACATTTTGCCCCGCCCTGGTCGTTCGGGTTCGACAACGTACTGGCTACTGAAATCGCGGTCCCTACTTGGGACCCTATGAAGGAGCAGTCAACGCCCTCCAGGTATTGGACTGCCCCGGACCGGGAAGCAACCGGGAGTCTGGACGGTGACGATTCCAGGGTTATCATGGACCGCGCCCTGCCTTTTATAGAGAAATCAGCAAAAAATAAGACCCCTTTCTTTTCGGTGATATGGTTTCATGCGCCTCACAGCCCCGTAGCCGCCGGGCCTGCGTACCGGGCCCGGTATACAGGCTTCGACGAGGACCGGCAGCATTACTACGGGTGTATTACGGCCATGGACGAGCAAATCGGGCGTTTGAGAAGCTTTTTGAGACAACTGAAAATTGAAAAGAATACGATCATCATCTTTACTTCCGATAACGGCCCCGCCGGGGAGGGCGGGGGAATAGCGCAATACCCGGGGAAAAGACAGCAGGGCGTTCCCGGTCTTTTCAGAGGCAGGAAGGGTAGTCTTTATGAAGGAGGCGTGCGTGTGCCGGGACTCCTGGAATGGCCTGCCAGGTTTGGCAGTCACCGGAAAGTATCAGTGCCCGTTTCTACCTCCGACTACCTGCCTACCATCCTGGCCATCCTCGGCAAAAGCCCGGCTGCTCATCCGCGCCCGCTCGACGGTGTGGACCTCACCGGTCTGCTGGAAGGCGACAACCACCCGCGCAACCACCCGATAGCTTTCAAGTCCTACAAGCAAAGGGCTTATACCGACGACCGTTTTAAGCTTTATTCGCCGGACGACGGCGCCAGCTATGAGTTATATGACCTGCTGAACGATCCCTATGAAACAAAGGATATAGCGGCAGAGAACCGGGAGCGCGTATCAGATATGGCTGCGGCCTATGAACAGTGGCTGGCTTCGTGCCTGCGCAGCGCGAAAGGAGAAGATTATAAATAACCGGGACAAGATAAGTCAAGAGCGTTTCCAAACCACAAAGTGGTAATATGATCAGAGCATTCATACGGGTACCGGCGTGGTGGCCTGGCATAATCCCCGCGTTGTTTTTTCTGAATCCTGCGCCGGCAGAGGGGCAGGACAGCGGGCATCGTCTTCCCTACACCGCGGTTGCGCTGGCAGATCTGTCAGCTTTTAAAACGACCGGCGCCAACTGGCGAATAGCTGGCAATGCCAACGCAGACCGGAATGCGGCAGGAGATTTGTCAGTATCGCCTGGGGTGGGTATCCTGGCCAACCTGATGGATGCCGGTAACCGGGCACCCCTTTTGTCCCGTTTTGAGCACGGGGACCTGGAGCTTGAGCTGGAAGTTCTCATGGCCAAAGGCGCCAATTCCGGGATATACTTACAGGGGCGCTACGAGGTTCAGCTTCTCGATAGCTGGGGCAAGGAAAGCCTGAGCTACGGCGACATGGGCGGGATTTACCAACGTACGGACCCGGTCACACAGAAAGGGTACGAAGGCTACGCGCCGCTTGTCAATGCCTGCCGGGCGCCGGGTCTGTGGCAGAAAATTTACATACACTTCAAGGCGCCCGAATTTGACGATGGCGGAAAGAAAATTGCCGATGCCAGGTTCATAACGGTGTCTGTAAACGGCGTAGTAGTGCAGAAGGATATTGCCGTCAGCGGACCTACGCGTTCCGGCGCCTACACGGATGAGCAGCCGTACGGACCGCTGATGATCCAGGGAAATCATGGCAAAATAGCGGTCCGGAATATCCGGTACAAGCTTTATAACCGTAAAAAGGTCACGCTTCACCAGATGACCTGTACGGAATATCCCACTCCCGGAGATTCGCTCAGGAGTTTTGCTCCGCGAAATGCCGGGACCACCACGCAGGCAGACAGTCTTTCGTGGCGAAGGGAGGGAGCAGGAGATACGTTTCTCTTGCTTTTCAGGGGAGAAATGCAATTCCCGGAGAAGGGTGACTACCTGTTCAGCATACAGACCGGTGGCGGCGGTATGCTGGTGGTAGGCGGGGATACGGTCCTGGTTCACGACGGAGCTAACCCTTTCGACCGGGTAGCCGCCGGCCGCTACCGGGTAACACAGGAGCGGGTACCGTTTGAGCTGATATACAACAAACCGCTTCAATGGCGCGAAGGACTTGCCTTGTATGCAGAAGGGCCGGGTATGGAAATGCACCCCCTCCATTCGAAGGGGTCTGTTTTTAAAGAACCCCCTGTTGCGCCGGTCCTGATCCGTATCGGCAAAGACAAAGCAGAGGTACAGCGGAGTTTTGTGAACACCGGGAAGGAAAAGAAGACGCACTGCATTTCGGTCGGAACCCCTCAGGGAACGCATTTCTCAATTGACCTGGAAACCGGGAGCCTGCTGCAGGTATGGGACGGCGGCTTCCTGGACGCTACTCCGATGTGGCACCGGCGGGGGAACCAGCAGGTAGCCGTGCCGCTCGGACCGGTCATTGCTATGAAAGGGGACCATGGCTTCTCCAAAGCGGAGGGCGAGCCGCTAACGCTGCAGTTGAAATCGTATGTATTGGATAGAGAAGGCCTGCCCGAATTTTTTTACACCGGCGATGGGCTCGAGGTATCGGATAAGCTCGTTCCCGGCAAGGTGGGCAGAAGCCTCGAAAGGAGGCTGAAAGTCAGGGCCCGGCAACCTTACGTCTTCAGAGTAGCTTCCGGTACGGTGATAGAGCAGCTGCCCGGGGGCGACTACCTGGTCAACGACAAGGAATATTACCTTAGGCTAAAGGCCACCGGGAACGCGCCGGTGCTGCGCGCCAACGCCGAAGGTCAGGAAATACTGCTCAGGGCGGGCGGGAACGGGGTTTCAGAAATAGCATACGTCATATCGTGGTAACTAAAAATCGACAGTCAGGGGTGTTCCTGAAATGCCTGGCAGGGTTGATCCTCCTGACCGGAATGCGCACGGCATCGGCGCAGAATGCAACCGGTGACGACTACTACCGGATCGAGACCATACCCGTTCCCGCGGGCGTATCGCTGGAGGTGGGCGGAATGGCTTTTACTGAAAACGGCCGGCAGTTGGGCATCGCAACGCGCCGGGGCGAGGTGTGGGTGCTTGAAAACCCCTACCTGAAGGTCGGGGAAGCCCCGGTTTTTAGAAAGTTTGCTTCGGGCCTGCATGAACCGCTCGGGCTGGTCTCGCAGCCGGGAGGATTTGTACTTGCACAGAGAGGCGAGCTTACTTCGCTGACCGATACGGATAAAGACCGGGCGGCCGACAGGTTCAGGACAATCTACGCCTGGCCGCTGTCCGGCAACTACCATGAGTATTCCTACGGGCCCGTTTTTACACCACAGGGAAATATGCTGGCTACCCTCAACCTTTCGTGGATAGGCCGGGGCGAAAGTCTTGCCAAATGGCGTGGCTGGCTGGTGGAAATAACGCCGAAAGGAAAGATGACGCCGCTTGCGACCGGCCTCCGGTCTCCGGCCGGCCTGGTCGTCAACGGCAGGGGCGATATTTTCTACAGTGAAAACCAGGGCGATTGGGTAGGGGCAGGCCGTATTACCCACCTCCGGAAAGGCGATTTCGCCGGGAATCCTGCCGGGTTGAAGTGGACTTCGGAACCCGGCTCCCCTTTGAAGCTGAAAAAAGAGGATATACAGAATACCGGCCTGCCTATGCATGAAATAGCGGCCGGTATAAAAGCGTTCAAGCTCCCGGCCGTCTGGTTCCCGCACGGGGTGATGGGCGTTTCTACTTCCGATATGCTGTTTGACGATTCTAAAGGCGCGTTCGGCCCTTTCGCCGGGCAGATGTTCGTGGGCGACCAGGGGCATAGCAAAGTGATGCGGGTGTTCCTCGAAAATGTGGAGGGAGCCTACCAGGGGGCCTGCTTTCCCTTTGCCGAAGGCTTTTCGTCAGGGGTGTTCCGGATGAAATGGGGAGCCGACCACTCGATGTTTGTCGGGATGACCAGCCGCGGATGGAACTCGGTAGGCCCGGAGCCGTTCGGACTGCAGCGATTGCGGTGGACGGGCAAAACGCCGTTTGAAATCAGGTCTATTAAAGCCCGGCCCGACGGGTTCCTGCTCGAGTTTACGCGGCCTGCCGACCCGGGAGTGGCTTCTGACCCGTCGGCTTATTCAGTGATCAGCTTTACCTACCACTACTGGAGCAGGTACGGCAGCAAAGTGCTGAACCAGAGAACCTGTATGGTACATGAAGTACGGCTTTCGCCTGACCGGCTGTCGGCGCAGCTCATTGTGCACGGGCTGCGCAAGGGATATATCCACGAAATAAAAGCCCGGGACGTGAAGTCCGCGGCGGGTGAGCCGCTGCGCCATGCCGTCGGATATTATACCCTCAATAACGTGCCGGGAGGAAAAATCGCTGGAGATGTCGTTCACGAAGCCCATGTAAATGAAACGGACGGAGACGCGGATCATCACAAACGTATCAGGCAGTTGCCGGAAGGGTGGGGCAGTCCCGACCAGACGCTGACGGTAGGCACCCGGCCGGGTATGCTGTTTGATATCGCAGAGATAAAAGTCAGGGCGGGACAGAAGATAGCGCTCACTTTCAACAATAACGACGATATGCTGCACAACCTGGTGATTACCATGCCCGGCGACGCAGTGAATAAGGTAGGCGCTATGGCACAGGAGATGGGATTAAAGGGGCCCGAGCTTCACTGGGTGCCTCTAAGTGAGCAGGTACTGTTTCATACCGGCCTCCTGCAGCCCGATACGAGGGAAACTATTTATTTCGTTGCGCCGGAACCTGGAATATACCCGTTTGTATGTACCTTCCCGGGGCACTACATGACCATGAGAGGAAACCTGATCGTAGAATAAACTAATCCGATAATGAAATCTGACAGAAGAAAATTCCTGAAAATAGCCGGCGGACTGCTCGCGGCCCTGCCTTCAGGCGCTTTCCCGCTGCGTGTATCAAAGCCATTGCCGAGAGTACTCATTCTAGGCGATTCTATCTCCATCGGGTATACGCCGCATGTTGTAGAGTTGCTGAAAGAGGTGGCCGAGGTCTCCAGGCCCGCTGAGAACTGTCAGGGCACTACCAACGGCGTGAAAAAAATAGATACCTGGCTGGGTGATTCCCGGTGGGATGTGATACACTTTAATTTCGGCCTCCACGACCTGAAGCACGTGGACCCGGTTACTTTTCAGAACAGTACGCGCGAAGAAGACCCGAAACAGGCTGATGTGAAACAATATGCCCGTAATCTGAAAGCTATCACAGAAAAGCTGAAAAGCACAGGGGCGGTTTTGATTTTTGCCACAACCACACCGTTCCCGGACAAGCCGGACGGCCCCTTGCGCCGGGCTTCCGATGTGAAGGCCTACAACCGGGCGGCATTGAAGATTATGAAAAAAAACGGCGTCCTGATCAATGATCTCCACAGTTTTGCCCTCCCGAGGATGTCCGCATTGCAGATTCCTAAAAATGTACATTTTACCAAAGAAGGCAGTAAAGTACTGGCGGAGCAGGTAGCCGGCGTTATCAGAAAAGAAATACGATGAATAGCCATGAGCCTTGAGCTTTGAGGTATTAGCTACAAGCGGCACACAAACGACTGATGAATAAATAGCTCACCCCTCACAGCTCAAACCTTACAGCTCACCCCTCACCCCTCAAACCTTTCTATACACATGAAACAGATATTCTTTATTTGGCTTCTTTTGGTAGTAAGCCATAGTCTTCAGGGCGCTTCCGGAAAGGAGCAGGGCCCGGCCAAGCCGAATATTGTATTCATTTTTACTGACGATCAGCGCTACAACACCATCCATGCCCTGGGGGGACATGAAGTCATTACGCCCAATCTGGATGCGCTGGTGGCCGGCGGTACCACGTTTACGCATGCCTACAATATGGGCGGGTGGCATGGCGCGATCTGCGTCGCGAGCCGTACCATGCTCCTCACCGGGAAGTCGCTATGGCAGGCGCAGAAAATTGAAAGGGACCTTACCGGTCTGGTTTCCGGGGAGCAGCTCTGGGTGCAGCAGATGAAGAAGGCGGGGTATGAGACCTACATGACCGGTAAGTGGCACGTCAGGACGGACCCGTCCAAAATCGTGGATCACGTGGTCAACGAGCGGCCGGGCATGCCCAATCAGACACCTGAAGGTTACAACCGTCCGCTGTCGGAAAACGATACGCTGTGGACGCCCTGGAATACGAAGTTCGAAGGATTCTGGAAAGGAGGCCGCCACTGGAGCGAAGTACTGGCAGACGACGCCGTCAGCTTCATGGAGTCTGCCGCGAAGAAGCCGGAGCCGTTCTTTATGTACCTGGCTTTCAATGCGCCGCACGATCCACGCCAGGCGCCAAAGCGGTTTGTTGATCAATACCCGCTGGACAAGATCAGCGTACCGGCCAGCTACAAGGACCTGTATCCTTTCAGGGAAGAGATGGGTGCGGGCGCCGGCTTGAGGGATGAGCAGCTCGCACCTTTCCCCCGCACCAGGTATGCGGTAAAGAAGCAGATTCAGGAATATTACGCTTCCATTACCCACCTCGACGAGCAGATCGGCAGGATACTGTCGGCCCTGGCCAGGACCGGGAAGCTGGAAAATACCTATATCATTTTCACCTCCGATCACGGACTGGCGGTAGGGCATCACGGGCTCATGGGCAAGCAGAATATGTACGACCATAGTGTCAGGGTGCCCCTGGTTATTTCCGGGCCCGGTATCCCGAAGGGAGAAAAAAGGTCGCAACAGGTTTATCTCCAGGACGTGGCGTCTACCGCTTACCAGATGGCAAAGGTGGACAAGCCCGGTGAAGTTTTTTTCAACAGCTTGCTCCCGATGGCCCGTAGTGCCAAAGTAAAATCGCCTTACCGCGAAATCTACGGGGCGTACATGAACCTGCAGCGGATGGTGCGGACCGACCGGTACAAGCTCATCGTATACCCCAAAGCGGAAAAGGTAATGCTGTTTGACCTGCAAAAAGATCCCGAAGAAATGCAGGACCTGGCGGGACATCCCAGCCACCGCGCGGTTTTGGAAGAAATGAAAACCCGTTTGACCCGTCAACAGGCACTGTTGGGGGATACCCTTAATCTTGAACCTGTTTTCAGGTCGCCGGCCAGACGATGAAAAAAAGCCGTATCGCATATTTTTTGATACTTTGGGGGAGCTTCATTGGCACGTCCGGGGTGCAGGGACAGGGAGAAAACGAACTTTGGTACAAAGCCCCTGCAAAGGAGTGGACCGAAGCGTTGCCGGTAGGAAATGGCCGTATGGGCGCGATGGTATTCGGCGATCCGTACATGGAGCGGATCCAGTTTAACGAGGAAAGTGTCTGGGGCGGGAGCAGGATGGATAACAATAATCCAAAGGCGTTGGAGCATTTGCCTGAGATCAGGCAGGCATTGTTCAGGGGGGAATATACCCGGGCCTGGAAACTTTCCGATCAATACCTGCTGGGTACTCCCCCCCGTATCAGGTCCTACCAGACGCTGGGCGATGTGCTGATCAGGTATCACCGCGACGCCGCTCCCACAGATTACAGGCGCTCGCTGAAGCTGGACAAAGGGATAGTTGAAACCGTATATAAGGTTGAAGGAGTTAATTTTAAGCAGGAGGTGTATGCTTCAGCTCCGCATAATGTGATCGTCATCCGGTTGAGCGCTGACCAGGCTTTCGGAGCTGATGTTTCCCTGACGCGCGAAAAGGATGTGGATCAGTACCGGCACCAGGACGGGACCGCCTGGTTTGAAGGTCAGGTGCGTGATGAAGATTCGCCGTTGATGGGACCGGGAGGAAGGCACATGCGGTTTTGCTCGGCAATACAGGTCCTGGCTTGTGACGGGAAAGTCGTTTCCTTTGCAGATCAGGGTGCTTCCGGGTTCAGGATTTCGGAAGCGCGCCAGGTTACGCTGGTGCTGACCGCTGCAACCGACTATAATTTTGACCAGCTTGATACTGATGCTTCCATACAGCCGCTGGAGGTTTGTAAAGCCATACTCGGCCAGGTGAGCGGGACCAGCCCGGAGGTACTGCGGGACCGTCACGAAAACGATCACCGGCGTTTGTTCGACCGCGTGAAGTTCCGGATGGGCAGTGCTGAAAGGGACCGCCTGCCGACAGACGAACGGTTGGCGGCCGTGAAAGCCGGGAAGCAGGACAATGGGTTGATCACTTTGTACTTCCAGTATGCGCGCTACCTCCTCATGGCTTCGTCCCGTAAACCCGGGAGGCTGCCTGCAAATTTACAGGGAGTCTGGAATGACCTTTATACTGCGAAGTGGAATTCGGATTTTCATACCAACATCAACCTGCAGATGAACTACTGGCCGGCAGAGGTAGCGAACCTGCCGGAGACGGTGGAGCCGCTGTCCGGTTTCCTGACCCGGCTGACGGTACCCGGCGGCCGGACCGCCAAAGCTACCTACGGAACGGAAGGCTGGACGCTGCACCACCTGACGGATGTATTCGGCCGGACCGGCGTAGCGGACGGCGTATGGGGGTTGTCGCCTATGGCCGGCCCCTGGATGACCTTCCCGCTTTTCAGGCACTACGAATTTACGCTCGACAGGTCGTATCTTGAACGAACGTACCCGGTTATGAAAGGTTCCGTGCAGTTCGTACTCGGTTTCCTGGTAGAGTCGCCGGAGGGCTACCTGGTTACCAATCCTTCCCATTCGCCGGAAAATGCTTTTTTTGTCCCCCGTACCGACAAAAAAGAGAAAACGTTCCTTTGCTACGGCGCCACCATTGATACGCAGATTATTCACGGGCTGTTCTCCAATTTTATCAAAGCTGCGGCGGTTTTGAACCAGGATGCCGCGTTGGTCGAAAAGCTGAAGGAAACATTGAAGCGGCTTCCGCCCATGAAGGTGGGCGCAAACGGCACGCTGCAGGAATGGATGCATGATTATGACGAGGCGGAGCCGGGCCACCGCCATATCTCTCACCTGCTCGGGCTGTACCCGCTTTCACTCATTACAAAGGACACCCCCGTTTTGTTTGAGGCGGCCCGGAAGACCATCGAACGACGAATGGCCTACAGTACCCGTCATGTCGGCTGGAGCAGCGCCTGGATCATCAACTTCTATGCAAGGTTGTATGACGGCGAAAAAGCGGGCGACCAGGTACAAAAGCTGTTGCAGCAGAGCACTCTCGGCAATCTTTTTAATACCATTCCTCCTTTCCAGATAGACGGCAACATGGGCGGGGCTGCCGGGATTGCGGAAATGTTGCTGCAATCGCACAACGACCAGATCCACATCCTTCCGGCGTTGCCCGCCTCCTGGAAGGATGGCAGTATAACCGGCCTCAAGGCGCGGGGTAACTATACGGTGGATCTTAAATGGCGGAACGGTATACTGGTGTCGCTTTCAGTTCACAGTCCCGGGAGCAGGGTGTGCAGATTGCGGTACGGCGCCCGGGTGAAGGAGGTGCGTTTGAAAAAGGGTGAGAATTCGTTTTCGGTGAAAGAGCTTGGTTTTATTCGCCCCTCCGGGTCATCCCGACCGTAGCGGAGGGATCTCCCGGTCCCCGTACCCAATCCCTTTCAAAGGACTTTTTTATAGCAACAGGAGATCCTTTAGTTCCACCTGCGTTCCATTCAGGATGACCATCCGGCAGATGCGCTACCATTGACAACAACAGGTTTGGCGCCGCTCCAACCCCCGGGTCATCCCGACCGCAGCGGAGGGATCTCCCGGTCCCCGTACCCAATCCCTTTCAAAGGACTTTTTTATAGCAACAGGAGATCCTTCAGTTCCACTGCGTTCCATTCAGGATGACCATCCGGCAGATGCGCTACCATTGACAACCACAGGTTTGGCGCCGCTCCAACCCCCGGGTCATCCCGACCGCAGCGGAGGGATCTCCCTTTCCCCGTACCCAATCCCTTTCAAAGGACTTTTTTATAGCAACAGGAGATCCTTCAGTTCCACTGCGTTCCATTCAGGATGACCATCCGGCAGATGCGCTACCATTGACAACCACAGGTTTGGCGCCGCTCCAACCCCCGGGTCATCCCGACCGCAGCGGAGGGATCTCCCTTTCCCCGTACCCAATCCCTTTCAGAGGACTTTTTTTTTAGCACCAGGAGATCCTTCAGTTCCACTGTGTTCCATTCAGGATGACCATCCGGCAGATGCGCTACCATTGACAACAACAGGTTTGAGGCCGCACCAACCAACCGGAGGGTCATCCCGACCGCAGCGGAGGGATCTCCCTTTCCCCGTACCCAATCCCTTTCAGAGGACTTTTTTTTTAGCACCAGGAGATCCTTCAGTTCCACTGCGTTCCATTCAGGATGACCATCCGGCAGATGCGCTACCATTGACAACAACAGGTTTGAGGCCGCACCAACCAACCTCCGGGTCATCCCGACCGCAGCGGAGGGATCTCCCTTTCCCGGCATCCAATCCCTTTCAGAGGGCTTTTTTCTTGCAACAGGAGATCCTTCGACTCCGCTGCGCTCCGCTCAGGATGACCGTCCGGGTGGCAGCCTCCGGCTACCATTGACTTCCATTGACAACATCTATTTGTCATCTCCGCTACAAGGTGTTTTCGCAAAAAACTTCTTTCTCGGAATGACTCTTTTTTATCGATCAATACTTCACCACCTTTACCGAACGTTCGCCATCCTTTGTACTAATCCTGCAAACATATACCCCCGCCGTCAGCGTACCGCCGTAAACGGGGATTTCATGCCAGCCCGGACCAAATTGCGTTTCGCGGATAAGAAGTTGTTTCCGGCCGTTCATATCATGAAGTTCAAGCGAAACAGGCTGTGCTGCGGGCAGGAAGAACGCGATGCGGGTGGACGTAATAAAGGGATTAGGAGCGTTCTGAAGCAGCGTCAGCTCCTGCGGTTCCGGAAGGGAAAGTTCCACCATTTCGGATACCACCGTACACTGGCCGGGGTTGGTCGCCGAAAGAGCATACTGACCTGACTGAGTGGCCTCCAGCTGCGTACCGGTTTCTCCTGGAATCGGCTCGCCGTTACGCAGCCACTGGTAGCTGTTACCGGCGACGGCTGTGGTGGTGAGCAGCCGTTTGTAGGTGCCGATCACCTCCACCGAAATTTCGGGTTTTATCCTGGCATGGACCTGGAAGGGCGCGCTCTCGTTGCTGGTGAGTACCGGGCTGGTCGCTACGGTCCGGAGTTGGTAGGTGCCTGCCGGCAGAGCAGCGGGAATTTCTGCGTTCAATTGATCGCGGCCCTCTACCAGGGTGGCTATCGTTTTTGATTCGCCGGTTTGCACGTTAACCAGCTCCAGGCCGAAACGGTTGTCTTTCCCGAAGCTGGAATTGGAGGTCACCGTGACCGCTATTCTATCGCCGTGACAGTAGTGCGGGGCAGGGGTGAACCGCTGTATCTGTGTTTCGTCGAAGGCATGGACTTCCCCGCCGGTGGTCATGATGAGCAGTTTCTTGTGAAAATACTCAATATCAAATGCCTCTTTCAGGAAATTGAAGCCGTCGGTATAGCTGGTCAATACGTCGTTTTTCAGCTTCATCAGGGCATAATCCCGGAATCCCTCACGGTTGATGCTGTAAACGGCCATCCAGAGCTGTCCGGCGTCGTCAAACACGGCCTTTCGTACCGGAACCGCTTTCAGGGCCGGAATATTTTGCCAGCCTGACGCGTCGAATTTCGCCAGGCCGAACTCACCGTAAAGCCAGGTTCCGCCCTGCTGGTCGAAGCAAAAAGAAGCGGCAATTTCCCAGTAGGGGAACCTGGAATGGAAATTCCAGGCGCCGTTCGAGAAAATGTAGACGTCGCCGCCTTCCATCAGTGCCCAGACCCGTCTTTCCCGGTCGATCGACAAGGCACGTGCCTGGTAGTTCGGAAAAGTGCCGTCCTGGAAATACCTGAGGTTGCCGTTCTGCACCTGGGCGATTCCCATGGCGTCTGCAACAAAAAACAAGCCGTGGTCAGGCGTTACGCTCGCTTCCTGGGCATTGTATAGGTAAAGATCCCGGGACATTTCCGTTTGTTCGGCAGTTCCGTCCGGTTTCATCTTTACAATGGTTTTGGGCGGATGAAGCATCCATACCGTTCCATCCGGCGTGGCTCCGAATGCCGAGAAATAGTTGGGGATCTTGCCACGGGTAGAAGACGTGGTCCGCTCCTGCCAGTTTACCAGGTCGGTGGTGAAATAATAACCCGACGAAAAGTTGCCGTACAGGTACAACCGGTCTCCGGACTTGTAAAATTTCACTGCCAAAGGGTTTTGGCTGTCGTAGAGGTTGACATTCGAAAATTTAGGGAAGTTGGTCAGGTAGGTAAACCGGCTGTCCAGCCTCGCGGTCTCCAGGGGATACTGACGCCACCCGGTATATTTTCCGGGGGTGTCGCGCAGGCGCGTCCGTAAAAAGTAGTGCTCATTTTCTTCCAGTTTCGGAAAGAACCTGTATTTGTTGGTCTGGTACTGGTTCATCAGGTTGGATCTGGCAGAATCGCTGAAAACAATCGTTTGAAAATTTTCGTCACGGCCGATCTCCAGGAACTGCGTGAGGCCGATGGGTATCCGGCCGTATTGGCTTTGAAATGACAGGATGGGTGTGGCCGATGTGTTGACTAAGGGTGTGGAGGCGACTAGCTTATTCTCCCATTCCATGCTGAGGTTTTTCGGATAAGGCGACCACCTGGTCCATTCTTGTCCGTACCGTACCCGAAGCCGGATCATGTTATTGGTCGGGAGGCTATAAAAGCTGATTTCCTGGATGGGACGGCCGGAGGCGGCTGCGTCAAACCTGGTGACGACGTTCCCGGAGTAGGGTTCAAATACCTCAACCTCGTACGCGTCTGCGTGCTCTATGTTGCGGAAAGTGGCATCTACCCTGCCGTCAGGGTAAATATAGGGGGCGATCAGGACCGGAGGCAGGTGGTGCGTGCCGACACCGGGCATGGTAAATGACACCTGGTTGGACCATTCTCCTTTTTCAGCACCGTTCTCAGGCCGTACGCGGGCGAAGTAGCTTCCCGACGGCAGATAATCCGGTTGATAAAAAGCACTGTGCAATAACGTGTCTTCAGCAAGCTCGCTGAAGCCCGGATCACGGGAAACCTGTATCCTGAAATCACCGGTCCGGAATGTGCTCAGCCACGAGAAGGCGGGCAGCGCGGCGGCATCAGGCTGGGGAATTTCGCTCAACCGAAGCCGGACAGAGCCGACCGGCGTATAGCCTTCAAGGCGGTAGGGGTCGCCCTGTTGAACAATTCCCTCGGCGTAATCCCGCATCAGGTTACGGCAGTACGGATGAAATTCCAGTACACTTCTGCAATAGGACATAAGAGAGCCCACCACATAGTCGGTGAAAGGCGCAGTGCATTCCGGTGACTGCATTTCTACCGATGCACAAACGTCAATAGGACCTCCGGGCCAGTAGCACGAATGGGTGTGAGGGGAACCGAGCGTATGGCCCAGTTCGTGGCAGAGAAGATCTACCGCCAGTGTTGTGTTATCCGGTGCCGGGAAGTTGGAAGAGCACATCCGGCCGCCGCCATAAAACCAGCCGTTTCTTACCGACATGGAAACCACGCAATCCCGGTCTCCGGGTCTTTGCTTTGTCCAGTAATCAAAAACGTTGTTGTAGTAATCCGTGTCTGTATTGAGCGGGTAAGGCTCGGGATTCTCCCAGATCAGCAGATCCGATACCACCAGCCTGACATTGATTTCTTTTTCGAAGACTTCCGATGCGCTCCTGACAAACTCATGAACGACTTTGGTGATTTGCGTCTTGTCTTTTCGGTACAACAGGTAAGTGTTGTAGTTGATATCTATCGCCAATCTGTACACCAGCATTTCACCCATAGCGGTACGGGCAGTGGTCAGCCTGGCGGAATTCCGGAAATAGTTTTCCAGTTTCGGAAAGAGCGTGGCATCGCTGGTACCGCAGTGTGTGACCGGTGACTGTGCCGCCAGTTGAGGTGCGGTGATCGATAGTAACCAGAAACAGAAGAACGTAATGGTTCGTAAGCTGCCGGAAAAATTGTACCGGGACAGTGAGGGAGAATGGATTGTTTTCATGGTCCGGAGGTCTGACTCCTGGAAAATAGGGGAGTGTGTAAGGTATTTTACGTAAAGTGGTGAGGTGGGTTAGAGGTCGGAGCAGGGGATACTACCCGGAAAATTCATCCAGCATATCGAGTGAGGGGACAAAGAAAAGTGAGCCGGTCTTTGCCGTACTGAAATCCAGGATGCGGTCATAATTCTGCGGCGGATCACCAATGAACATGTTCCGGAGCATTTTTTCGACGGTGGTGAAAGTGGCGGCGTAGCAAATAAAGTAAGTGCCCATTTCATTGGTCGATACGTTCCCGAACGGCATATTGTCGCGGACAACCTTCAGGTCGTCGCCTACGTTGGACAGCGCAATATGGGAGTTTTTGGGTTTAACGTCGTCACTCATCTCGATATCGTCTGCCTTGGAGCGTCCGATTACCTTTTCCTGTTCGGCGACAGGAAGTGCCTTCCATTGCGCCAGGTCGTGGATGTATTTCTGTACGAAAAGGTAGCTGCCGCCTTTGTAGGCAGGGTCCTGCGCATTGATTACCGCGAAGTAATCGCGTTCGGCGCCGTGCGGGTTTTCGGTGCCGTCGACAAAACCCAGTATGGACCGGCTGTCCCAATACCGGAATCCCTGGATTTCCACCACGCATTCGGCGATTGCTTTTACAGCATCGGTAATGACGGAAGCCATGTCGTAAGCGTGACTTTTCACGTCGGAGCGGATATGAAAGTGGAGGTCTCCCCGCGTGGCAACTGCCGTATGCTTGCTTCCGGCAATGGGTTCAAAATTTTTCAGCTCCGCGGGCAGCGGCGTGGGAAGCTCCAGCCTGAGCCAGGCGTCGTGCCCGATCCCCATGACGCAGCTTGCCCTTGAGTCAGGGAAGCGGTCCAGCGCCGAGTTGTTGAGGTTGATCACCAGTGCACACAATCGCTGAAATACGGATTTTAGTTGGCCTGAATCAATATCTTGCCTGAAATTCCAGACTAAAAAATAGGTGTTGTTGTTGGGGTAGTCCGTCACGTTTTGCGGATTACCGGGACTAATTTTATTATCAGGTGCCATTTTATACTACTACATGTAAAACACATTGTACCGGTGCCCATCCGGGTCTGCAAACATAAACCCGTAATAGCCTGCCCCGAACGCCTCGGGTTGGGAGAGCATTTTTCCACCCGCCTTCACGACCTCGTCCGCCCAGTCGTCCACCTGCTTTTGGCTATCGGCCGAAAGCGTGAACAGTATTTCAGCTGCCGAATGCGCATCCGATACGACCATATTCATATTGGACTGCAGAACTTCCTTCCTGAAAAAATGTATAATAAAATCATTTTCTCCCATGATAAAACTGGTGAGTTGCTCATTGGGAGCGCCGTTGGGTTTGAAACCCAGGTCGGTGTAAAATTTCGTCGTACGTTCTAAATTGTCGACCGCCAGGTTGGCCCAGATCATTTTTGGTTTCATAGCGCCGGATGTTTTTTTGAAGTTAGGATTTTTCTTCCAGAACCTGAATACCCCAGGACTTTTTAAGAAAATCATTAGGGTAGTACCCTCTTTTTGTATCTAAGGGGGGAACACGAATTATTTTGCCTAATGATTTCAAATAGTTCGATAGATCCTATGGATGCAGGTTGTGGGAAACGTCCGGCAGATTCCCCGGTCGTCAAGGCACCTCCATCCACCGATGACGAAATCCTGATCAGAAAGGGGTTTGAAGTGGATGTTTACCAGGGGTGTGACCTGTTGTTCCGGCGCTACTACCAGCCGCTTTGCAGTCATGCGGCGCGCTTTGTATACGACAAAGCGGTTGCCGAAGACATTGTGGCCGACCTTTTCCAGGTGTTCTGGCAGAAGAAAGTATACGAACGCATTGACTATTCCTACCGTGCCTATCTCTACCAGGCAGTTCGCCAGAACTGCCTGCTTTACCTTCAGCGCGAAGCCGGGATAACGGTTTCAGCCGATCAGTATCCATCAAAGGAGGCCCTGGTGGCGACCGGCGGATCTCCAACCGACCAGATCCAGTACGACGAACTTGCCTTGCGGATTGATACGGTCATACGCTCGCTGAGCCCGTCGGTAAGAAAGGTGTTTTTATTAAGCCGTTTTGAAGGGCTGAAAAACCTGGAAATAGCAACCGAATTAGAAATATCTATCAAAACCGTAGAGGCGCACCTGACCAAAGCCCTCTCCCTTTTTCGTAAAGCACTGAAGAACGATGAATGAATCACCATTCCATATTACCAGGCCTATGGTGTTCGCTTATTTTGCGCACCGCGCTACTCCGTTGGAGAAGCAACAGATAGAAGCATGGTTAAAGACGGAAGAAGGAGCCGAAGCTTATTTTACCTACCTCGACGAGTGGGAACGGCAGTTCCCGCAATTCCAGGCAAACCTGGACGATGCCCGGCAGAAGTTTAGTTCTTTTATGCAGGAACAGCCGGAAACGCCGTATGCATCAGCGACAGGAGAACAACCGCCCGTCCATACGGATCGGGAAACAGAAGTAACACGGCTAAAACCCTTTTATGGCTGGGTAGCGGCTGCTTCGGTAATCCTGCTGGCCGGTCTCTGGTTGTTTAGGCCGGTGTGGTACTACCGTACGCTGTCCAGCGGGGACAAACAGCAGGTGTCCGTAACCCTGGACGACGGTTCGGAGGTAGTGCTTGGGGCGAATTCTTCACTGCGGTACCCGCGGTTTGGTTTTGACAGGCGGGTGCGCGAGGTATGGCTGGAAGGCGATGCGGAATTCAGGGTGGAGCATTTCCCTGATGGACGGCGTTTCAATGTGCATACGGCGGGAGAAATGGTGATAGAAGTCCTGGGAACCGAATTTGTGGTGAATAACCGGCTGAAGACTACAAGGGTGATGCTAAAAACAGGGAGTATCCGGCTCACACATCCTGTTGTGGCGCAACCGGTGCTGATGGAACCGGGCGACCTGGTCACCATTTCCTCAGAACAGAAAATCTACCGGGAGAAATTGCCGGATAAAGCCGGAAAATTCAATTGGAAAGTATTGGATTTTGAGTTTAAAGATACGCCGCTAAAAACGGTCGCCAGGCAGTTACAGACTGCCTACGGGGTAAGGGTGGAGATCGATCAGCCGGAGATCGCCGCACGTACCGTTTCCGGTTCTTTCAGCGCCGAAACCGCGGAAGACCTGCTGGACGCAATTGCCGAGATGATGGGTTTGACCGTTGAAAAGACAGCCACGGGGTACGTGGTCAGGAAGTGAAACGAGGGTATATGTCGTTCCGAGAAAGAAGTTTTTTGCGAAAACACCTTGTAGCGGAGATGACAAATAGATTTTGTCAATGGAAATCAATGGTAGCCGGAGGCTACCACCCGGACGGTCATCCTGAAGCGGAGCGCAGCGGAGTCGAAGGATCTCCTGTTGTTATAAAAAGTCCTCTAAAAGGGATTGGGTACGGGGAAAGGGAGATCCCTCCACTGCGGTCGGGATGACCTCCGGTTGGAGCGGCGCCAAACTTGTTGTTGTCAATGGTAGCGCATCTGCCGGATGGTCATCCTGAGCGGAGCGCAGCGGAGTCGAAGGATCTCCTGTTGTTATAAAAAGTCCTCTGAAAGGGATTGGGTACAAGGAGCGGGAGATCCCTCCACTGCGGTCGGGATGACCTCCGGTTGGAGCGGCGCCAAACTTGTTGTTGCCAATGGTAGCGCATCTGCCGGATGGTCATCCTGAGCGGAGCGCAGCGGAGTCGAAGGATCTCCTGTTGTTATAAAAAGTCCTCTGAAAGGGATTGGGTACGGGGAGCGGGAGATCCCTCCACTGCGGTCGGGATGACCCGTGCACGGCCGACAAAAAAAGTAAAAAAATATTAGGGTATCCCGGCGGTCTTGTATCTGTAGGGGCAGACCAATGCCGTTGGCGTACACTGTTGACATTCTTTTACCTAACCTTTAATCTGCATATAATGAAATGTTATTTACCTGACGCTTTCATCAGACGAAAGTGGCTTCGTTACGGATTGAGCTGCTTCCTGCTTGCTCAGTCGCCGGTATCCGCCCAATTGCTCGCCCAGGTGGAAAAAGTGCCCGGGTCACCTGCGGAGCAGACTTCGCCGCTCACGCTTACCGAAGCGCTGGCAAGGCTGAAAGTGCAATACCGGGTAAATATCCTTTTTGAAGAGAGAACGCTTCTCCATCACACGGTTTCGCCCGAAGTGTTAAAATCGAACACTACATTGGAAGCCAGTCTGAAAGCCCTTCTCGAACCCTTGGGGCTCCGGTTTAAAAAGAAAAAAAACAACTACATCATCCTGTCCGGAAACGCACAGTTAAAAAAGGAACCGGAAGCGGAATCACAAAGACTGGCGCCGGATGTCCTGCCTCCTGCATCCGCTGATGGAGGCAGCAGCCTGCTTTCTTTCAGAACAAAAGCGGAGCGTTTGGTTTCGGGGAAAGTGGCCGATGAAAAAGGAGAAGGTTTACCGGGCGTAAGCATTTTACAGAAAGGCACCCAGCGCGGCACTATCACCGACGGTGCAGGTAATTTCAGCCTGGAGATAACGGGCGGGGAAGCCATCCTGGTATTCTCGTTTGTCGGTTTTCGTAGCCAGGAGGTCGCAGCGGGAAACAGGGCCACGCTGGACGTCGTGATGCAGGTAGACGAAAAAAGCCTGGAAGAGGTAGTGATCGTTGGGTATGGTACACAAAAAAGAGTCAACATGACCGGGGCTGTGGACGTTATTTCCGGTGCGCAACTGGAATCCAGGCCGGCACCGACGGTATCACAATTGCTGCAGGGACAATCGCCCGGGTTGAATTTTTCGGTTGGAAGCAGCGGTATGGAGCCGGGAGCCTCGATGAATGTTAACATAAGGGGGATCGGCTCATTAAACGGCGGCAGCCCTTTTGTGCTGATCGACGGTTTTCCCGGGTCAATGGATCGCCTGAACCCGAATGACATAGAATCCATTTCAGTGCTGAAAGATGCCGCGGCTTCCGCTATTTACGGCGCCAGGGCCCCGTACGGCGTGATTTTAATTACGACTAAGAAAGGAAAACGCGAGGGGAAAATGACCGTTTCCTACAATGGGAACGTCTCCCGGAATACCCCCGACCGCCTGCCGAGCATGCTGGATTCCTATACGTTTGCACGGGTAATGAATGAAATGGGAGACAACGCCGGAGGACGGGCTTATCCCCAGGCGACGCTGGACCGGATTATCGCCTACCAAAAGGGAGACTGGGACTACCTGAAGCAATTTCTGCCGACAGACGCCACCCACTACGAGACGGTGGCGTTGCCGGGCGGCCGCTGGGCGCATACGAACGACAGCCACGCCAACTACGACTGGTACAAAGATTTCTACGGGCACAGCATCAATCAAAACCACAACGTTTCGATACAGGGCGGAAGCGCGAAAGCCGGCTACTACCTTTCTGCCGGATATGTAGGGCAAAACGGCGTGCTCAACTACGGGGTGGATACCTATCGCCGGTACAACCTGAATGCCAAAATAAATATGGCGGTTAACGACCGTTGGGATATCCGGTACGAAACCCGCTTTATGAAAGCCCCCCGCGAACGGTTCAATTCGGAAAACGGATCGGCTGAAACCGGGTATGACCTGCTATTCAGGCAGATCACCAGGACTGTGCCCACCCAGGCGAAGTATGACCCGTATGGAAATTACTCCATGATCTCGAAAATCCCTGCCATAGAATACCGCGGAACGGACCGCACCGAAACAACCGACAACTGGCAGATTTTAGCTACCGAGTTCAGGCCGCTGAAAGGCTGGAAAATTAACGCCGATTTTGCCTATAACGGTATTGCCGTAGACCGTTCCAACCGGAACAACCTGCTTACCGAGTTTTATTCAGACGGGAGGATTGTGCCCCTGGCTTCAACCGTCCCCAACCGCATCGAGCAGATTACCCAGAACAACCACTACTGGGTGGCCAATCTTTTTACTACCTACGACTGGCAAATCAACGCCAACCATCACTTGCAGGCCATGGCTGGTATGCAACAGGAGTACGATAAAACCCACGCCATAAATGTGGCAAAAACAGCGCTGGTGGTAGAAAGCGTGCCGTCTCTGCAAACCGCCAACGGAGATGTGACGGCCTCGGAACGACTGTTGAACTGGTCTACGCAGGGCTATTTTGCCAGAGTGACCTACGATTTCAAAGAAAAATACCTTTTCGAAGTAAACGGCCGCTACGATGGAACTTCACGGTTTATCTCCAACCGGAGATGGGGCTTTTTCCCGTCTTTCTCCATGGGATGGAACCTGGACAAGGAAAATTTCTGGCGGAGCATTCAACCCTATGTAAACAGTTTTAAAGTCCGCGCTTCCTGGGGCCAGCTCGGCAACCAGCAGGTTAGCCCGTACCAGGACCTGGCCCTTATGCCGCTTAATACCGGCAAGCTGAACTGGATTTTCCGTTACGGTGACAATCGCCAGGCCGGCTATACCGGAACGCCGGTGCTGGTGAGCCCGAACCTGACCTGGGAAACGGCAACCACGAAGAACCTCGGTTTTAACCTTTCTTTCCTGGATCACAGCCTGACCACCGATGTAGACATTTACGAGCGGGTCACTACCGATATGATCGGTCCCTCCGAACCGGTGCCGGGCGTGCTCGGTGCCGCGGTTCCTTCGTCCAATAACGCCACCTTGCGAACCAGGGGCTGGGAAGTCGCTTTGAAATGGAATAAGCGGGCCAACGCCAATTTGTCGTATTACGCTGGATTAAACTATCACGACGCCCGCTCTTTTGTGTCTAAATACAGGAATCCAACGGGATTGATCACCGACTGGTACCCGGGTAAAGAAGTAGGGGAGATATGGGGTTTTACGGTGAACAAACTATTCCAGACCGATGCCGAAGTAGAAGCCTACCGGGCCAACGTGGATCTCTCGAACATTTTTAACAGCTGGTCGGCGGGCGATGTAAAATACGAGGATATTAACGGCGACGGGAAGATCAATCGCGGCGCCAACACATTAAGTGATCCCGGCGATCTTTCCATCATCGGGAACAACTCTCCGCGCCACCAGTTCGGTCTCAGCGCCGGGGTGAACTTCAGGTCCTTTGACTTTTCTTTTTTGATCAGGGCAACGGCCAAGAGAGATTATTTCTTTGCTACAGGAAGCAACAATATCAGGTACTGGGGGGTAAATACCATCTATTTTACGGGGATGACGCCCGAGCACCTGGACTATTTCCGTGACAAGGAAGGAGATGCGGCGACAGGGTTGTATGAAGGACGGGACAATCTTAACCAGGATGCATTCTGGCCCAAGCCTTACCTCGACCAGGCTCAGAATGATAAAAACCGCCATGCGTCTACGCGTTACCTGGTAAATGCCGCCTATATCAGGCTGCAGAATATGCAGCTGGGCTATACCCTTCCTTCCGGCCTGCTTAACAAATACAGCATACGCAACCTGCGGGTGTATGCATCCTGCGAAAACCTCTTCACCCGGACCGGGCTCATGAAGGGTATGGACCCGGTAGCGCTTACCGGGTTTGGTGGGGGAGCCGGCGCTACCTACGGCTCCGACAGGATTATTTCATTGGGTCTATCACTTTCCTTATAAACCAAAGACATGGCATTGCGACACAAAATATACAGCCTGCTGTTGATTCTTTCATTGTCGGCATGTGATCCTGGTTTCCTGGATCGTCCGCCTTTGGATGCCATCAGCTCAGACGCCTATTGGCAAAAAGCAAGAGATCTTGAAAATTATGTTTTACAGTATTACCCGACCTTACCCGGTCACGGTACTTACGGCGGAGGATACGGCTATCCTATTAACCATTCGGACGACGCCATACTGGTAACGCCGAGCCTCGAAATGAACGGGGTCAGGGGGACGGTCGGCGGGCGCTGGATTTCGGACTGGACCTCCATCAGGAGCATTAATATCTTTTTCGATAACTACCGGAAATGTAAGGATGACTTTGAACTTTACAGACACTATGTAGGCGAGGCGCACTTTTTCAGGGCCTGGTATTACTTTATTCTACTCAAAAAATACGGGAGTGTTCCCTGGTATTCGTCGGCGCTCAGGCCGGATATGTCCGCGGAACTTGCTTTGCCCCGAACGCCGCGCCATGAGCTGGTGGACCACCTGCTGGAGGACCTGGACAAAGCTTCCGAGTATCTTTCCCTCCGGAGTGTGGTAGGCAATAACCGGCTTAATAAGGAAACTGCCCTGGCTTTTAAGACAAGAGTCGCCTTGTATGAAGGTACCTGGCAGAAATATCATGCCGGAACGCCCCTGGCAACCCAGGGAGCAAATCCTGCGCGGTATTTCCAGGCGGTAGTAGACGCGTACAAAGAATTGTCGGGGAAAGGCGGGTACCAGGTAGGACTGCACGACGATTATTATGAAATGTTCGGGTTGGACGACATGTCGGCCGTTAAGGAAGTGCTGTTTTATAAAACCTACAACTATGCAGACGGCCTGAGCAATGACGTACAGTATGCGACCATTTTATCCCCGGTGGAAATCGGCATCACCTGGAGCCTGGTTTCATCATATCTCGACAAAACCGGGAAACCCTATGATCTGGCCGCCCGGGCAGTAGAAAAGCAGGGCAATGACTTTCTGACCCAGTTGAGTGCCGACCTTGACCCCAGGTACCGGGCTACGGTATGGGCGCCCGGAGATCTCCAGGTGAGCAGCAGCAACCTCCGTTTTAGCAAACCACCGATCGACCAGTCGGGGATGAACCTCTGCACCACCGGCTTCCAGTTGAAAAAAGGCTCGAATCCGCGGTCCACGGGAGCGGGGAAGGGCGGAAGCGGGAACAGTGAAACCGGGTACATTTATTTCAGGTACGGTGAGGTAGTTCTCAATTACGCGGAAGCGCTTTATGAGCTGAATGGCGAAATAGATTACGAGGCTTTGAATACCCTGAGGCATCGGGTTAATATGCCTGATTTCAAGGTAGTTGCGCCGCAAAGCGACCCGGAAAGGGTGGATTACGGTTACCCGGTGCCGGATGCGCTTTATGAAATCAGGCGCGAGCGAAGGGTAGAGCTGGCAATGGAAGGGCACCGTACGGATGATTACAAGCGTTGGGCAGCTCATAAGCTCTTTAAGGGAAAGCGGCCCAAGGGATACCCGTTCAGGAAGGAGGAGTTTCCGAATTTTAAAGCACGGGTTGACGAAAAGGGATTAATTGACTATTACCAGGCGGCGATGCCGGCAGGGTATGGTTTCAGGGAGAACCAGGACTATTTGAGCCCTATTCCCCAGGATGAGCTTTCGTTAAACCCGAATCTGGTACAGAACCCGGGCTGGCAGTAAATTGCCGGCCCGGTTCCAAAAAAAGAATATAGGGTGGTAGTAAGTGCACGCAACCTGTTATCTTCGGTGCTGTTTTAAGTGGAATCTCAAGCGGGGAGAGCCAATAGCCAGGCGAGAGATTTTATAATTCAGCACGTAGAGTTTTTTGACGATGGATGACAACAGTTTGACGGATAGGGATTTCTGGTTGAAATATTGGGAAAGTAAGGAGAATCTTGTTTTTGAAATCCCCCGCCAGTACCCTTTCCTGAAAGAACTCGAAAGGTTGGTCCGGGAAAGAGACATTCGCACGCTGCTTGAGATCGGGGGTTTTCCCGGGTACTACTCCGTTTGGGGACAGAGGAACGGTGTGACAGCTACACTCCTGGATTTCGTGGTTCATCGTCCGCTGTTAAAGCGTCTGGAGCAATCAAACGGTGTTGAGGAGGGCACGGTGAGAGTGATCGAAGCGGACCTTTTTTCGCTACCGGCCGACCCTCGTTTTGACCTGGTATTGTCGAACGGGTTAATTGAGCATTTTCATGATACCGAAGATGTGTTGCGAAGGCACACGCAGTTTTTAAAGCCGGGAGGGGTGCTTTTTGTGACACTTCCCAACTTCCGCGGGCTAAATGGCTGGTTTCAAAAGAAGTTTGATCGTGAAAATTACGACAAACATAACCTTGCCAGTATGGACATAAAAAGGCTCACTGCCATCTGCCGGCAACTGGAATTGAGGGAGGTAGATGTCAGGTATTCCGGCTACCTGATGTTGTGGTTCGAAAACCCGGAAAACAAGCCGCTGTGGGCCCGGGCTTTGATGAAGTCATTGTGGTTTCCCCTGAAGGTTTTCTTTAAAATATTCCCTTTCAATACAAAGGCCTTTTCACCCTACATTGTTGTAAACGGCGTCAAACCTACCTGAACTTACCGGGATAAAAAGAAAACCACAGAGAGCAAAGCCTACCTAAAGTGTCATCTGCAAACGGTTACAATACGAAACCTTTGTGCTCTTCGCGGCCTCTGTGGTAAAAAGGTAAACCGCAGAGGAACACGGAGTACGCAAAGTGTAACTTCGATGCTATTGCTTTAAAACAGCTTCGTAAAGGCCGATATATCTTTGGGCGATGAGCTTTTCATCATATTCTCCCAACACCTTTGTGCGGGCCGCTTCTGAAAGCCTGCCGTTGGCATTTTGTTCCAGCACCCATTGGATTCCTTCCGCCAGGGATTCAGGAGATTTGAAATCGGCTACGTAGCCATTTTCGAGATGGTTGATCATTTCAGGAATGCCGCCGGTACGGAAACCGACAGCCGGCGTACCACAGGCAAGCGCCTCCATTATCGTATTCGGGAGGTTCTCTTCCAACGAGGGCGTTACGTACAGCGAGGCCGCGTTGTAGATATCCACCATGGATGCTTCATTGCCCACATATCCGAGATGGTGCGCCGTTATTGGAAGGTCGCCAATTTCATCGGTATCGCCGCCTCCAGTCACGAGCAACTGCAGATTCTTTTTTATAAACGGCTTTGATCCGATCAGCATTCTCAGCGCTTCCTTTAAATAAGAAAACCCTTTTCCTGCAGCCGAAACCTTGGCTGCGGCGAAGAGAATATAGTCTTTGCCGGGATCCAGGTTGAGCCTGATCCGGGCTGCATGCTTATCGGAAGGTTTGTAAACGCTTGTATTGATCGGATTTGGAATATTGGTTAAACGAATATCCTTCATTAAGCTGCTACGTCCGGCTCTTTCTTCCAGCCATCGACTACATGCCACAGCGGTAAGAGTTGTAGCCGGAGTCCATTCCTTTTTTTTTCTGCCAAGTCTCCGGTAAGACAAATCCGACTTCGCGGGCTTTTTTAAAAATTTACAGTCGCCGCACGATTTCATATAGTGATCACAATCGCCGCTGTGATGACACCCGCCCGTAAAAGGCCACATGTCATGCATCGTCCACACCACCGGCTTGCCAAGCTTCAAAAGACGCCCTATCGAATCTATAGACAGAAAACCAAAGTTTACCCAGTGCAGGTGAATAATATCCGCTTCCAAAACAAGGTTTTGTCTTGCAATGTCCGTACCGGACACCGCCGGGGAGAAAGCATAACGGACCTCCGGATTCCGTTCAAAAGGAACGAATGCAAGACGTTCTGTAACAAAACGCTGCCAAAAAAAGGCTTTCCCGATGAAGCCGGTGTCAAGTCCCGTTACGTTTTCTGTTTCCCTGGATGTCTTGCCAACGAGTAGACGTGATTCAACTCCATTTCTGTTGAGTGCGTCGTTGAGCCTCGAAGCTGCTATACCTGCCCCGCCGGATAGGTGAAAGGTGCTCAGGTGAAGGACTTTTGTCATTGCGAGGCGTAATTTGAGCCTTATTTGCCCGGAATCGGATTTTAACAAAAATGATGACAGGGGGTCGAAAAAGAAGCCACCCCTATTCAACGGTGCAATATAGTACTTATCCGGCGATCACAACTTTTAGAACGACGGAGGCATCAGCTGATTCTGTTCTCCCTTTGCACGCTCTTCTCTGTGTATAACGCAAACCTCCGACTCTATCCTGCATTTGCCTGGGTACCTTATCCGGTTAGTGCCAGGGTTCATGCCGAACGGCGATGGGGGCAGGTATCAGAATATGATCGTTTTATTTCTGTTATATTTTATTCGACTTATTGGATAAAATGAATTTGATATCGTCAATTATTTCCTCGTCTGATTTTGCCATATCAATAAAATATTCTGTTTGCCACGATTGTGTTTTTTTTGCCTGTTTATTTTCTGTGTCGGCCCATCTTGGATAAACTCTGAAACCTCGTTTCCCCTCATCCTGGCCTGTTGCCAGGATTTTCTTTTTGCTTAAAACGATTTTTGGGAAGAGAAAAAAGCCAAAGTTACCGTCCTGTTCGGTGGCAATGATATAAAAGTCAAAATTGTCACGGATGCTGAAGGGTTCGGTTTGTTTATTCGGGCCTCGTTTCCAGAGCGTTACAAATAGTCCGACCTTCTTGGGAGTTATTTTGGCTTTCCTGAATTTCATGCTTAGCTGATCAAGGCTGAAGTTGAAGCCGGAGTATTCCTCACATTCTTCTTCAGCTACCAGGTGGGTGGTTTTTTTTCCAGTTGCTTTTGACAGGAAAATTTCAATTCGGTTCAGTGCCTCGGTCATTTTCTGAGGGGAGCTGGGGGAAAAGAGGTTATAATTGACGACATACCGATATCCGCCCGGCAGATGTTCTCCCCCAAAAGAGGGATAGATTGATGGATACGGGTATCCTACTTTTGTTATATGGCCATCGTGCCAGCACTGCCTTTGGAAATACATCACACATACTTCGCCAACGGAGGGTGCGCCATTTTGGGGTGCCATCTAAAAAAGGCGCCGATTTACCTGCCAATTTAAAATAAACTCAATTATGTCAAACTGCAATGTAACATTTTACAAAAAGACGGACGGGAAAAAAGGAACCGACGGTTACAAAAACTACGATGGACCACAAACGGTGTCCGACCTCAGCCAGGTTTTATGGGACGGGACAACCTTTGATAACGACATGAAAGACGATATCAGCTGGGTCGATACGAGTTCTCAAACCTGGGTGCGCGTTTATTCAAAGGCTAACTTCCAGGGCCGTACCGCGCTGATCGGCCCTGATCAGCATATCAGTATGAAATCGCTTCGGGACGAAAACAATGAGGGTGACATGGATGACACCATCGAGAGTTTTCAGCTCTACGACCGGAAGCCGGATGTCGATTCCAGTCGGGTCATTGCCAATCTGCTAGCGCTCTATCCGGCTTCGGAGCGTATCAGGAAAAATAACCGCTACGCAACCGAATGGTATGCACAGGATTCGCAGTACCGTATTTACGATCCGTCCATTGTGCTTGAAGGCGGCAAGGTGTCATTTTTCATGGATATGGATCACATCCAGGCCGAGCAGGATGATCATGCGACGGTGAGCTTCAGCATGGACCTCAATGGTGGTTTTGTTGACCGGATTACCGTGACCTATGACATCGCCGAGGCTACTCAGATTCCGGAATGGGCCATCAAGCTAATTGACGGGTCGATTGAGGCCGCCAAATACGGGGCCATGGCCATTGCCGACGGTGCTGTGATTGTGCTCACGGACGGGATTGGCGTTGTTGCAACGGTAGAGATCAACATGCTGATTAAGTATACGGCAGAAGCATTGACTTTCTGTGTTGATCACCTGAACGTTGTGCTCGGAGCGGTGTTCAAATTTCAAAGCGACGGTGGTACGGCCAATTTCCCGGCCATAGTATCCCACGGTATTGCCCGCCTTGTCCTCGCTTATTACCAGGAGTTGTATGGACCCGATACGAATGAGGCCATGGCATTTGACGAACAACGCTTCTTCAGTACGCTTGGATCAGGAAGGTGGATCGAAACAAAGCACAATCCGTTTGTTGAGTTTAAAGAAGATGTTTATTCCTACCGGGCATACTATCCTGACAATACCTTTTTCTATGCCCGGGGCGGCGTCCTGGCTTCGGTCAAGGTCGATGCCATTACCGACAACCAGATGGATGACCACCTGGTGCTACAGGCCATTTTTGATCCGCAGGGCCGGTTGTTCGCCGTTGCCGGAAGCGTCGATATTTTTTCGATAAAGAACATTTCAGATTATACAGCGCCGGCAAGCGGTGTGTTTGCGTATAATGCCGAAGGGAAGATTATCCATGTCGTGCAGGGGGGCGAGGAAGTGACTGAAGTGCAGGGTTATAGTTCGCTGGAGGCGGCCTTTGCCGATAGCCTGAAGGGAGCGCTAAGAAAAGCCGGAGACGAATACAACATCAATATAACGGATCGTCAGGTCATATTGGTGGATGCCGCTGTATCGGTATTGAAAGCGATGGGTGCTGCTGTTTCAAGGTAACTTTCGTCCTGTCCAAAGCCCGAAACGAACTCGTTTCGGGCTTTGGACGGGGATGATCTTGCCGAAGCGTTCGGAAAACTGTTATCTCTTTTCGATTGAAATTTACTTTATCATGGGTAGGGTTATTCGCATCACCAGTCCTTCGTCGTTCTGAATCTCCAGCGCGCCATTCATCTCTTTAACCCGGCTTTCGATTGAACTCAACCCCATGCCCTTTTTTAGCCCCTTTTGAGACTTGTCAAAAACACCGTTGTCGCTTATTTCAAAAACAACCTGCCGATCGTTCTTGTATAAAAATACGGTGACAATATTCGCCCTGCTGTGTTTTATGATGTTGGTTACCGCCTCCTGCAGAATGCGAAGCAGGCTAATTCTTTGACCGGTAGATAAGTCGGCTGCGCTATTTTCATCGATCTGTATTTCAACTTCAAATTTATTCTGTGGCAGCGCGGAGTTTGCAATGAACCGCACTGATTCGGAAAAAGTTGCCTGTTGTTTGTGTCTTAGCTCGTAAAACCATTCATGGCTTTTGCCTCTGGCGGCTTCATACACGTTTTCAATCTGCTGCTGAAGTTGCGTCAGTCTGGCTTTGATGGATGCTTCCCGGACTTCTCCTGCCAGAACCTCCGCTTGTTGGCGGGCACTAGCGATCGTTGCGGCAAAATCGTCATGCAATTGCTGCGCCATCCTTTCCTGCTCTTTCTTGACGGCGTGGTGCTTTGCTTCTTCCATTGAAGCTATCGTGATGTCGGTATTGCGGTTAAGGGTCTCGATGTCTGCTTTTAACTTACGCTTGGTCCTTTGCAACATCTGCAGCACCAGTAAAACGATGATAACGGCAGCAAAAGAAATCACCAGTATCCAGGTAGTTTTTTGCCGTTTTTCTTTTTCGGAATCAATAAGTCTGTTTTTGTTAAATTCAGATTCTGTATATGCATAGAGCAGATCCCGGGTCTGGTTATTAAGCGAAATCAATTCCTCCTTTTTCAATTCAAAAGCCTGCTGCATATTCTGAAAGGCGGACTGATACCGGCCTTGGCCGGCAAATATCCTGGCTTGCATTGACAAAGTCCCCGGCGCTTTGGCAGTGGTGAAATTCCCCATCTGCTTATAGCGGTTTAGATAAAACTGGGCGCTGTCGAGGTCTTTTACTTCTATTGAATAATTGATTCTGAAATTTGTCAGAATGGCCTCTCCAAAGCCAGTATAGCCCCGCCATTTTTCATTCCCCGCCCAATGTTGCAGGAAAACAGCCAGGCTGTCCAGGTGCTTCTCAGCCTCGTTGTAATTTTTGTAGGCAAGAAAATTCAGGGTAAACTTCGCCATCATCAGGCTTGAAGGAATCAAAATATGCCCGGGTTTTACTTCTATGTTTTTTTCTTTGTAAACGCTGTCCAGCTGTTCGGCAAGTCGGATGCAGGCCAGCGCGCTATCGGCTTTTTCAAGATTGGAAAAGGCCTGTGCTATAGACGATAAAGTCACCGCCGAGTTGATGGCTTCTTTATCTGACAACTTGCCCGCGGCGTATAAAGCCGGCAATAGCGCCATATCCCCGGCATGCTGATTGTACAGGGAGGCAACTTTGGTGTAATTTTGCGCCCCGCTATAAAACCGGCACTGCTGATCCAGCGAATAAAATGATTTGCCACCCCGGTTTGCAATTTCGGCATCGGCTTTCACGCAGAAATAACTGGCTTCCCCCTCTCTTCCCTGCACCCGTGCATTGTTGGCAAGCAACAGGTAGTATACCCCTTTTTTGTCGTATAGCTCTTTGTTCTTCCATATCAATTCGCGGCAGAACCTTAATTTTTCCAGGTACTCGGCAACCGGGTAATAGCGTCCTGCTGTTACTTCACGGTAGTTGAGCTGAACGATGCTGTCCACATAGCCCGCCGCGGAAATTTTTTGTTGCTCGTACAGCTTCCGGTAGCGCATCCATTCGTTGTCTGCATCCTGTGGCTGACCGTAGCCTGTAAGCACAAAACAAAAATGGAGGCCCAGTAGCAGCAAGAACTTTCCGGGCCGTGAAGAGGCGGGTTTGATCTTCATATCAAATCTATTTTCCTGGCATAGGCCAGCAGCTCGGTAATGGTCTTCGTCCTGGTCTTGTCCATCATCCTTCTGCGATGTGAGACAATGGTATGCCTGCTCAGGATCATTTTTTCGGCAGTAGCGTTTACGGTCAGCCCGTTGGCAAAATGAATCAGGATTTCGACTTCCCTGGCCGAGAAGGGGTTGGTTTCTCCCTGGTTATAGGCGGATAACATCTGGCCGATAACAGGTGAAATGTACTCCCTCCCGCTTTGAATAGCCTGTATACAACTCACGATTTCGTCCGACCTGGACGATTTGCTGAGAAACCCGTCGATCCTGTAGGTGAGGATATCATTGATCAGAATAGGGTTGGTTACACAGCTTACTATCACGACGTAAATCGGCCTGTATATTCTCTGCAGGTCCTGGATAACCCTCAGGGCGGTGGTATTTCTCAGGTAATAGTCGGCAAACAGGAACAATCCGGGTTGGCCCTTCATTTTCAGCAGGAAGTCCGTCAGCGCGCCCTCCTCCGTGAAGCTATGAATATGCTCAAAAAGGCCCGTTTTTTCAATGAGACAGGTAAACGAATCTGCAAAGAGCTGATGGTCGTCCAGCACCACTGCCAGAGGTTTCCGGGCGGGATAAAATCGCTTCATAATTCTTTGCCGACAACAATCAACTGTGTAGTAGCCGCTACCGGGTGCTGGTATCTATACGAAATAACGGAAATTTTTTGACAGCCCGTCAAAATCGTATCTAATTTTTTTGTCGATTAACATGTACATGCTAATCGGTATAATTCTATAACACGTATATGTCCAAAATCTCCGGGGCGGTAGCCGGGGCAGAAAGATAGTGCCAGATTTGTCGACTGAATCGTCAGTCATACACTTGTCACATTATGAGCCATAGTAAAATGCAAACGCTCCCTTCAACCCCCTGACTATCCCCATTACTTATTGAATTAACCAACTTTAGAATTTCATGGACACACTTAAGAAATTATTCACGGGCACGTAACCATTCTTCCTTCTACCAATCTGTTCTTTTTAAAATCAACAAATTCCTGCAAAACAATGAGAGGAAAAATACAATTTTTGTTCGCAACGGCATGTATATTGCTAATTATGAACTGCGGCCTGACCGCCGTGGCCCAAGGCGACTGTTACGCTACCCAGGGCTGCTCCGATTACAGCAACTTCGGTTACAATTCTACCATCGCAGGCACGCTGGAATACGATAACTATATTTCGGCTTTTCACACAACTGCTGTGAGAGATATTGATGGTACGCTTAAAATATGGGGAGAAGCTTCCAAGCCCGATGGCGTTGGTTTTTTTGCAGTTCCCACGCCCATCAACGTAGGAAACTTTCCCGGTCTTACCGGAACTCCCCTGAAAATTGCAATGGGAAGTAATGATCGTTTGGGGTCAACTACGGCTCGGGGCATACAAATGATCCTACTCACCAGTGACGACAAACTTTGGGTATGGGGACCCGACAACATCGTGCTTGACGGCTCGCTAACCACCAGCTATTCCGCCTTCGAGCAATTGAGCCTCGGACTTCCTCCCGGTGTTACGGCAAGTCAGGTGAAGATGATGTTCGCCACTTACAGGACCCTGGTGATTACTACCTGTAGTGGTGATGTATGGGTGCTTTCGATGGTATCTGAAATGCGCGGGGATGGAGGCGCCGGCAGCTCAACAGCCTGGTCCAGGGTTCAAAAGTCCACCGGGGGATATCTGACGAATATCGTGGCGGTCCGGGGCGCCCATCGCATTACTAATCAAGTCAGCTTTACACCTTCTTTTGGCGCTTTGATGGCATTGGATGCCAGCGGGAATCTTTGGACCTGGGGCCCTACGGCACTTTTAGGTTCGGGCGGCGCTTTGGCAAATGTTCCCATTTCGAAAGCTACGCAAATGACCTTGCCTGCGGGATCCTCATCCAGCGCCATCAAAATGATTGGCGTCACCCCCAACTGGAATAGTTATCCTACTTATTACGCACTGTATGAAAATGGCAGCTTATTTGCAATGGGCAGTAACGCGTATAATCAAATCGGGGATTGGACCACTACAGATAGAAGTAGCTGGGTACAACCGCGCTACACCGGCGCTTCCGGTCCGGTAATGAATGATATTAAGTGGATTTCCCCTCAGGAACATGACAATGCATATCCATTCATTAATGTGATAACCAGCGGTAAGAAATTATTTAACTGGGGGCGTGAATCGGGTAATGATTTGGGAAGGAGCGCGGAGTCGAGCATGTCAGCGAGCGCAAGCGTAAACCCGGGAGAGCCGACTAATTTCGAAACAGGCTACAGCAATTCAGGGATGATCGCAGTTGAGAGTGGAGGGCATACCACCCTGGTGTTGAAAGAGTGTGTCAATAATTTTGGCTACGTGGGCCATCGGATAAATGGCAGTATGGGTGACAATACAACGGATAATGGCCCCACAGGTGATGGCGTTACTGACGATGTTTTCCACTTCAGAACCAACGCAGTGCAGGTATGCGGCGCTCCCACGGTAGACGTTACGCTTACCCCTTCTACCATAGGTCCTTACTGTAAAACCAATACAACCGTCAGCATGATAGGCAGCCCGGCGGGTGGGACCTATGGTATCGACCCATCCACACCAGGTATTGCGACTATCGATCCGGTCACGGGAGTGCTTACTTTTATTGGTACCGGGACATTGCGTGTAACTTATATGGTAGCAACAAGCAGTTGTGGTGATGAAACTACAGTAAGTACCCTGCTTAATGTGAGTGATTGTAACAATGCGACCCTTACCCTACCTGGTCAGGTGTGGATAGATGACGATCAGGACGCCATTATTGATGCTACAGAAACGGGGACCGACAATGGTTTTTGGGCTAACCTTGTAGCAAACACTGTAATAGCTTCGGTAAAGGTAAACCCGGATGGCACTTTCCAGTTTGTGATAAACCATGACATTTTCAACAGCGGTGGCAGCTATTTTGTAATACTTACCAACAATCCCTACAAAGCGGGTGATGCACTTACAACGCCCGGAAGCACGCCCTTAAATTCTTACAACTATACCGGTACCAATCGTGGTAATACCTCAGGATGTACCAACACCCCTTGCCGCTCTGGTTACATCAACCTGGGGGATATCAGCACCGCACCTGCCAACTCAATCCTTCCGACGGCCAATTTCGGTATTACCAACAAACCGCTACCGGTCACGTTGATTTCGTTCAACGCAAAAGCAGAAGGCAAAATGGCAGTGCTGAACTGGGCTACGATATCGGAACTGAATAATAAAGGTTTTGAGCCGCAGCGCAGCCCCGATGGCCGGAACTGGAAAACGTTGGGTTTCGTTGCGGGCAAAGCCATGAATGGCACCGGCAAAACTGAATACAGCTTCCCGGATAACACCCTGCCTGCAGGAACAAACTACTATCGCCTGAAGCAAATCGATCTTAACGGCGCCTTCGAATACAGTCAGATGGTCAGTCTGAGAGCAAACGGAGAAGCCGTATCGGCCGAGCCGTACCCTAACCCGGTTTCAGACAGGGTATTTCTGCAAAACATCGCTCCCGAAATGGTAAAAGGCCTGAATGTTTTAAGCATAGATGGCCGGTCTTTGTACGAAACAACCCGGGTGACTGCTGAGGGAATCGACGTTTCCGGTTTGCCTGACGGCTTGTATGTAATGAAGATTAAGCAGGCCGACGGAACTACCAGTTCGCATAAGATTGTGATTACTCGCTAAATCCATCCCCCGGTACCGCGCTTCCTCATAAAAGAGGCTGCGGTACCGGTCCCTTCTACGGGATAACGGACAAAACCGGCTATAACTTTACCGGTAGCGCTCCTTTCACCGGAACAAGTTACTGCCGCCTCAAGCCAATCACCCGTTAAGTCTGTACGTGGTATTGCAGCTTCCGCTTGCCCCTCAAGGAGGAGGTTGTAATGCTGCGGATCAGCACACATTACAAAGGAATAGAACATGCCCAGCATCTTATTTATTGACAACAACCCCTCGTTGTTCTCCGCAGGATTGGAGCTATTGTTAGCCCAAAACAACCCCGACAACCTAATAGAGCTGACTAACCTGCCGGACCTGGTCAACGGCTGCAGCTTACACAAGGATCCTGATATTGCAATGGTTTTTGTTGACAGCAGTCCGACCAGCGTCAGGCTGAAGGATATACGGGTAATTCAGCGTCATTTCAGGAATGCAGCCGTGGTTTTGGCAGGCACGACGCATGCGTGCGGGGATATGCTTGATTGGTTCCGGCTTGGGGTACGCGGTTATGTGTACCTGGAGCATGAAACCAGTGAATTGTACCGCTGTATCGACCAGGTGGCAACAGGAGGCCGCTACATAGGCGCACATCTTTTAGATACGATCCTCTTGGAGCTTAACATTTCAAAAAGTAATCACAGCAGCGTTTGCGCCACGCTTTCGCGCAAGGAAATGCTGGTGGCCCAGGCCCTTTCGGAAGGACTGCGGGTGACCGACATATCGGAAAAATTCGGGAATAAGTGTTCCACCATATCCACCATCAAAAAGGCCGTATACCGGAAGCTCGGGATTACCAGACCCGTACAACTCTACCAGCTAATGCGCATATATGAATCCGAAAAAAGCGGGGATATAGAAAGTTTAATACGATAACCGGGCAAAAGTATTGGCGCGAACTTCAGGCATTATCAAGGACTTTGATCGATAAAGGAAAGCCCGCCAGGGGAATTTATTATTGAAAAGGTCAGAAATTCGACCTCAAAAAAGCATAAAAAAAGCCCGAAACGAACTCGTTTCGGGCTTTTAGCGGTCCGGACGGGACTCGAACCCGCGACCCCATGCGTGACAGGCATGTATTCTAACCAACTGAACTACCGGACCATTATTTTAAAGAACCCACTGTTATAGTCGGTGGCGACGCTCAGATTCATAACCGTTGTCGTGAATCGTGGTGCAAAAGTATAGGCAGATTGGATACAACGCAAGTGTTTGCCCGAAAAAACTTTCATATTTTTTTGCGGAGCGCCTGTCTGAAAACTGCGTTTCCGACGTAATGCGGTTATCTTTGCGGAGTTACGATTTTTTTGCAGCACATGATTCCCTTGAAAAAAATTATCGCAGCCCTCGAAGAATGGGCGCCTTCTGCCTACCAGGAGAGCTACGACAACGCCGGGCTTCTAACCGGCTCGCCCGATTGGGCCGTCAAAGCCGTGCTGATTACCCTTGATGTTACCGAGGAAGTGGTGCACGAGGCAGTGGAAAAAGGGGCTAACCTGATCGTGGCGCATCATCCCATTATTTTTAAAGGGCTGAAAAAGCTGAACGGGACCAACTATGTGGAGCGTACCGTCATAGCCGCCATTAAAAATGATATCGCCATCTATGCCATTCATACCAACCTGGACAATGTCGCTACCGGCGTCAACTACAAAATAGCCAGCATCCTCGGGCTGGAGCGGGTTTCAGTGCTGGCGCCCAAACAAGGACTGTTGAGTAAACTCAGCTTTTTTGTCCCCAGGGAAAACACGCAGACAGTTCTGGACGCCGTGTATCAGGCCGGCGCCGGAAAAATAGGGGACTATAGCGATTGCAGTTTCCGGGTGGCGGGAACAGGTACTTTCGTGCCGGGTGCGGGTGCCCATCCGCATATCGGTGCCCAAAACAGGAAGGAGGAGGTGCAGGAAGACCGGGTGGAATTGATGTTTCCTGCCTTTCTGGAGAACCGGGTAATTGCCGCTTTGAAAAATGCCCACCCGTATGAGGAAGTCGCCTACTATGTTCAGGCGCTGGCCAACGAAAACCAGGAGGTAGGTTCCGGTGCAATCGGGTTACTTGCCCATGAAATGACAGCCCGTTCTTTCCTGGATTTCCTGAAGGAGCGACTGAATATCAGGGTGATCCGCCATACCGCCGCGCCCGGACGTATGATACAAAAGGTGGCCGTTTGCGGAGGTTCCGGCAGCTTTATGCTCAAGCCGGCGCGCAGGGCAGGGGCCGACGTCCTGGTAACCGCCGACTTCAAGTACCACGAGTTTTTTGACGCCGAAGGACAGATCATGGTCTGTGATGTCGGACATTATGAGAGTGAAGTGTTTACAAAAGATTTATTGTTCTCATATTTGTCAGAGAAATTTGATAATTTTGCACTCTATTTGTCAGAGGTGAATACTAACCCGGTGACATACCACGTATAAATATATATGGAAAGCACGATTGCACAAAAGCTGGAGGCCCTATTGAAGCTTCAGGAAATTGATTCAAAACTGGATGAGCTTCTGAAAATCCGGGGCGACTTGCCCGATGAAGTGCGGGATTTGGAAGACGAAACATTGGGGTATCAAACCCGGAAAAACAAATTCGTCGGAGAAATTGAAGAGCTGAACGGAGATCTCCAGGCTTTTTCGAATGCTCAAAAGGATGCTGAAAAGCTGATTTCCAAATATAAGGAGCAACAAATGAACGTGCGGAACAACCGTGAGTTCGATGCCATCTCTAAGGAAATCGAACTGCAGGAGCTGGATGTTCACCTCGCCGAAAAACGCAGCAATGAAACCAGGGCGCGTATCAGGCTGATCGAAGATGAGCTTGAAAAAATCAACCAGATCCTGGCAGAACGCGAAGAAGCTTTGAACGAGAAAAAAGCGGAGCTGGAGGTAATTGTGGATGAAAGCCGTGAGGAAGAAAAGCAGATCCGGGCATCGCGCGAAAAGCAAACCAAAAAAATTGAAGAGCGTCTTCTGAAGTCTTACGAGAAGATCCGCTCCAACTCCCTCAACGGCCTTGCGGTAGTGCAGGTACAGAGAGGCGCCTGCGGCGGTTGTTTCAATATTGTTCCCCCGCAACGCCAGGCCGATATCCGTGACAACAAGCGTATCATCGTTTGTGAGCACTGCGGCCGGATCCTTGCAAGTGTCGAGTCGCCTGTTTCTGTTGGGAAATAAGACCGGTTCCGGACTACCGCAGCATTTGTATCGAAATCATCAGGAAGGTTGTCTGTCAGGCAACCTTCTGTATTTAAGGACGCTTTGAAAAGTTTCGGACGCCCGGTTTACAGGACAGCGCTTTTGTTGTACCTGGTCATGAACTCCCTTGCTTCACATGCAAAGGGAGACTTTGAATTTACACCCGCCCTCATCGCTGCCTATTCTGATATTCAGAAACTCAGGATTGAAAAAGCACGGTCCGTGCTGGATCTTGAAGCCGGCAAAGGGACAAAAAATGGCGTAATCCCTTACCTGGAGAGCTATTCCGACTTTTTCTTTTTCCTGATTACAGACAGCCAGCGAGAGTACAATCGCTTCCTGAAGAGCCAGGAGGACCGCCTCGAATTTATAGAAGGCCTGTCCGATGAGTCGCCCTATCAAAGAATGTTCATGGCCGAAGTAAGGTTGCATTCCGCCTTTGTCAAGCTTAAGTTCGGCAACCGGACGAGCGGCTGCTGGGACATTATCAAAGCGAACCGCCTGCTGCTGGAAAACCTGAAAAAGTTTCCTGACTTTATCCCGCAATTGAAGGCATTGGGCCTGCTGCACGTTATGATAGGCTCAGTGCCGGAGGAATATCAATGGGTAGCACGGCTGATGGGGCTAAGGGGAAGTATCAAAGAGGGAATGGCGGAATTGAAACGGGTAGAAACAGGTTCGCGGCTGTTCGCGAAGGAAGCCAGGGTGACCTCGCTATTGCTCCACGCCTATATACTCGCCCCCGACGAGGAAATGATACAGAGGCTGAGGGAGCTCCCTTATAATGAGCCGGATAACTTGTTGTTCCATTTTCTCTCCGCGTCAATTCTCATGAAGCGCGGGCAAAGTGAGGCAGCACTCGCCATTCTCCAACAGGCGCCCGCCGCCAACGGTTACCTGCCCTTTCCTTTCCTCCATTATATGAAGGCCGAGATCAACCTCCAGAAGGGCCTGTATCCCAGCGCAAGGGCCTCCTATGTGGACTTTATCAAACATACAAGGGGAGTGAATTTCGTGAAAGACAGCTTCTTCAAACAATACCTCTGCCAATGGCTCGACGGGCAGCCGGCAGACAAAGGTATATTGGCATCGGTTGCCAAAGTGGGCGGGGGCAACGTTGAAGCCGACAAGCACGCACGGAAAGTTGCTGAGCAATTTCTTGCCGGCAGGATCGGGGCTGAGCAAAAAGTGTTGTTTGAAGCCCGGTATGCTTTCGACGGCGGCTTCATCTCCAGGGCGCGATCCCGCCTGAAAGGGCTGACGGAACAGTCATTTAAATTACCGCAGGCCAGGGTCGAATACCTGTACCGCATGGGCCGGATTGCACAGCACGAAAATGAAAATTCAGAGGCGCTCCGCTTTTTTGAAAAGACAGTAACACAAAGCGAAGGGACAGATCTGTACTTCGGCGCCTCGGCAGCCCTGCAACTGGGGTACCTGTACCAGGAGGCCGGGGATCCCCGGAAAGCTGCTGTGTACTTTCGTAAAGCCATGTCATTTAAACGGCACGAATACAAGAACAGCATCGACAATAAGGCGCGTGCCGCGCTTACCGAAATGGGGGTGAAGTAATCTGTCGGGCGTGATTGATTTTCTTGACGGAGTTATGTAACTTCGTTTTCTATACTATACGAAAATAATGGACAAGATATCAACATCGCTTTCGCGCAATATCAGGAGTTGGGATGAGTCGGACCGTCCCAGGGAAAAGTTGCTCCAAAAAGGACGTAATCAGTTAACAGACGCCGAGCTTCTCGCTATTTTGCTCCGGTCAGGTACGGTTTCGGAATCGGCGCTGGACGTGGCCAAAACACTGCTTTTTGAAGCGAATAACAGCCTGTATGAGCTGGCAAGGAAAAGCCCGCAGGAAATAATGCGCGTCAAAGGGATAGGAGAGGCCAAGGCACTTACCCTGATTGCCGCAATGGAACTGGGACGACGCAGAAAAGACATCGAAGTGGGCGACAAAGCAAAAATTACTTCTTCCAGGATGGCTTATGAAACGCTCCGCCACCATTTACAGGACAAAAGCCATGAAGAGTTCTGGATCCTGCTTCTTAACCGGGCCAACGAAGTAATCAGGTCCGTCCAGGTGAGCTCGGGCGGTGTTAATAGTACCGGCGTGGACTCCCGGATCATTTTCAAGCATGCCATCGAAAACCTGGCAAGCGCGATGATCCTGGCACACAACCATCCTTCAGGCACGCTCAGCCCCAGTAAGGAAGACAT
Source organism: Ravibacter arvi (assembly GCF_039540405.1). Taxonomy (NCBI): domain Bacteria; kingdom Pseudomonadati; phylum Bacteroidota; class Cytophagia; order Cytophagales; family Spirosomataceae; genus Ravibacter; species Ravibacter arvi. The sequence goes on from NZ_BAABEY010000018.1 coordinate 101,463, forward strand.
GGAATTGACACGGAAACTCTCGGAAGCCGGAAAGATCCTGTCGGTCCCGGTGCTGGACCACCTGATCTTTACCGACCATGATTACCTGAGTTTTGCAGACAACGGGATCCTGTGAACAGCTATAAGCTGGTCAGTTCCTTGAAACGGATAGTCTGGCGGCGCGAAATCTCAATTTTATCGCCCCCCTGCAGGGTTACCAGCAAACCGCCGCTGAACCAGGGCTCTATTTTATCGACCCATGCCAGGTTGATAATGTGCTTGCGGTTGGCGCGGAAAAATGCCTGCTGGTCGAGCCGTTCCTCCAGGCTGTTCAGCGATTTCAGGACCAACGGTTTCTGATCGTCAAAATACAAACGCACATAATTGCCCATTGATTCGAACAGGCGTACCTTCGACAGCTTTACAAACCAGCAACGGTCACCATCTTTCACAAAGACCTGGTCATCCTGTCCGAGGATCTTTTCGGTACGGTTTATTTCCGCCTTGGGTTGCCCGTCGCCCGCCGGGAAATTCTCTTCTATGCGACTGATCGCTTCTTTCAGTCTTTCCGTATCAATCGGTTTGAGCAGGTAGTCCAGCGCATTGTATTCAAATGCCTTGATCGCATATTCATCAAAGGCGGTTGTAAATATTACATCCGGGGCGCTTCCTTTCAGCGCGCTCAGGAGCTCAAATCCGTTCCTGCCCGGCATCTGTATGTCCAGGAAGAGTAATTCCGGTTCCAACTCTTCTATCAGCTGCAGTGCCTCGTCGGCATTTGCTGCTTCCCCTACAATCTCTATTTTCGGGAACTCCTGCAACAATCGCCGGAGTTCAATTCTGGCAAGCCGTTCGTCGTCTACAATCAGGGTTTTCATGTGTATAAAAGTTTTTAGCTGTTAGGAGTGAGGTCAAAGGCGTGCCGAACTGATTATTTACAGACCGGATCAGGCACTGTGAAAGCCCCGCGACTCATGGCTATTTCTTGATAAATTGTTTTTAGATCAGTTGGTTGGGTACCGGTAAATTTCAGGATATGCTTTTGGAAATCAATGGAATGTTGAGCTCAACAGAAACCTCGTTTTCGGTGAGTTGGAAAATTTCTACGCGTGCGTCTACCCCATACAAGAGAGAAAGCCGTTCGGCCGTATTTTTTAACCCGATGCCGCTGGAATCATTTGACTCCAATACACCTGAATTTACAATGGAAACCGTCAGTACGTCTTCTTTCACTGAAGTGGTCACGTCAATATTTCCCCCGGAAACAATCTTGGAAACACCGTGCTTGACACCGTTTTCTACTAATGTCTGGAGCATCATGGGCGGTACCTGGCAGAAAAGCGAGGCCGGATCGGCGCGCACCGAAAACTGAAGACGGTCTTCATACCGGATTTTCTCCAGGTTCAGGTAATCCTCAACCGTCTTAAGCTCTTCCCGCAAATCAACTGTCTTGCGGCGGTCTACCAGCAGCGAATTTCTCAGGATATTGGACAACTGCGTGATACCTAACTGGGCTTTTTCCGGGTTTTCAACAATCAGTGCCCTGATGCTGTTGAGGGCATTGAATGTAAAATGCGGGTTAAGCTGAGACCGCAATACCTTGGCTTCTGCTTCACGGATAGACGTTTTGAACATAATTCTTTCCAGGTCAGACAAACGGTGCTGCTCCACGTAATGGTAGATCGTATAAGACAATACCCAGGTGAGCATAAGCTTGCACCAGTTGGCCAGGTAACCCCAAAAGACAAAAGGCTGGTTGGCCAGGTTGTCTGCGAGGATCTGCTTATCGATCGGATGGTTGAAAATCGTCATAACCGTGCCCAAAACTGCGACCGACAAGCCTACCCGGATGCTTAACCGCGAAAGCGGCAGGTTGCTCCAGCTCCATTTTTGAACAATGAGCCGGTAGAAGTGCGTCAGGATAATCGCCATCAGGATATTGGCGACGGTCATAAAGAAGTCGGAGAGTTCGAAGCCGTATTGCAGCGCATAAGGAACGTATTCGAACGCCATAGCGCCCGTCCAGCCCACTATTTGCAACAACCAGTATAAGCGAGTTTTTGTCATCAAAATACCTCAGACACACTTTTTGTACCTTCTGGTTGCAAATGTAGCAATTTTCAGAGCGGACGCCCCTGTGGTAATACACCGGAGGAACGTGGACCTTATCAAAGGTCGATTTGTGTTTTGATCTGTCCCGGCATTTCTAGCCCGATACGTGGAGGGTCAACAAATGCGTGATATCATTGGTTAGCAGCACTTCAAATTGATTCCTGTCGGGGTAGTATTCCAGCTTATAGAGACAGAGGTTGTTATGAGGATATTTGTCCATTTGGTCGAGCGACTCATCCAGCAGCGTTGCCAGTAGAATCCGCATGGCCCGGCCATGTGTTGCGATGAGAATATTTCGCTCGTGGCTTTTGGAAAGAATGTGTTCTATAACCGGAAGCTGGCGGCTCTGAACCTGGATCGGACTTTCTCCACCTTCAAGGGCCTGGTTGACCCGGCCTTCTTTCCAGTCATGTAAAATCGACTTATACGCATTGTCCTCCCCGAAAGTATGCGCCGTACCCTCGTAGATCCCCCAGGAGATTTCGTTGAGGCCGGCCATAGGCTGATGGGGAATTCCTGATTGGATAAACCTGGCTACGGATTGCTGAGTCCTCACCAATGCCGAGGTATAAATCTTGTCAAAAGGCACGTGACCGTAAGCATCGTAGAAGGCATCGGCCTGCGCTTTGCCCATTTCATTTAATTCGGCGTCGATCCCGCTCCCCTGCACCACGCTTCTGCGATTGTAATCGGTTTCACCGTGACGTATCAGAAAAATAGTTTTTCTTCTCAAATTTGTATTATTTTAATAATAAATTTAGAGAAATTCAAAAATTTCACCTAGATTGGCGATGTAAATTTAACATTTTTTAGATAATGTTCACAACGAAACCAACTTTGGATGCACTGAATGCAATGAGTGAAGGTACCATTGCCGGCCATATCGGAATCGTTTTTACAGAGGTTGGCGAAGACTACCTGGTGGCAAAAATGCCCGTTGACAGCAGGACGATGCAGCCCATGAGGCTGCTTCACGGCGGGGCATCGGTAGTGCTGGCAGAAACGCTGGGCAGCGTAGCGTCCTACCTGTGTCTGCAGGACCCGGAAAAGCAAAGGGCGGTCGGGCTGGAGATAAACGCAAATCACGTTCGCGCTGCGCATAATGGTGACGTTTTTGGAAAGGTAACGCCCATCCACCTTGGCCGCACCACCCATATCTGGGAGATACGTATCGCTACAGCAGAAGGAAAGCTGGTTTGTATCAGCAGGCTGACGGTCGCGATTCTGTCTTGAAAACCAGAAGCTTAGCGGTAGACCGAATTTATTGGTTAGTAATTTTGTTCAAAAGGCCTGGTAAGTAGTAGTCGTCATCAATTTTGAAAAGCGATTACAAATGTTAACAAATGTTATCCAAGTCTGAATATGGAAAACACGTCCTCCCCGGTGGCGTTAATATATTTAGATTTGCGAAACTCGTATTGGTATTAGATGGTCCATGATGAGAATAACGCGCTAGAAGCCAGTACTTCGTTAGCGACTAAAACAATTGGAGCAGAATTTATCTGGGAAGCCGCCCTGGCTTTCGGGCATCCTGTAGCCATTTGGAGGCTCCCCGAAACCGACAACGTGCGGTTAATTGTCTCCGAAGAAATGCTTCCCGCTGAAGTAATTCCTGATTTAGAGAAGTTGCCGTCCGGCTTCCTGATGGCGCCTTTCAGCGGGAATGTCCTTTTCCTGGAGGGCAGCCTGTCCGTTTCCTTTTCAATCAGGCATCCGTTTGTTGCTGCGGCTGTGGGGGAAACCGGGCATTTTTCTGAACCGCTGTTCGAGAAAGCCGCGGCCCTGCAGTCTGCCGCAGCAGAAAGTATCCCGGAAAACAAGCTGCTTCCCAGGATGCCGGAAGGGCTTGCGGAACGCTACAAACGTATTGTGCAACTGGGAGCGGATGCGGTCCGGCAGGGCGAACTTTTTAAAGTGGTTCTGTCGAGAACGAAATCATTTGACATGGTGCCGGGCTTTAGTTTGGTGCGTGCGTTTTTGAAGCTGGAAGCGGTTTATCCGACTGCTTTCGTTTCGATGGTTAGCCTGCCCCATCTTGGAGAGGTATGGCTGGGGGCATCGCCCGAGTTGCTCGTGGGAGTAAAGAAACGACGCTTCTTCCGGACGGTAGCCCTGGCCGGAACCCAGTCCGCCAAAGACGCGGCCGGGCAGCTGAAGCCCAAATCAAAAGTACTCTGGAGTGAGAAAGAAATTGAAGAACAGGCGATTGTGAGCCGGTATATCATTGAGTGCTTTAAAAAAATCAGGCTTCGGGAATATCGTGAAACGGGGCCGAAGTCGTCGAAAGCAGGCAATCTCTACCATTTGAAGTCCGATTTCGAAGTAGATCTTGAAGCGGTGAACTTTCCTGAACTCGGTTCTGTGATGCTGCGTTTGCTGCACCCTACCTCGGCGGTTTGCGGTATGCCCAAGGAGCAGGCGCTCCACCTCATCGCGACACTGGAAGGCTATGACCGGGCTTTCTACAGCGGCTACTGGGGGCCGGTAAATGTGGACGAAAATACCGACCTTTTTGTGAACCTCAGAACGCTGAAAGTGAATGGTGATGTTATGACGTTGTTTGCGGGAGCAGGCATTACGGCCGATTCAATCCCGGAAGACGAATGGTTGGAAACCGAGCTGAAATGTGACACGCTGCTGGGTGTTATTGACCCGAGTGTCAGTTTTTTAAATTAATCTTGTCAAAAAGACAGTATTCCAGGAGCATGTCCGTCGTTCTTTTGCCGTAACCCAATTAAATTACCCTTAGCTGAAACTATGAAAATAGAAGTACTGCTCGCCATGATCCCGATCGGATTGGTGGCGTGCACGGAGAAAAAAGACACTTTTAAGCAAAACAACCAATCGCCGCCGATTGTGGATGTGGTGGTAGCGCAAACCAATAATTTGGCGGCTACCATAGAACTGAACGGTTCGATCGTTTCAAACGAGTTTGTTCAGCTCATGCCGGAAACCAGCGGGAGACTGATTTTTCTTAATGTACCAGAGGGAAAAGTGGTAAGCAAGGGAACCGTGATTGCGCGGATCAACGATGCGGATCTACAGGCGCAGTTGAGAAAGACGCAGGTTCAGCTGGATATGGCTGAGCTCTCGGAAGAACGCCTCAGAAAACTCCTAGCTGTAAATGGTGTTAACCAGGCCGATTTCGACCTGGCGCAGAACCAGGTAAACAGTCTCAAGGCAGACCTGGAAATAACCAAAGCCCTGATTGACAAAACCGTTGTGACGGCCCCTTTTACCGGGCGTGTCGGGCTGCGGCAGATTAGCGAAGGAGCGTTTGTGACCTCGTCGACGGTGATTGCTACCATGCAGGAAACCAACCAGTTGAAGGTTGACTTCAATGTTCCCGAAGAATATATAGCGTATATCAAAGTCGGTACAATGGTCGACGTGGAAGTGGATAAAGCGGAAGGGGTGACGATCCAGGCCCGTATCGTGGCGACAGAGCCGCAGGTGGATGTTACTTCCCGGAACATTACCGTACGTGCCGTACTGCAGAAGAATACCGTCAGCCCGGGGGCATTTGCCAAAGTCTACCTGCACCAGGGCGACGTCCGCAGGGTGATCCAGATTCCGGCCAACAGCATTATCCCCGAGGCGAAGGCCAAGAAGGTAATACTGGTTAGAAACGGGAAGGCAGAACAGGTGGAAGTGGAAACCGGGGTGCGCCAGGCCAGCCTGGTCGAAATTACCCGGGGCGTATCTGCGGGAGATACCGTAGTGGTGAGCGGCGTGCTTTTTGCACGGGCCGGCCGGCCGGTAAAAGTGCGGGATGTAAAAGGTCTGGATGCCTTTGCTGAAAAGACCTTGTGATATGAATGCGGCCCGAATTTTCTTAAACCTAACTTTTTTATAGACGAGAGCCATGAATATATCTGAGTTGTCTATCAAGCGACCGGTATTGGCAATCGTGATGAATCTCGCGATTGTGCTCTTCGGCGGAATCGGGTATTCCTACCTTTCCCTGAGAGATTATCCGGCGGTAGACCCGCCTACCGTCAACGTGAGAACCAGTTACGTAGGCGCCAATGCCGATATTATTGAAAGCCAGATTACAGAGCCCCTGGAAAAAGCCATAAACGGGATTCAGGGAATCCGGAGTATAACTTCTACCAGCCAGATTGGCTCCAGCTACATCACAGTGGAGTTTAACCTGGAGGTGCCGCTCGAAGAGGCGGCGAATGATGTGCGCGATAAGGTGAGCCAGGCACTGCGGAATCTTCCCCAGGATATTGACGCCCCGCCTGTTGTGGTAAAATCGGACGCCAACAGTGACTTTATCCTGATGCTGGCCATCCAAAGCCCGACCAAAGGGCTTATGGAGCTGAGCGATTACGCAGAGAACGTCTTGCAGCAAAGGCTGCAAACCATTAACGGCGTGAGCGCGGTTAACATATTCGGGCAAAAGAAATACGCCATGCGTATCTGGCTGCTGCCTGACAAGATGAACGCGTACAATGTATCTTTTAACGATATCAGCCGCATTCTGACTGCTGAAAACGTGGAAATGCCCGCGGGGAAAATTTACGGCGACAATACCGAGCTTACGATCCGGACCATGGGACGGCTCACGACAGAAGAAGATTTCAATAAACTGATCGTGCGCGACGACGCCTCAATGGGGATAATACGCCTGGAAAACGTGGCTAAAGTAGAATTGGGGCCTGAAATGGAGGAGCAGTCGTGGAAATTCAATGAAGTTTATTCGGTGGGCCTTGCAGTGGTCCCGCAGCCGGGAGCCAACTATGTGAAAATATCGGAGGAGTTCAACAAAAGGCTTGCGGAAATTACCGAGTCCAATAAGTCCGACATTACTTTTAACGTACTGATCGACAATACCCGCCTGGTGAAGCAGAGTATCGAGGAAGTGGAGGAAACGCTGGTGATTGCTTTTATCCTGGTAGTAATGGTAATCCTCTTCTTTTTCAGGGATTTCGTTATAGCGATCCGGCCGCTGATTGACATCCCGATCTCGCTTATCGGCACGTTTTTCATCATGTACCTCGCAGGCTTCTCCCTGAATATCCTGACGCTCCTCGGGATTGTGTTGGCTACCGGGCTCGTAGTGGACGATGGAATTGTGGTAACAGAAAATATCTTCCGTAAGCTGGAAGAGGGGATGCCGATCCGGAAAGCGGCCATAGAAGGCAGTAAGGAGATTTTTTTCGCCGTTATTTCGACGTCAATTACCCTTGCCGTAGTTTTTCTCCCGGTTATTTTCCTGGAAGGTTTCGTCGGGAGCCTCTTCCGTGAATTCGGTGTCGTTTTGGCTGCTGCAGTGCTTATTTCGGCCTTTGTCTCGCTCACACTTACACCTGTTCTTAACGTATACCTGCACAGGAAAAACACCGGGAACGGATGGGTCTACAAGAAAACCGAGCCTTTTTTTGAAGGGATGGAGAATGGCTACAACCGCATGTTGAAAGGCTTTATGCGGGTACGCTGGATGGCTTGGGTGATTGTCCTGGGTTGTGCGGGGCTTATCTATTTTACCTACACCCACCTGCAAAGCGAGCTGGCGCCGATGGAAGACCGTAGCTCCATCCGGTTTACGCTGACCGCGCCGGAGGGAACCAGCTACGTGGAAATGCAGAGTATTTCGGATCAGCTCACCCAATACCTGAATGATTCAATACCTGAGCGCGACTTTGTCTTCTCGTCTACGCCAAGCATGCGCAGCACCGGCGCCAACAGCGGTATGGCGCGCATCGGGCTCGTGCCGGCCAATGAAAGGATCAAGTCGCAGAATGATATTGCAAACGATATTAACAGGAAATTGAAGGATTTCAACGGGGCGCGTATTTTTGCAGCCCAGGAACAGACCATTTCCGTCGGCCTTGGCTCCCGGGGCGCCCTGCCCATTCAGTTTATTCTACAGAATCTTGACTTTCAGAAACTTGCCGAAGTGATCCCGGTTTTTCTTGAAGAGGCGTCCAACGACCCCACATTCGGTAATGTGGATGTAAACCTGAAATTCAACAAGCCGGAGCTGAACATTGAAATCGACCGGATTAAAGCACGCGACCTGGGCCTGTCTACGGCTGACATTGCCGCAACTATCCAGGGCGCTTTCAGTGGCCGTCGCCTTGCCTATTTTATCATGAATGGCATGCAGTACCAGGTAATTGGCCAGGTAGAACATTCTGACCGTACCGTTCCGGAGGATATTTCGAAACTGTATGTCCGTAATAATCGCGGACAGAATATCCCCTTGATGTCGGTTGTGAAGATAGAAGAAGCCAGCGGTCCGCCAACGCTTTATCGTTACAACCGTTACAAGAGCGCCACCATTTCGGCGTCGCTGGCAGAAGGGAAAACGATAGGCGACGGGGTGAATGCCATGCGCGCCATATCGGCGCGGGTGCTTGACGAAAGTTTCCAGACTTCGCTCTCCGGCCCGTCACGCGATTTCGAGGAAAGTTCTTCCAATACGCTTTTCGCTTTTTCACTGGCACTTGTGCTCATTTACCTGGTTTTGGCCGCACAGTTTGAGAGTTTCCGGGATCCGCTGACGATCATGCTGACTGTACCGCTGGCGTTGGCAGGGGCGCTCACTACGCTCTATTTATTGGGTCATACCATCAATATCTTCTCGCAGATCGGGATGATCATGCTGGTGGGGCTGGTTACCAAGAACGGGATATTGATTGTGGAGTTCACCAACCAGAAAAGGGAGGCCGGCATCCCCATGCGCCGAGCTGTGGTGGAAGCGGCTACACAACGCCTGCGGCCCATTCTGATGACCACGCTGGCTACCGCGTTCGGCGCCTTGCCTATTGCCATAGGTTTCGGCGCTGCGGCAACCAGCCGGGTTCCCCTGGGGGTGGTCATCGTCGGCGGGTTGGCTTTTTCGCTGATTCTGACCCTGTTTGTCATACCGGCGGTATATACTTTTATCTCCGGGAAGGATAAACCTCACCATGAAGAGAAAACTCAATTAGAACCGGAACTGGCCGTATAGTGGCCGGAAAGACAGGGCGTTTTATGAATTTGAAAATTATTGGGAAAGCCGGTATTGGTTTGATTGCCGGTTTTTGTTCGCATAGCCTGAGCGCACAGGATAGTACTGCGGTTGATTTAAGAAATGCGATCGAGACCGCGCTGAAGAATAGCCTCGAAATAAGTATTGCCAAAAATGAAGTGGAAGCCCGCACGCTCCTGAACCATTACGGGGTGGCAGGTGGTTTGCCCGGCGTGGCCGCGACGATCAGCAATACCGAACAGGTGATGAACATACACCAGCGTTTGCAGAATGGCACGAATATTGAGCGGGCCGGTGCTGCCGGAAATAACCTTTCGGCCGGCCTGGCAGGCTCTATGGTACTGTACAACGGCCACAGAATTGTGTCTACCAAAAAACGCTTGGAGCAATTGCAACAGCAAGGCGAAGAGTTGCTGGTCGCTAATATCCAGAACTTGATTGCCGACGTGTCGACCGCCTACTACGATATTGTCAGGCAACAAAGTTACGTGAAGACCATCCGCCAGTCCATTCTGGCCTCTGAAAAAAGGTTGGAAGTACTGGAAACGCGCAGGTCAGCGGGAATGGCCAATAACGCCGATGTTTTTCAGGCCCAGATTGACATCAATACCGCCAACCAGTTGCTGATGAACCAGATGCTGGTGGTGGAAGTAGCGAAAGCCGAGTTACTCCGCCTGATGACGGTCGATCCGGGCACCCGTCTGGCCGTGTCTGATACAATTGTTGTTTCCAGGGATGTGTCCCTGGAAGCCATACTGGAACGACTGCCGGCAAACACCAATATTAAAGCCGCTGATAACCAGATAAGGGTCAATGAGTTGATTCAAAAGGAGATATCGGCTCAGCGGTACCCCACGGTTCGCTTAAATGCGGGGCTGAATTACAGCCGGGTCCAGAGCGCAGCAGGTTTTAACCTTCTGAACCAGTCGTACGGCCCCAATATAGGTCTTAGCCTTGCCGTACCGATTTACAACGGCAATGCGTACAAAAGGCAGCAGGACGCAGCAGCCGTCGATGTAAAAACGGCCAGGAAGCAGAAAGAGATATTGGAAAGGGATTTCCGTGCCGATGTGTACAAGACCTACCATGCTTATCAGAATGCATTGAAGCAGCTTGAGACGGAAACCAGGAACTACCGCCTCACTCAGGACCTTCTTAACCTGACAATGCAGCGCTTTGAGTTAATCCAGGCAACCATTATTGATGTACGTGAGGCCCAGAAAAGCTTTGAAGACGCCGGGTACCGGCTTGTCAACCTGAGCTATGCGGCTAAGGCAGCTGAGATTTCGCTGCAGCGCATCGCGAATCAGTTGAACTAGATTTTTTCCCGGTTGGGTCTTTTGACAACGGATAAAGTGCTTTTATTAGGAAGCTGGGCAAAACCTATGGTATCTTTGCGGATAGTTCCGGTTTTAAATTAATCCTGTAGTAAAAAGCCTATGTTGTTTTTGGGAAAGTACAATGAACTCACCATTGAGCGCCTGACCAGTGTGGGGCTCTACCTGAGTGAACCGGAAGGAGCCGAGGTATTGCTTCCGAACAAGTATGTTACCGAGGACATGCAGGTGGGAGAAACTACCAGGGTTTTTGTCTACAAGGACTCTGAGGACCGTCCTGTTGCAACCACCCAGACGCCGAAGCTTCTCCGGAACGAATTCGGATATTTAGCCGTAAAAGAGGTCAACAGCTATGGGGCTTTCCTGGACTGGGGCTTGGAAAAGGATCTTTTTGTTCCCTATAGCGAGCAGGTGACGCCAATGCGTGCCGGTGAGTCCTATATCGTTTTTCTTTACCTGGATCGTAGGACAGATCGCCTGTTGGCCACGGCAAAATGGCGGCAGAACCTGGACAATGAGCGCTTGCTTGTGCAGGAAGGCGACGAGGTAGAGTTGCTGGTGGCGGAAAGAACCGACCTGGGGTACAACGTCATTATCAATAATTACCACATTGGGCTGGTCTTTTACAATGATGTCTTCAAGAAAGTAACCGTAGGCCAGCGTACTACCGGTTATGTCAGGACCATACGCGACGGGAATAAGATTGATGTTTCGCTGGAAAAAATCGGTTATGAAAAAACCGAAGGCCACGCAGATCGGATTTACGAGCTCCTGAAATCAAACGGCGGGTTTCTCGCTCTGAACGACACAAGCAGCCCCGAGGAGATTGAGCGCGCGCTTGAGATGAGTAAAAAGAACTTCAAAAAAGCGATAGGCGGCCTTTACAAAAAGGGTGTCATAACGCTGGAGCAGGAGGGGATCCGGCTTGTACGTTAACGTATATTGTTGTCTCCACCGGTATCATTTTCCTGATTAGAAAGCCACGAATTCACGAATGAAAAAAGCCAGATTCGTGAATTCGTGGCTAACCTCAGTGGGAAATCCCTCCGCTACGGCAGGGATGACGGGGTCAAAACTACGCGAGGTCGCGGCCGCCGTTTAGTTTCTCCTGTAAAACCTCAAGCTCCTCCCATTTGTCGTCTCTTGCCAGCGCGGCCTGCTCGGGCCAGGTCTGCGGATCGTGAATCCGGAACCGCGGGCCCGCATTTTGCAGGATTTCGGCGATTACTTCGGCTTTGGTATCTGCGAGCTGGCTGAACTGGTAGATGCCTGCGCTGTTCAACAATTTTTCAATCTTGGGTCCGATACCTTCCACCACTTTCAGGTCGTCCCTGGAAATAGGAGTGTCGGCCTGCAATGCTGCAGCCTTTATACCTCCGGAAGCGGGCGCCTGGCGGGCCTTACATTCGTCCAGGTCTGCTTCTTTGGAAACCAGGACTTGTTCAAGCTGTTCACGCTGGCCTTTTGTGATCCAGCGTCCGATCATATACCCTATCAGGGCTGCTATCAGCAGTATTATGACCATTTCCGGGATGGCCACCGTAGTTGACAGGGGAGTAAGTTCCAATAATATCATATCTCAATTGGTTGAATAATTGATCAGTTTGACGATTGTTTTACGGCTCCACTCCGCCATCCAGCTCTTCCTGCCACTTTTCCAGCTCTGCCCATTTGCCTTCATGCGCCAGTTTGGATTGGGCCGGCCAGGTGCTGGGATCGTGAATTTGAAAGGCCGGGCCGGCTTTGTCGAGAATCTCACGCAGTGAAACGGCGGAGGCAGCGCTCAGTTGCGCAAAATTTTTGATCCCTGCAGCATTGAGCAGTCTCTCGATTTTAGGCCCTATTCCCTCAATGAGCTTTAGATCGTCGGTTCTTGTCAGCGCTGCCACAATCAGGTCGGGCTGCACTACAACCAGGCTTTTTCTGCATTTTTCAAGCTCAACGCCTAAACGAGCGAGGTGATCTTCGATCTTGTTAATTGCCGACATGCCCTGACGGTAGCCGATGATGTAGCCTAAAACTGCCGACACCAAAATCATGAGCAGGTGTTGCCACCAGGCGTCTAACAAGTTGTGCGGATTTAAATCAAACATAGTCTTGTTATATTTTGGTTATTGTGAGACAACAATAGAAACCCTTCTGTTAGCGGCTTTCCCGTCGGGTGTATCATTAGACGCCTTGGGCTGCGTTTGCCCCTTGGCAGTAACCATGATCTGGCTCTCGGGGATGCCGAATTTCACCAGCACATCCCGTACCGATTCGGCCCTGCCTTGTGACAGCTTCAGGTTGGCACCGGCGTTTCCTACGTTGTCGGTATGACCTGTCAGTGTGAGCTTTTTATCCTTATTCTGTGCAAGAAACAGCTTTGCTTCCTCCAGGAATCTTTGGTTGTCACCGGTTTCTATGTAGTTGGTACTTCCCGTGTTGAAATACAGGTCCAGCGGTTTAAAGATGTCCTGGAACTTTTGCTCCTCCGCCAGGTTGTTTTCAGTAAGGGTCAGCGCGTCGATAAAGGTGTGGTCGATGCCGCCCCAGACGGAATCACGGATAAAAACAAGATCATCCGTAAGCCTGCTTTTTGTCGAAAAAATTGAAGCCGGTATACCTTTGCCAACATAGTAGGCTTTTACCGCCTCGGCACGTGCAATGCCCAGATCGGGAAAACTGCTGGTGTTCGTTTCGCTGCCCGCGTACAGGCCGGTGATAATAAGCCTTTTATCGGGCAGGCTTTTGAGGTAGCCACCTACAGAATCGAGTACGGCGCCCAGGCCTTCGGTATTCACCTGGTGCCCTGATTTGGCAAACGAAAAATTGGTGGGAGCGGTGAGCATAAGTGCTGCACCGTCCATTACGTGCAACGGGGGGATGGCTGGTGTGACCTCCGCTTCCGCAACGGGGGCAGGATCGTGGCAGAGGAGTTTGATTTTGCAAACATGCCACCAGGTTGACCCGGCGATCCAAACTACCAGTAGCGCGATCCAGACAGAATTACTGCTATTCATAGTGCAATGGAATGTGTTAGTGAGAGGTTATAAATTTTCGGAAGTTAATAATTATGTAATTTCGATCGTTAGTATACGTCGTTTTTTTTGGGATAAAAAAAAGCTGCAATTGCAGCTTTTTAATTTTACAGTATTTTCATAAATCCTTAACGGTTCATTGAGATCAGGAACTCTTCGTTGTTCCTTGTACCTCGCATGTTGGTCAACAGGAAGTCCATTGCTTCTACCGGGTTCATATCGGCCATATGCTTTCTCAGGACCCAAACTTTTTGAAGTGTTTCCTTGTCCAGGAGCAGGTCTTCTCTGCGGGTTCCGGAGGTCATTACGTCGATAGCCGGGAATACGCGCTTGTTGGATAGCTTCCGGTCAAGTTGCAGTTCCATATTACCGGTTCCTTTGAATTCCTCGAAAATAACCTCATCCATCCTGGATCCGGTCTCGATCAGTGCGGTTGCGATAATGGTCAGCGAACCACCGTTCTCGACATTCCGGGCGGCGCCGAAGAAACGTTTCGGGCGATGAAGCGCGTTCGCATCCACACCACCTGAAAGTATTTTCCCGGATGAAGGTACTACGGTATTATAGGCGCGTGCCAATCTCGTGATCGAATCCAGGAGAATCACTACGTCATGCCCGCATTCTACCATGCGCTTGGCTTTCTCGAGCACAATGCTGGATACCTTTACGTGGCGATCGGCCTGTTCGTCGAACGTCGAGGAAATTACTTCTGCCCGCACACTGCGCTGCATGTCCGTTACCTCTTCCGGGCGTTCGTCGATCAGCAGAATAATAAGGTAAACTTCGGGGTGGTTGCGGGTAATGGCGTTGGCTACTTCCTTCAGCAGTACCGTTTTGCCTGTTTTGGGTTGTGCTACGATCATCCCGCGCTGGCCTTTCCCGATGGGGGCAAAGAGGTCCAGTATCCGGGTGGAGTACAAGTCCGGTTTGGAGCTGAGGTTGAGCCGTTCCTCCGGGAAAAGCGGTGTCAGGTATTCAAACGGAATACGGTCTCTGATTTCTTCCGTGGTTTTTCCGTTGACCGTTTCCACACGCAGTAAAGCGAAATATTTTTCCCCGTCTTTCGGCGGACGAATTTGCCCTTTGATCGTATCGCCGGTCTTCAGGCCGAAAAGCTTGATCTGAGACGGAGACACATAAATGTCATCGGGACTGGCGAGGTAATTGTAGTCGGCAGAGCGCATAAAGCCGTAGCTCCCGTCCTGCATGATTTCAAGTACGCCTTCGTTTACGATCAGGCCGTCGAATTCCCTGACGTAGTTGTTATAGTTTTTCTTGATCTTGCCCGCGTATTCTTCCCGGTTACGTTCACCGTCGTTTTTATTGGCCTGGTGAGGTTGCTTGGCTGTTTTGGAAACGGCTTCTTCTGCAGGCGATTCCGGAGCCTCGGCAACGGCGCTGCCGGCTTCCAGCTCCTCGTCACTGTATAAGTCAAAATTATCAATCATCTCGGGCGCTTCCAGCGAATCCAGGAAATCGATCCCGGCTTCCTGCTCATCCATACTCGGCGCCTCTTCTGGTATTTCCGGTACTGCGGCGGAAACCCGTGCCGGTTTGGCCTTGGTATCACGGCGGAACGGCTCGGCTGCGGCGGGGATTTCGGTACGATGGCTGGTAGCGACCGGAGCGGAAACTTCGCCCGCACCTTTGTTGATTCTTGTTCTCTTTCTTTTTGCACCACTTTCCTCCTGGGCAACCGGTTCTGTTACCGGCCGCGGTTCGCGGGCTGCTTTAGGCGCAGGCGCCACTGACGGGGCCGGCTCAACACGTGTTTCAGGTTCTTTGACTGGTGCGGGTATATTTTCGTTTTGTTTTTCCAGTATTTTCAGGGCAATTTCTTTCTTGGAGAGCCCTTTGTAATTAAAAATACCAAAGGATTCAGCAATTTCTTTTAACTCAGAAAGGAGTTTCAGATTCAAATCATCTATGGAGAACATACAATGCAGTTGGGCGTTCGCTACGGAGCCCTGTATAATGGAATAATATTGAAAATTATTGGGGGAAAACGTGCCGAATCAAGCAGCTGATTGCGCTATTGGCAAAAGCCATGGAATAACATCAAGTATGAGAATCGGTAATTAAGTAAGAACAGGAATTGCTAGAGACAAGCCACCTCTTTGATGCGAGGTTCTGTTTGCAAAGGTAAATAAAAAATTAAAAAAACAAACCGGAAGTAGCATTTTTCAAGATAAAAATTGAGTTTTGCGTCGCATTTATATGAACCTGGCGATCGATTCCGGAAATACCTATTCAAAAATAGGATGGTTTGATGAAAACCGTCTGGTCCGGTATGTGACCGGCCTGCGTTTCGACGAGATGGTAGCGGCGGTCAGTAAAGAGCCGGGCGAAAAGATCATTTTCTCTTCCGTAAGTTATTCTCCGGATGATTTTCGGAGCGCACTGCAACTAAATGTCCCGGTTCTGCGTCTTAGCAACAGTACGCCGATGCCGATTGGGGTAAGCTATGAAACCCCGCAAACGCTGGGTGTGGACAGGCTTGCCGCTGCGGCCGGAGCCAACAGCCTTTTTCCTGGGTCTGATCTTATTGTTATTGATGCAGGAACCTGCATTACGTATGATCTGATAGATGCGGAAGGGGTTTTTCAGGGGGGCGCCATCGCACCGGGGCTGAAGATGCGGTTGAAGGCCATGCATCACTTTACAAAGCGCCTGCCGCTTATAGAAGAGCCGCAAGAGGCCGGTCTGATCGGTAAAAGTACTGTTAAAGCCATGCAAAGCGGTGCCGTAAACGGAATGGCCAGGGAGATAGAAGGTATGATAGGAGCTTACAGGGAGCAGTACGAAGACGCAAGGGTTTTGATGTGCGGCGGAGACGTTTCGTTCTTTGAAAGTCGTCTCAAACTCCCCATATTTGCAGTCCCGGAGCTGGTACTCATAGGGTTGAACAGAATATTACAATATAATGACGTTTGAAGTTAGAAGTTTTAAGTATGGTCTGAGCTGTTTTTTCGTCCTGGCTGGACTGGCTGGTGTGACCACCGGTTTCGGACAGGGAATGGGAAATTCGCCTTATTCTATACTCGGTTTGGGGGACTTGCAGGGTACCGCCTTCTCAATTAATGAAGCAACCGGTGGGGCAGGAGTAGCTGCTACCTACGGGATGCAGGTCAGCGGCCTTAACCCGGCACTGGCCGTGAGAAACCGCTTCACTGCTTTCGAATTTGCGGGATCTGCGCAATTCAAGGATACAAGGGCACCGGGCGCCCACCAAAAGACACTGGCCGCCAATATTTCGCACCTGGTCCTTTCATTCCCGATTAAACATTACTGGACTTCAGCAGTCTCGATAAAGCCTTATTCCTATGTAGACTATAACACTGCAGCGCGGAATATCGTAGCCGGAACCAATTACCCGAGCGTATATAGCTTCTATGGAAAGGGCGCGCTTAACCGGGTGGCCTGGACCAACGGCTTTGCCATTGGTAAATATATAAACGTCGGCGTCGATATTGTTTATCTTTTCGGCAACATACAGAAGTCAAGTGAGCTTTCTTTGATTACCGGCAGCCCCAGTGACAATACCGCCGGGATCAGGGAACAGTTGAACCTGAAGAATATTACCGGACGGGGCGGCCTTGCCGTCAGGCTGCCGCTTAAAAAGGATAAAATGTTTCTGAACCTGGGCGGTACCTATACCTACGGGAATTCCCTGCATGCAAGGCGGACGACATTTTATGAGCTGACTCAAAATTCATTTCCCGTTCCGGGCCATGCTACCGATACCCTGCTGAACAATAAAAAGGGTTCGGTCCAGATGCCGAGCCAGTTCCGCGTCGGAGCAAGCTTTGAAATGCCTTTTAATCTTTTGCTTTCCGCAGATTATGAATATTCTGACTGGGCTGCCTTCCGGCCGTTCGGAAACCCGGAGAGTAGGCAGGTAGCCAGTACCGGCAGGTTCTACGTGGGTGCCGATTACATTCCCAAAGCCCGTTCACAGCGTTATTTCGATCTTATATCCTACCGTGCCGGTTTTAATTTCGGCCCGAGCTATTATGCGCCGGGCGGAAGCCAAATTAACGAAACTGCCATAACGGCCGGTTTAGGGCTACCGGTTGGCCGTGACGGAGCAAGTACGTTAAGCCTTGCCTTTACCGGCGGGGAGCGTGGTACGATCTCGGCCAATTCTATCAGGGAACGGTATCTCCGTATGACGGTTGCGTGGGCATTCGGAGACCGTTGGTTCCAGAAACCCCGCCTGGATTAGCGAAGGTCCGTGGAAAACGGAAATGCCCAATGTCAGGAAAAGGCGCACCACTTCCAGGAATAATGAAATATGCAATGCTCATTGCGGGCATTGCATTTCTCTTTTGGAGCTGCCGCCAGGAAGAGAAGAAAGCGTTCAAACGGTACGATGGCCCGCAGGAAGAAATCTACGATGTCGGGGTTAAATACAGTGAAAAGGGTAGGGTCAGCGTAGAAATGAAAACCCCGGTTCAGTTGCGGTATCTGAATGGCGACAAGGTTTTTCCGGACTCCGTTAATATTGTTTTTTTTGACTCGCTGGGCACCCGTATCACAACCATCCGCTCGGACTCCGGCCGGTTTGACAATGCTAAAAATATCTATACCGTGATTGGTAAGGTGGTGGTCGTCAACTCGGTGAAACAGGAGTATTTGTATACGTCGGAACTGAACTGGAACCCGGGCACGCAGAAAGTCTACAACGATAAGCCCAATAAAATTATCAGGCGGCAGACCTCCAGTATTCTGAACGGTACCGGGCTGGACGCGCGGCAGGACTTTTCGGTGATGTCGCTCCGAAAGGTTAACGGAGTAGTAAAAATGGAGTAGTTCCCGGGCACGGTCTTCTTAGCGGAGATCCGATTGCTTGAAATCCCGAAGTGTCTTCTTCACTGTGTCAATGGGGGTGTAACTCGTTTCTTTTCCCCATTTGTTATAGACATAGGTAGTGATTTCCGCTATATCAAGTTCCTGTAACCCCGGATTTGCCGGCATAGGCCTGTTGTACGAGACGCCGTTGACCGTAATTTCTCCTTCCAGGCCGTGTTTTACAATTTGAATAAAGCGTTTTTTATCCCCCGGGAAATGAAGCGGCGGATAAAGGTTGGCCATACCTTCACCATTTGCCTGGTGACAGTTGGCACAGTAAACGCCGTAAAGGCGCTCTCCTTCCACAAAATATTGCTCACGTTTTATAGCCTCGCGGGATATGCAGCCGAACACCGAGGCAACCGATAAGGCAAGCATCCAATTGACCGGAACTTTCACTTTTTCTCGTATTCTTTACGCAAAACTTCAATATCACTAATTAGCTGCGCGACCTTCTTATCGTCGGTTCCGTCGTACACACCCCGCACATGCTTGTCCTTGTCTACCAGCGTGAACGCGCCGCTGTGAATAAAGCCGCCGGGTGCGCTGCCTTCTTCATTGGCAGCCACGAAATACCGCTGGGCAATCCCGTAGATATCCGCTTTCTGCCCCGTAAGAAACAGCCACTGATCACCGGATACGCCCAGATCGGTAGCGTATTTCAGCAATACCTGCGGGGTGTCATGTACCGGGTCAATGGTGTGCGATAGGATGGCGACATCCGGTTTGTCTTGTATGGCCTTGAACACTTTCAGCATGTTCTTCTTCATGACGGGACAAATGGTCGGGCAGGACGTAAAAAAGAAGTCCGCAACAAAGATTTTACCCTCGACCTGCTTCTCCGTAATGGAGTCGCCATGCTGGCTGACAAAGGAAAAGCCCGGAATCTGGTGATAAATGGTGTCGGTAACTGTTTTCCCGTCTATTACTTTTTCCACCCAGTCGCGTTCGCCGAGGATAGGGAGCTTTTTGTCACCACTGCCGGTACAGCCGGCCAGAAGTACCGCACCGATACCTATCGGCACCACAAATTTTTTTAAAGCGGTAATCATGATATAAAATGTCCGGAGCTACTTTTCCAGAAACTGCTGCGCATCGCGGAGGCTGCTTTCCGTTTTCTCTTTTACCTCCAGAATTCTCTTTTTTTCGTTTTCGAAATACTGACGTACTTCATCGTCATTTGGAAGTGCCCTGGCAGAATCGGCTTCGTACCCGTGCATCCATTCCCACATCAGGCTGTCTGCCGTGTGCAATCTTACCAGGAGGTCATTGGCTTTGAGTCTTTGTTCGGCCACGGTATTGCTGCTTATGCCCTCCTGCTGAAGACTGTCCAGTTTAGCGATCTTGCTTTTGATTTCTTCGGAATAACGATTGACGTCCTCCAGTTTGGGCATAATTTCGTCGTGAATGTCCAGGATTTCACCGTCTATTACAGCATAATCGTTTTTGTCGGCAGAGGAGCAACCGGAAAAAAGCAAACCGGCAATCGCCAGCGTCGGGAGGAATCTGAAAGCAGTCATCATGTGTCTGTTTGTATTTGCCAATGAAGGGACTTACCTGTAAAGATACGGAAATAGATTCGTTAAAGGGAGTTTTTTAGAAGTTCCCGCGCATTTGCCACCACTGATTCGGAAGGGTTCTGACCGCCGATCATCTGGGCCAGCTCTTCAATTCTTTCTTTCTCTGAAAGCTGCCTGATTTTGCTGATAGTGGTCTGCCTGGTGTTATCTTTATAAACAAACAGGTGCTGATCGCCGAAAGCCGCTATCTGATGGAGGTGAGTAATTGTGATCAGTTGATGCTTTCGCGCCATTTGCTTCAACATTTCCCCCATTTTCCGGGCAATTTCACCGGAAATTCCACTATCTATTTCGTCAAAAATAAGTGTTCCCAGCTGTTTTTTCTCTGCTACAGCGTATTTGAAGGCGAGCATGAGGCGAGAAAATTCACCACCTGAGGCCACATTCCTGAGCGGCTGAGGCGGCAGCCCCTTGTTGGCGGAGAACAAAAAGTCAACTCTTTCCAGACCGCTTCTGGCCGGGACTGCCTGATCGGTCAGGTTCACCTGGAAAACAGCGTGCGCTATCCCCAAATCCCGCACGAGCGACGAAATCAGCTCTTCAAAGCGCGGTATGATGGCTTTCCTGGCTTTGGATAATTCCCTGCCCTGGGCCAGCATCTGGTTCAACGCCTCTTCCGACTCCTTTTCCGCTGCTTTCAGCACTGCATCAAGGCTTTCAAACCTGTCGATTTTTAGCCTCAGGTCGTCTCTTATCTCTATCAGCTCATCCGGATGCCCCACCTGGTGTTTTTTTGTCAGCTGGTAGAGGTTATCCAGGCGCTCGGCCACGGTAGCCATTCGCTCGTCGTTGATTTCAACCTGGTCTGCAGCGTCATCTATTTCGCCGGAGATGTCTTTTAGTTCAACCAGCACGTCCTGCAGGCGCTGCGCCAATGCCTGGTAAGCCGGGGCCAGCCGGTTGATTTGCTGCAGGGCGTAGGCGCTTTCATTCAGAAGAGTAAGCGCAGAAACCTCCTGGCCGTCCAGGCCTTGCTGAATGCCCAGGAATTTTGCCTTAATTTCGGCGGCATGCTCCAGGATCGCCAGCTCACTTTCAAGACCGGCACTTTCACCGGCCCGGAGGTCGGCGTGGTCCAGCTCCTGCCAGAGGTAATGGTGATAATCATTTTCTTTGCGGATCAGCCCGGCTTCCTCGTTGATTTTCCGGAGGGCTTCTTCAGCTTTTTTGTAGGCGTCATAGCGCTCTTCGTACAGTCTCAACTTTTCGGAGTTGCTCCCGAATGCGTCCAGCAGGTCAGTTTGTACAGACCCGTTTCCGAGCAGTATCGAATCGTGCTGGGAATGGATGTCGATCAGTTTTTCGGTAATTCGCTTCAGGAGGTCGAGATTTACCGGGGTGTCATTTACAAAAGCGCGCGACTTCCCGTTGGGAGTAATTTCCCTCCTGATAAGAGTGAGCGGTGCATAATCCAGCTCTTCCTCCTCAAAAAGAGCCTGCAACCCATACCCGGACAATTCAAAGGTCCCTTCGATAATACATTTGGAGTCCTGCGATTGCAGCACCCTGGTTTCTGCACGTTGCCCGAGGAGCAGGCCGATAGCTCCCAGCAGGATAGACTTCCCGGCTCCCGTTTCACCCGTGATAATGGTCAGGCCCGGAGACAAAGGGAGTTCCAGGTGATCGATCAGGACATAGTTCTTTATCAGCAGATGGGTGAGCATGTAACTGTATTTAATTAATTCCCGAAATTAACCAAGAGCAAGGCAAACTGAAAGCGATTGTTCAGAAAGGCGCAGGCATATCGTATACTACTACGTCTATGTCGGGAATCGGGATCGAATGCGGGTGAAACCGGTTGTCTTCAAGCAAAAGCCGGGTTGAAGATTGTTGGGTTACCCTTCCGAAGAGCGTATCCCCGGTTCTTTTGACAACATTTACCGGCGTATTTTTAGGAAGGGTAACGGGTGTTTCACCGGACAGGCGTTCACCAAAAACCCTGGTAAGTCTTTTCTTCATGCGATGCAGGCACTTAAGGTGACCTAAAGTTACTGCTGTTTTTGTAACCGTGCGCGTATTTTTTTGGCTTTGCTTTTGATGCCGGGCGAAGGGTCTTTCTCCAGTTCCAGTTCGAGTATCGCCAGAAGCTCTCCTTTCAGGTCGGGATAGAAGCCGGTCAGGCGGGCGAGAACGGACATACTGAATGATTTTATGGCGATCGGCTCATTCCCGGAAACCAGATAGCCGAAGCAGAGGTTGACCAGGTCTGAATGGAGGTCGGAGGGAAGCGGTACCAGTGCAAGGATGCGAAGTCCGTTGCGTTTTACCGCGTCTGGAACAGGACGTTGTTTCAGGCGGTCCACCAGTTGGGGAAGATAGGGATGGAGCGCCTCAGGCGTATGATCGGCGATGGCGCTCAGCACCCAGGAGATCCTTTGAACCTCCCTGTAATCGCCGTGCCGGAGGAGATGAACGGCGGCCGCCAGTTTCTCGTCTTCCCGGCCTATCCAGCCTACGATGATGTCGCGCTGAACCCGCGAGTGACCGCGCAACAACAGTTCGCTCAATTCATTTACCCAAATATGACGCATGTTACGCTTAAATTTTTCCGGTCGGCCCGTGAGATGGCGTCAGTGTGGCAGCCGGTTCCTGAAGTATCCGTACATCCAGGTGCCCAGCAGCGCGCTCAGGAGGGTGATGATAATGGAAAGATAGCCGGCGCCGATTTGCGCGAAGAGCGGGCCCGGACAGGCCCCGGTAATGGCCCAGCCTATACCAAACAGGATGCTTCCGTAGACATTTCCCTTGTGAAATATTTTAGGCGCTATCGAAATCGTTTCGCCGTTCAGTGCCCTGACTTTTAGCCTTTTCAGAACTTGCACCGAAAGCATACCGACTGCGACTGCGGAGCCGATGACACCATACATATGAAAGGAATCGAACCGGAACATTTCCTGTATGCGGTACCAGGAAACAATCTCCGCTTTGACAAAAACAATGCCGAATACTATTCCGAGCAAGACGTAAAGAATACGGTACCCGGACTCACTTTTGCCGGAATGGTAAGGTTTATACTTGGTGAATTCGTCGGAATCAATCAAGTCATGATGGGGTCGTAATGCCATAAGCCAGGATTAAAGAACCAATTTTAAAATAGCCGGAATAAGGAACCAGGTTGCGGCTATACCGCTTGCCATGAAACAAATGGTGGCCACCAGTGAAGGCCATTGAAGGTTGGAAAGCCCCATTATAGCATGCCCCGAAGTGCAGCCGCCTGCATACCGGGTGCCGAAACCTACCAGGAAGCCGCCAACTACCAGGAAGATGAAGCTTTTGAGTGACACAAGGTGATCGGTGCCGAAAAGCTGGGGGGGCAGGAGCCCTGAAAAGTCGTTCAACCCGCCGGCGGCCAGTATCTCGCGGGTATCGGGTGCAATGATCATGTCTTGCGGATTGGCCAGTAAAATGCCGCCTATGTAGCCGCCTATGAGAATGCCGAATACGAACAGGAGGTTCCAGATCTCGTCCCGCCAGTTATAGTTGAAGAAAGAAATGTTTGAAGGGAAGCATGCGGCGCAGATATGCCGCAGCGAAGATGAAATACCGAATGGCTTGTTTCCCAACAGCAACAAAGCAGGAACGGTAAGCCCGATCAACGGCCCTGCGATATACCAGGGCCAGGGGGCGCTAAGAATATCCGTCATGGGTATTATAGTTTATTATGCGTTAATCGGGAATACGTATAATAACTGTGCCAGGAAGTGCAGATCGCTCAGGGGACCGGTTTAGACGGGGTGCTTGTCGGCCAGCGTAAGGATCTCTTTCGCAATTTCATGCGCGGCATCGGGGAAGCCAGACTTGCTGCAATTTGCCGAAAGCGTCTTTTGGGCACCAGGATCGGCGAGCAATTCCAGCGCAGTTTTTGCGAGCAGTTGCATGGCCTCACTGTCTTTCACCATCAGTGCCGCGTTTTGCCGGACCAGCGACAGCGCGTTGCTGGTCTGGTGGTCTTCCGCCGCAAAAGGATAGGGGACGAGCACCGAAGGTTTGGCGGCCAGGCAGATTTCAGACACGGAAAGGGCGCCTGCACGAGAAATTACCACATCGGCAGCGGCATAGGCCAGATCCATCTCATAAATAAAATCACTTGACTTCACGGTATTCTGCAGACCTAGTTCCGCGATCCGGTTGCGGGCCTGTTCCACAAAAGATTTGCCGGTCTGCCAGATCACCTGGACACCGGACGACGCGATTTCCGGCAGCGATGCAGCCAGGCTTTCGTTAATGCTCCGGGCTCCGAGGCTGCCCCCCATTACAAAAAGCGTTCTGGCGTTTTCTGAAAGACCGAAATGTTTCAGGCCTTCCGTTTTCTTGCCGGACAAATTGATAATATCTTTCCTGACCGGGTTTCCGGTCAGTTTAATTTTATGGTTGGGGAAAAAACGCTCCATCCCCGGGTAAGCTACACAGATTTTTGCGGCTTTTTTTGCAAGCATCCGGTTCGTAACCCCTGCGCGCGAGTTTTGCTCCTGGATAAGTGTCGGGATACCGGCAAGGGAGGCCATCTGTAAAAGCGGCCCGCTGGCAAATCCGCCGACACCTACTGCTACCTGCGGCTTAAAGTCGCGTATGATGCGGCGGGCCTTCAGGAGGCTGTTGACCAGTTTGAAAGGAAACAACAGGTTCGCCGGCGAAAAAGAACGCTGAAAACCGACAACTGGGAGCCCGATAATGTCATAACCTGCCCGCGGGACTTTTTCCATTTCCATTTTTCCTAAAGCGCCTACAAAAAGCAGCTCTACTTCAGGGCGGAGTTCTTTCAAGGCATTTGCGATCGCAATGGCCGGGTAGATATGCCCGCCCGTTCCGCCGCCGCTGATTACAATGCGGGTTGCTGCAGGTTTCAATGTTTTTGTCGCTGGTTTATCAAACGTTCACTTCGTCAAATTCTCCCCGGCTTGCGCTAAGGATCATGCCCATAGCCAGGGCCGTCAGGATCATGGAATTACCTCCCAGGCTGAAAAGCGGCAGGTTCTGGCCGGTAACAGGAAGAAGCCCTACCGTTACCGCCATGGTACAAAGCGCCTGGAAAACAATACCGATGGTATGGCCCATTGACAGCAGGCCGCCAAAGGGCTTTCGCGCAGTTTTGATAACCTGCAGGCCGCGGTACAACAGTGCCAGGTAGAGAAAGATCAGGATTCCGCCAATTAAAGTGCCTCCTTCTTCCACCGTGATGGCATAGATAAAGTCCTTGTTCGATTCAGGCAAAAACCTCCGCTCGGTGCTTTTTCCTATACCTTTGCCGAAAAAGCCGCCGCCCGCCATGGCCATGTAAGACCGTTCCGACTGGTAGGCGACGCTGTCTTTGTTCATGAAAGTTTTGATCCGGCTTGAGGCGGTGCCCATCCGGGTGCCAGCCTTGAAGACCACTGCCAGGCTGGCTACGAAAATCAGCACGGCCGCGGTGAAAGCCAGGTACCTGATCGGGACCTTGCCCACGAAAAGGAGCAGGAACGACACCGCGCCGAGGAGCGCCGCCGTAGAAACGTTGCTCAGCGCGATGAGAAAGCAGATTGCTCCGATCAAAAGAATAGGCTCCGTAAGCAGCTCTTTGGGGGTCCAGCCGCCTTTGATATGGCGTGCCAGGACCAGCGCGAGGTGCGTTATCAGGGCAATTTTTGCAAATTCCGAAGGTTGAAAGCGGTAGCCCACCACCGGGATTTCAATCCAGCGGGACGCATCGTTTACAGATGATCCGGCAAAAACCGCCAGCAACAGCAACGGGATAGAAATGAACACCCCCAGCCTCGTGTATTTGATAAATTTGGTGTAGGGGATCAGGTGAATCAAAAACATAATCAGCAACGCCGCGACGATATGGGCGAAATGCTTGTAGAGATAGTACTCCGTATTGCCGTCGCGAAGCCGGTAGGCTTCCTGTACACTGGAGCTGTAAACAAACGGAACACTCAGGAACAGAATGATCACCGAGATGGCCCAGATGTACTTATCTCCTTTGAGGTTCTGAGAGATCCAGGCCCAGGAAAGAAACTTGCTGTTTTTGTTTTCTTCGCTCATGTCAGTTGGCTTGGGCCATGGTTAATACGGCTGTTCTGAAACGGTCGCCACGGTCTTCGTAATTTTTGAACAGGTCAAAGCTGGCGCAGGCAGGAGAAAGCAATACCACGTCGCCGTCCACTCCCCATTCTTCCGCCTTTTTCAGGGCGTCTTCGAGATTATCGGTTGAAAAGAAAGCAGGAACCAGGCCCGGGAAATATTCTTCCAGTTTGTGGTTGTCCTTCCCCATTGCTATTACGCCTTTCACCCTGGTTTTCACCAGGTCCCTGATGGCATCATAATCATTTCCTTTATCTACACCGCCCAGAATCAGGATAATCGGGGTCGAAAAGCTTTGAAGCGCATAAAATACCGAATCGACATTGGTGGCTTTCGAGTCGTTGACATAATCCACCCCCCGAACGGTAGCTATTTTTTCAAGCCGGTGCGGTGCATTCCTGAAGGTTTGTATTCCGGCGTAAATGGCATCCGGCGATACGCCCGACCGAAGGGCCGCCAGCACCGCACACATTACATTCAGATAATTGTGAGGACCCTTTACGGGCAAAACTGATAGCGGCAGACTAAAAGGACCGGTGGTATAAGATGTGTTAAAAACCAACTGATCCTCCGCCAGGTAGGCGCCGGCGGCCGGGACCGATTTCAGAGAAACCTGGAGCCGAACCGCCTGCTCTTCATGTTTTTCCAGCTCATTTTTAATAACGGCGTCATCCTGGTTGTAGATAAAAACGTCGTCGTCGGTCTGGTTCTGAATGATCCGGAATTTTGAACCGGCGTATTGACTGAAGTCGTATGCGTAGCGGTCAAGGTGGTCCGGGGTAATATTCAGCAGTATTGCCGTGCCGGCTTTGAAATCAAACATGTTGTCGAGCTGAAAGCTGCTCAGCTCAAGGACGTAATATTCGAAGTCCTTTTCCAGCACCTGGCGGGCAAAGCTTTCACCGATATTACCGGCCAATCCTACCGAAAAACCGGCCGATTTCAGGAGGTGGTAGGTGAGCAGGGTAGTGGTAGTCTTGCCGTTGCTTCCGGTGATAGCGATGATTTTCGCGTTCGTGTAACG
Source organism: Ravibacter arvi (assembly GCF_039540405.1). Lineage (NCBI taxonomy): Bacteria > Pseudomonadati > Bacteroidota > Cytophagia > Cytophagales > Spirosomataceae > Ravibacter > Ravibacter arvi. Next base: position 128,408 of record NZ_BAABEY010000018.1, read on the forward strand.
GCCGGCAAACTCGATTTCGGAAATTACCGGGATACTCTTGCCGAGTAGTTTCTGAACCAGGTCTGCCTTGTCGGGGATACCCGGGCTCTTGACCACCAGGTCGGCAGAAAGAATCAGGCTTTCGTTATGCGATCCTTCTTCGAAAGCAATGCCATGACTTACCAGGATGTTGCGGTATTTTTCCTGCAACGGGCTTTTGTCGGATAAGAATACCTCAAATCCTTTTGCTTGTCCGAGTAATGCTGCGCCGGTGCCGCTTTCGCCGCCACCAAGTATGATCAGTTTTTGTTGGGATGCCATTCGAAGAAAACTATGAGCTGTAAATTTCGCTTTATTTTACGCTCATTTGCAAGCAGGTTTTTTCAATTCTTGGAAAAACAAAACTGCCTGTTCCGGATGTACCCGACGGTTCAGATATTTCTGACCTGGTCAAAATATTTGTTGAAGCGGTTCCGGTTATAGATGAACCGGTAAATTGCAAACGCCAGTACCAGGGGAGACATGGCCAGGCAGACGACACCAAGGTCGATAAGCTTTTCCAGCAAATCGAGCCTGATAATGGTCAGGCCCGCGCCGAGCAGTGTCAGACTTGTGCGGAGGTAGGAGAGAAATGTTCGCTCGTTTGACAATTTGGTTCGCTCAATGGCCATTCGGTCGGCCAGTGCCAACTCGGTTTCAATAGTTTTTTCGATCAGGGGCCTTTTCAGGGAATCACCTTTATTTTCATTTGACTGCATATGCGTGTGTAACACAGGAAATCCGGGTTTTGTTTCATAAGCTTTGAGGGGTGAGGTATGAGTGTGAGAGGACTCCTACCGGACGGTCATTCCGACCGAAGCGGAGGAATCTCCCGCTCCCTGCACCAATTCCCTTTCAGAGGACTTTTTTCTTGCAACAGGAGATCCTTCAGTTCCACTGCGTTCCATTCAGGATGACCATCCGGCAGATGCGCTACCATTGACTTCCATTGACAACATCTATTTGTCATCTCCGCTACAAGGTGTTTTCGCAAAAAACTTTTTTCTCGGGATGACCCAAACCCTCACACCCCATACCTCACCCCTCACACCTCACCCCTCACGCCTACCAAACACCTTATAACCCAGCAGGAAAGTGACAAGCATGGCGATGAAAATAGAAACCTCCAGGGGGTTGAACCAGGCAATGGCGATAAATGAGAATACCGACAGAACCAGCGCTATAGCCGGAAACCAGGGGTAAAGAGGGGCGGTAAAGGGCCTGTCGGCATGAGGCGCTTTCTTTCTCAGGACAAAAAGGCTGACCATGCTGATGATATACATGGCTACAGCTCCGATTGCAGAAAGGGTAATAACCTGCCCGGTAGTGCCGGTAAGCAGTGAGATAAACCCGATAGCGCCGCCGGCAACGAGTGCCCAGTGCGGCGTTTTGAATCTTGGATGCAGGCGGGCAAGCACCTTTGGAAGGTACCCGGCGCGTGCCATTGCGAAAATTTCGCGGGAGTACCCGAACATAATGCTGTGAAAGGATGCGATGAGGCCGAACAGACCGATGCTGGCAAAAACTTTGGTGAGCGGATTGTCTTTGCCGAGTACCTGGCCGATCGTCTCGGGAAGCGGGTAGTCAAGGTTGCTCAATTGCTTCCAATCGGTTGCGCCGCCGGTCAGGATCATTACGCCGAGGGCAAGAAAAACAAGCGTGAGGATCCCGTAGATATAGCCTTTCGGGATGTTTTTCCGCGGCTCGTCTACTTCTTCCGCTACCATCGCAACCCCTTCAATGGCCAGGTAGAACCAGATGGCAAACGGAATGGCGGCAAAAATCCCGCTCCAGCTCAAGGGAAACGCATCTTGGGTAAAATTGCCGATTTCAAAATGAGGGGCTACTATTCCCATATAGAGAAATAATTCTCCAACTGCGAGAAGGGTGATAAACAGGGTGAAGGTCGCGGACTCTTTTACCCCCAGAAAATTGATAATGGTAAAAATGACATAGCTCGCTATCGCGGAAGAGAGTACGGGGATGCCGGGGTACAGAAAATGGATATAGCTTCCGAGTGCAAATGCAATGGCCGGAGGGGCCAGCAGGAACTCTATCAGGGTTGCATAGCCGGCGGCGAGACCCCAGAAAGGGCCGAGTGCCCTTTCCGCATATGAGAATGGCCCGCCGGCCTGGGGAATCATCGTAGTTAACTCCGTGAAACTGAAAATAAAGGTGACATATAGAATAGTAATGATGACCGTAGCAATCAGGAATCCGATCGTTCCGGCGGTCGACCAGCCGTAATTCCAGCCAAAATAATCACCCGAAATTACCAGCCCGACAGCGATTGCCCACAAGTGAATGGGTTTTAAAACTTTTTTCAATGCGTCGGGAGCGTCGTTCGTAGCGGCCATAGGTTTCTGAAAATGAGTATAGGGTATAAAGGGTATACTGGTGGAATAAAATTTCATACCACGCTGTAATATTGAAATTTTATTCCACTAAAGCAGCAATCGGCTATATTTTTGCGTGTCGTTTCTTCCCCCGGTACGGTTGTGGCGCGGGTCAGGATTTATGGAACCGGTGGAATTATGGGTTTTCATTCCTATTTTCGCCGTCTTTATTTAACAAATTCGTTTGATCTTGGCTAGTGAAATAATACCGGATAAGAGATTGCTGTTGGAGTTGGTAAGAGACCGGCTTCAGGCGGCCGTTATTGCCGCGAAACAAGCCATGGACGCGTCGCAGGAGGCAGCAAACTCGGAGGGCAAGAGCAGTATGGGCGACAAATATGAAACCGGCCGTGCCATGGCCCAAATCGACCGGGATATGTACGCGCAACGCTACGATCAGTTAAAAGGTGAGCTGGAAGCGCTCGACCGGATTACGGCCGGAGACTCGTCGTCGGCGAGATTGGGTAGCCTGGTTAAGACTTCGCTGGGGTACGTGCTGCTTGCCGTAAGCATGGGAGTGGTTGAAACCGACTGGGGCAAAGTACTGGTGGTTTCAACGCAGTCGCCACTGGGGCGTGCGGTACTGGGAAGGCAGGCTGGTGACGTTTTTGTGTTTCAGGGGAAGGGACACAAGCTAAGTGCCGTACTATGAATTTCAAAGAATGATCTGATCGAAATTATTTTTGAAATAGCAGGAGTGGTAAGGTTTTAAAAGTATACCGACTACCCAGCCCGAACTTCACAGCTTAAAACGCTTACTTATATGAAACTGAAGATGATCAAGGCCGTATTGGAACATCCACTGAATGAAGGGCGGGCAGTTGGAGCGTTATGTCGATTTTTTAAAAGAGGTGTTATGATCCGTTTGCATAAGGATCCTATGGTTTACCCATTTGTGGAGGGGACTTTTCTCTTGGTGGAAAAGGGAATGGCGAGTGCTGAATTACAGATTTACACCCACTTGTACGATTTCCGGGAAATGGTATTTTTACTCCATTATTTGCGGAAAGGGGATGATGTATTTGTTGATGTAGGGGCCAATGTAGGGGTTTATACCGTGTTGTCTGCCGGGGTTGCCGGTGTGAAGGTGATTGCTATGGAGCCTGCTCCGCAAACTTTTGAAAAACTCAGGCGGAACGTAGTCTTGAATGGGCTCGATAGATTGGTGGAATTGCTTAACCTGGCAATAGGTGACCAAGAGGGAGAGTTGTTTTTTACTGCAAATTTGGATGCTATCAACCACGTTGTCGGGGCGGATAGCCAAGAGGACAAAATAAAAGTACCTTCTGCGACGCTGGACAAATTGTTGGCCGATAAAGAAGTGACTTGTCTGAAAATAGATGTCGAAGGTTTTGAAGCGAACGTGGTGAACGGCGCAGAGGATATTTTAAGGCGTCGGGATCTGCAGGTGGTTATTATGGAGACCAATGGACTAACTGATCAGTATAATTTCGGTCAGAGTTATTTGCATAATAAGTTGCTGTCATTTGGTTTCAAACCCTGCGACTATGACCCCGGGTCGAGGAAATTAATTTCCCTGGACCGCCCGTCGGATACTAATACCATTTATATAAGGGATCAGGAGGCGGCCGGAAGGAGGGTGCTTGAAGGGCGTAAATACTGGATTGCAGGCCGGGAGTTTTAAGGAATGTGCTATCCCGGACTTAATACAAGACCACCAACTGACCTTCCCGGATGATATTGCCATCCGAAACTATTCTTGTAACGTATATGCCCGCGGGAATTGGTTGTCCTGCATACATGCCATCCCAGGTAACGGAATGCTCGTTGCTCTGGAAAATGACTTCGCCCCATCTGTTGAAAACAGTGGTGCGCGGGTTGCGATACTTAGAGCTGATGATCACTTGCCACAGGTCATTAATTCCGTCATTATTGGGAGTAAAAGCGTCAGGTATTATAGGTAGATTTCTTTCCTCCGATGGGACAGAACAGTGTTTTACGTTGATTGTCACCGAGGTTTCAGGGGTTTCAACAGGAAAGCATTGGTCTTTTATCAAGGCACGGGCAGAAAAGGTTATTTCATAGGGCGTTTTTTTTTCGGGAAGCAAATAGGAAACTTCCGGACCATATTCGTTGGCAAGGATATTACCGTCGGCTTTCCAGACAAAAGAGCGTTGACCTGCGTCTTCTGCGGTGGCGGTGAGGCCCAGGGATTGATTGGCGCAAGGATCATTTTGGTCGGCTTTCAGGTTTACTTTAATAGATGACGTTTCGAATTCTCCATGATAGAGTGCAAGTATCTCCTCTTCCGAGAGCGCCCTGTTATAAAGATGTACATCGTCAATGACGGCACGGGAAGCCTGCCCATAGTTGTTTCGCGCGCCGATCACAGCTTTTACTTTACCAGTTCCATAGAAGGCAAACTTGCCGGAAATATCACGTTCACAAACGAGTTTTCCGTTCATGAAAAATAAATAAGAGGTCTCGCTTTTTGTAAGCGCCAAATGATACCATTTATTCAGATCAGGCCAAATTCCGGTACACTTTACATTATCACCAACACCCTGATAGCATCCGTGTGCAAACCCGGATAAGGGAGGAGTGGCGTACTCGTCACCCAGAAGAATATGTTGGTCTCCATATTCGCTTCCAACAGAAATCAAGAACATGGCCGCCGCGGGGTCCGGTTTTTTTTGTGGCGACACCCAAAGAGAGTAACTAAACTGGTTTAGCTGAAGAATGCCGGCGTCAAGTTCAATAAAGTTGTATAAGCCATTGAAGTTATAGGCGCTTTCAGGAACTCCAAAACGGTCTTCTGTTAAGGTTGCACCGTTTACTTTCCCGTGGTTAGCATTCCCACTCAGGTCATTTGCATTCCCGGAAAAGGGATAGCAGCCGATCAGACCTTCCTTGAGATCTACTTGGCCGCTTACGCGGATCGCTAGCAGGAAACAGGCCATCGTGAAGAGGAGTAGTGGTGTTTTCATGCAACGGGAGGTTCTTTCCTGCAAATTAGGTGGAAAAACAAGAAATCAAAGCGGAATAGAGCGGCTTCTTTCCGGAGTTTGTCGTGCCGGTCCAAAAGTATACTATTTTCGCTTCTTTCCTCTCGGGAACGGAGGGAATTGCTTCAGCCAGTTGTCAGTTATAGAAGAGATTTCAGGAGAAACCCTGCATAAAAATATAAGAAAAATAAACGTCCCCCCCACAGTAATGCTTCTTAATAAGATCGATAGTAAAATGGTCCAATAGTTGCCAGCCGGGAATTCCGGCAGCAAAAAATTGAGAAGCAGCGAAATAACCCAGATGACAATTGTTAAAAATGTTCGTCTTGTAAATGGTGAAATCTTATAGTGTTGCCATACGAACGCAAGCTTGAACCCGGAAAGGCCGAGTGTAGAAAGCGCAGCGGCGATAGCTGCACCGGTAAACCCGTAAGAAGGGATCAGCCAAAAATTAAGAAAAAGCGAAACTACGGCCGCCGTTATGGTGAGAATAGTCGACCAGCGAAAATGACGGGAATACAGAATTATTTCCGTATTAAGGCCCGTCCCTATGTCAAATAATTTGACGAGCCCAATTAAGAGCACCACTAATTTACCGTCTCCGTAAGTCTCGCCTTTTGGAAGCAACTTGAAGATATCATCAATATTGACCCAAAGAAGCAGAAAGAAAAAGCCGCCTACCAAAAGTTGATGGAGTGCTGATTTTCGCGTCAGACTTTGGATATCTTCTCTTCGTTCTGATCGTAGTGCATCGGAAAGAAAGGGAATCGAGATCTGAGAAATTGCCTTTTTCGGAATTTCTATGATGCTTGCGATGTAAGAGGCGATAATGAAGATACCGGCGCTTACCAACCCTTTTTCACCCGCCAGCATGGACCGGTCGAGTGTTAAAATGATACTCACGCCCAGTCCGCCGATAAGCGTATAGCTTCCGTACCCAAGCATCGTACGCACCTGCTTCCCGTTAAACATCCGCCGGTCGGGCCAACGGATATAGAGCCGGCCCAGTCGGGCAATATAGAAGATGAGGATGCCCACCGCAAGCGCGTACGCGCCGATGACGAGGTAGAGCAGTACATCAAAGCTAAACCATCCGAAACCAAACATCAGGACCAACAGCACATTGGCCACTCTGAGGTACACTTCCCTGATAAAACTCGGGATCGCGATCCGGGAGTGATTTCTCGTATAGGACTCCAGTACCAACAGGTAAATCCAGAGAAAGGTGAACGGAATTACCAGGTAGTGATACTGTACGAGCAGCGGGGACTGGCTGGAAAAATAGCTTTTAATGGCTGGGGTAAAGGCCCAGTAAAGCAGTGTGAAGAGCCCGCCGCCGATAAGCGGAAGTCCGAGGAGAAAAAACAGCAAACCGTGGTGCTGTTCTTCGTCGTTTCGGAACTGGCCGAAAAATTTATCCGCTATGAAAGGTGCGCCGAGATGAGAAAACGTAGCGAAGAGAATAGCGTTTTCCACAAGCAACCTGGAGATGGCCAGTTGTTCCACGCTTAAGAAGTGTGTGGAAATGAACATCTGGTTGATAATACCGACGAGGGCGCCGATATAGAAACCCAGACTGGCTTTCAGACTTTGTCTTACGATAATGCCCACAAACAGGTTGGCTGCTTTTTAATATTGAAAATGCATATGCCCGGCAAAAATACGATTTATCCCAGATCGCGCAATTAAAGGGAAAGCTCTGCTCATTTTTCGACGGAGCAGCGGACGGGGCAAGCGGGGTTGAGCGAATATGCCTGCGCCGGAAGTCGCGATTGTCTGAAAAAAATGTCGGACATTTGTGTTTGACGGCACGGGCAGGGGCGGACAGGAATGCGTAACAAGGATTTCCAATGAATATTTTCCAGAAAATTTGGGTAGCTTTTCTTCAGAAACCGCATAGCAAGTGGCAATTGCGAAATTATGCCAGGAATAAACCGGTAAAACTGGTGGTAGGGGCCTGCTATACCTATTTCCCGGGTTGGATTCATTCGGATGTAGATACACTTGATATTTTAAAGAAAGAAAACTGGGAAAAGTATTTTACCCCCGGTTCAATTGATATTATTCTTGCCGAGCACGTTTGGGAGCACCTCACGCCGGAGCAGGGCCGTTTAGGCTTTGCCAATTGTTTTGCTTTTCTCAAGCCCGGAGGGTTTCTCCGTATAGCAGTCCCCGATGGCTTTCATGCCTCTCCCGAATACATCGAGCGGGTAAGGCCCGGCGGAACGGGGGAAGGTGCCGACGACCACAAACTGTTGTATGACTATCGCCTGATAACAAAAGAGCTGGAAAAGGTAGGGTTTGAAGTGTCCCCCCTTGAATACTTTGACGAACAGAAAGTATTTCATCAAAATCCGTGGGATCCGGGGGACGGTTTCATCGGACGGTCAGCAAAATTTGACAAACGTAACCAGGACGGGAAATTGGTGTACACTTCCCTGCTGGTGGATGCGGTCAAACCGGTTCGTTAGCTATGGCGAAAGAATTGGCTCCAATCGTCGTTTTTTGCTACAATCGGAAAGACCATCTGCAGCAGACCATTGAAGCGCTTCAATTAAATGTACTGGCCCCGGAAAGTACACTTTATATTTTTTCCGACGGATACCGCGGCGAGCGCGACCGGCCGCAGGTCGGAGCAGTCAGGCAATACCTTACATCGATAGCTGGCTTTAAAAAGGTATCTGTTTCTGAGGCCGCGCAGAATCTCGGACTGGGGAAGTCGGTGATCAACGGTGTTACACAGGTATTGGCGCTGCACAAGCGGGTGATTGTGCTGGAGGATGACATGCTCACCACGCCCGATTTCTTGGCTACGATGAATGAACTTCTGGATACTTACGAATCCCGAAGCGACATCTTCTCGGTAACCGGATATGCCCCGCCCGTTCGTTTGCCCGAAGACTATGATCACGATTTCTACCTGGCGCCAAGAGCCAGTTCCTGGGGTTGGGGGACATGGGAGTCCAGTTGGCGGCAGGCCGACTGGGGGACAGAAAATTACCGGCGCCTCCTGAAAGATCCGGAACTAAAAGCGCGCTTTTTAGCAGGGGGAAGTGATTTATGGCCCATGATTTACAAACAACAACATGGAATTACCGATTCCTGGGCGGTACGGTGGTGCCTTTCTCAGGCAGTCTCCGGGGCATATGGAGTGTACCCCGTAAAATCAAAAGTAAAGAACATCGGAACGGACGGCAGCGGAACGAACTTTACTTTTCGCACGACAGCGCACGATGTCGGGTTGACCTCCGAAAGATTGTTGCCGGATGCAGGATTGATGCCGGATGAACGTGTAATTCGGCGGTTCGGCGCTTTTTACGAGTTGCCCTTCTACCTGAAAATAAAAAACCGGGTGAAATTCGGTATTTGACGCTAGGCGTCAAAAGCGGACTAGCTATAAACCCACCAGGGCATAAAAATCGCTTTCCGAGATAATTTCAATTTTATGCCCGAGCGAGATCAGTTGCTGGGCTTCTTGAAGTTTTGTGAGCCTGAACTTTTTCCCGTAACGTTTGATGGTAGCATCACCGGTCACCAGGTAATGGGTAGCGGCGTTGACCGAATTGGAAGGAACGGCGCCCAGGTGTTCGGCCAGGCAATAGGCGTCTTCCCGGCTGAGTTTTCGCAGGTTTCCCGTAAAGACAATGTTTTTGTCGAGTATTGCCCGGCTTTCCGGCAGGTCGGTAATAGCAGGTTCCAGGGGGGATTTTCTCCGTACCCGGTTGGGTATGATAGAGTAAGGCGGGCAGGCGAGAATGTCGTTGACCTGGTTTTCAACTGCCATTTCCCTTGCGAGGAGCGCACAGGCGAGTGCGTCTTCCAGGGCATCGTGATGCTTAAAGGTATGTCCTAGCCGGGCTGCAAGTTTGGAAAGACTGTACGAGGCCTCGTTTTTCCAGTTTGCCTTGGCTGCCCGAAGCGTGCAAAATGCTTTTCCTGGCTGGTAGGTCATGCCGAAATGCCGGCATGAATACCTGAGTATGCCAAGATCGAAGCTTAAATTATGGGCCACCAGCAGCTCGTTCTCGAGCAGCGGCCTTATTTCAGACCATAGTTCAGGAAAGGTAGGCTGGTTTTCCAGCGCTTTGAGACTGATGCCGTGTACTCTGAATTGGTAAAATCCGACTTCGAGCGGCTCCGGCCTGATGAACCATTGCCTGGCGTCGTGAATCTGGCCGTCCACGACCTTTACTACCCCGAGGGCACAGGCGCTGCTCCGTTCGTTGTTGGCGGTCTCGAAATCAATCGCCGTAAAATTCAGACCGGGAATTTTTTCGAGCGTGGGTACGTGCTGCATATCCGGAAGCTACAGTTTTCCCTCCACCCTCAACTGCTTTTTGCGACTTTTAAAGCCTTGCAGCGGAGTATAATTGTTGCTCGGAGTCGGGTAATAGCCCCGGCCATCATAGGGGCGTTTTGCGGGATGCTGCCGGCATTCTTCAGAGCAGGCGCCTTCCATTTGGTCCGAACAGGCTTCACAAATAGGTACATGGAGATTGCATTCGGCATTAGCGCAATTGACCATACGTCCGCTCGGTGTTCCACAAATATGACAGGTCGAAATGACCTCGGGGTTGACCTGGTTGACATCTACCGCCACCCGGTTGTCAAAAACGTAGCACCGCCCGTCAAAATTCTCGCCGCCTTCTTCGAGTCCATAGCGGATAATGCCGCCATGAAGCTGGTACACGTCGGTAAAACCCTGGTCTAGGAGGTAAGCGCTTGCCTTTTCACATTTGATTCCGCCCGTGCAGTAGGTGATTACTTTTTTATGGCGCAGATGCTCGATTTCGCTGACATGCTGCGGCAGCTCCCGCAGGTTTTCCATGTCGAAAGTGACGGCCCCCTTGAACTTGCCAAGCTGGTGCTCGTAATTGGAACGCATATCCACCAATACCACATCCGGGTCATTGAGCATTGCCTTGAAATCGGCCGGCTCCAGGTGCTTGCCCGTCCGGACCGTCGGGTCTACCGGAAGGTCCGAATTGACTATTTCTTCCTTGACACGGACGTGCAGCTTGTGAAAAGCATGTCTGTCATGGTGTTCTACCTTAAATTGTGTCGCGGCAAATCTCTCATCGCTGCAGATATATTGCATGTATTTCTCGCAATCTTCCTTAAGGCCTGATACCGTTCCGTTCAATCCCTCCGGAGAAATAATAACCCGGCCCAGCAAATTGTTCTGAACGCAAAACAGGTGATGCTGATCCCGGTATTCGTCGGGATTTTCAACCCGGGTATAGTTGTAATACAATATGACGCGATAGGCTTTATCTTCCATTACTATCCGGCCCGGTCTCACCCATCCGGGAAGGGGTTTTCAAAAATCTGACTGCAAATATAAGGTTTCCGTAGAAGAGATGGAGCGAGCCCCGGCATGACCTATCTCAGGAATCAGGAGGTTACGGCGCTTTTGTAAATTCAAGTGACAATGAGTTGACGCAGTACCTCAGCCCGGTTTCAGTGGGCCCGTCATCAAAAACATGCCCCAGGTGCCCGCCGCATTTGGCACACGTAATCTCGGTCCGGATCATTCCATGAGAAGTATCTTTATGTTCCCTGATCTTTCCTTCCGCAATTTCCCGGTCAAAACTCGGCCAGCCGCAATGCGAATCGAATTTGCTGTCGGAAGTAAAAAGAACGGCGCCGCAGCCAGCGCATTTATAGACGCCTTTCTCCTTGTTCATCAATAATTTGCCGGAGAAGGGACGTTCCGTTCCTTTCTCACGAAGAACATAATATTGCTCCGGTGAGAGCTGTTGTTTCCACTCCGCCTCACTTTTTTGGCTGGTTTCCTCGTTTTTCATTTCCGGTTTTGTTTTGTTCTGACGCGACTGTCCGCACGATAAAAGCGGGCAACTCAGTATGAGAAGCCACAGAACGTAAGTTTTCGATGTCAGTTTTTCCATTTTTAATGACGGATAATCCCTTACCACTGAACAAGAAAACGCTTTAAAACGTTGCTGTTTTTTTTCTTTTTTTGTCAGGCAACGGGGTATTGGTGTGCCCGGAGATATCCCTCCCAATCGTCGATTTGCCGGCTCTTCAAAACACGCGGAAATTTGTTCTGGCCGCCCAGTTTCCCTTTGCTTTCCATCCAGTCATAGAAAGCCTTTACCGGGAGAATGGTTACCGTAACTTCATTAAGCGCATGGCGGCGTTCGACTATGTAGTCGTCATTCAGCTGTTTCAGGAAATTGTCCAGTTGAACCGTTGCCTCCTGAGCGTCGGCAGCATCGTTGGTCGCGATGTACCAGTGGTGGGAGAAAGCGGTATCGTTTTTCTTTCCGATCACAGTGAACTCCGGGATTGAAATTTCCAGCTTTTCAGACAAGAGGTCGATTGCCTTGTTCATATTGTCGACGGACAGGTGTTCACCGCAGAGGCTCAGGAAATGCTTGGTTCGGCCGGTAATGATAATTTCAGCCTTGGCCTTGTCTACAAACTTGATCGTGTCGCCGATGAGATAACGCCAGGCGCCCGAACAGGTAGACAGCAGAAGCGCGTACTCTTTTCCCTCCTCGGTTTCGTGCAGGAGGAGGGTTTCGGGCCTCGCTACAATATTGCCATCTGCGTCGAAATTGGCCGGCGTGAACGGGACAAACTCAAAAAAGATCCCGTTGTCCAGGACAAGCTGCATGCCTTTTGCTTCGGGGTGCGTCTGGTAAGCCAGGAAGCCTTCAGAGGCAAGGTAAGTCTCTATGTAATGTATCGGTTTTCCCAGCAGCTTCTGAAACCCTTTCCGGTACGGCTCAAATGAAACGCCGCCGTGGGCAAAGACACTCAGGTTGGGCCAGATTTCGTGGATATTATTCACCTGGTTGTGCGCAATGATGCGCTCCAGGAGCAACTGGAGCCAGGCGGGTACCCCCACGATGTACCCGATATCCCATTTGTGGGCTTCTTTCGTTATTTTTTCCAGTTTGGTTTCCCAGTCTTTGGTCCGGGCGATTTCCGCGCCCGGCTTGTAGTAAGGTTTGAACCAAAACGGGATCTGGCCAATAGAAATACCGCTTAGGTCGCCTTCAAAACGGTCGTTAATTTTAGAAAGATTGGTGCTGCCGCTGAGCATTAGCAATCCTTTTTCGTAGAGATCGTCGGGTAGGTCCCGGTACTGGCCAAGCGCCAGAATCTGCCTGATACTGGTGCGCTGTATAGCCTTTGACATGGCCTTGGTAACCGGTATCTGCTTGCTTGCCGCCTCCGAGGTGCCGGAACTCAATGCAAAATACTTGACACGACCGGGCCAGCATACATCTTCCTCGCCTTCGATCACCCGGTGCCACCAATCACGGTGCATGGCGTTGTAATCATACACCGGCAGCTTTTTGAAAGTTTCATAGTAAGAAAGGTCGCGGCGGTACAAAAGCTGCGTCAGTATTTCTTCAAAGCCATAGGTCCTTCCAAACGCAGTATTCCTTGCTTTGGACAATAGCTTGGCAAGAGATTTCCGTTGCAAGGGTTCGGCGTCAACACGGTTGCGAAATACCACCATGTTCCCTAATTTGACTCCTGCTTTAATAAGATTGCCAAGAAGCGCCATTCAACAGTAATATAACAAAATACGATGAGTAAACAGATTAAACCGGCAGGCTATTGCCGAGGTTCCATTGGCTGATTGCGGCAATGGCCTGGTAGCCGGTAAGGTCAAACTGGCAGGGAACAATAGAAATGTACCCGTTTTCCAGCGCCCATTCGTCGGTACTTGCTTTCTCGGCGTCGAGATTGACGAAGTCGCCGGACATCCAGAAGTAGTTGCGGCCGTGGGGATCTACCCGTTTGTCAAAACGTTCGCGCCAGCGGGCGTCGGCCTGCCGGCAAATTTTGATGCCTTTCACCGGTTTCCCCTCAAACGCGGGTATATTTACATTGAGCGCGGTTCCTTTGGGAATACCGTTTTCCAGCGCTTGCCGCGTGATCTGGAGAATCGCATCACGCGCATGATCGAAATGGGCGTCTTCGCGAAAATCACAGAGAGAGAAACCTATTGAAGGAATTCCTTCAACGGCGCCTTCTATTGCGGCCGACATGGTGCCGGAGTATAAAACGTTAATGGAACTATTGCTTCCATGGTTAATTCCGCTTACCACCAGGTCAATGGCCCGGTCCTTCAGCACATAATGCCTGGCCAGCTTTACGCAGTCAACAGGGGTTCCGGAGCATTCATACTCGTCCACGTCTACGAAAATGTCGGTCTTGTAAAGGCGCAGCGGTTCACCCATCGTAATCGCGTGCCCCATCCCGGACTGCGGACTGTTAGGCGCCACGACTACTACATCTCCCAACTGCGTCATTAATTCAACAAGTGTCCTGATTCCTAAAGAGGTAATGCCATCGTCGTTGGTTACCAGTATGAGAGGTCGTTTGCTGATGCTCATGGAAATAAGTTACATTAGCTGGCAAAATTAAGCAATATGTCAGGATTCACAACAAGGGCGGCCAGGCCGGCAGACATTCCGCTCGTAATAGACCTCCAGAAACAAACCTGGTGGGTTACCTATGAACCTATTATCGGGAAAGATCAGTGTGACGACATGTTCGCGCGCATTTATAACGAATCGGCGTTGTTGCGACAGATGGACGAGCACCGGTTTTTTATCCTGGAAGCAGACAGCACTGCCTGTGGTTTCGCTTCCTATGCCGGGCCGGATCCAAACGGCATTTTTAAACTTCATAAAATTTATGTTACACCCGCTACACAGGGGACGGGCGCCGGGCGTTTTTTGCTTTCGGCTATTGAAGACCAGGTAAAGCAACGCAAGGGCAACGAAATCAGGCTCAATGTGAACCGGCATAACCCCGCCCGGACTTTTTATGAGAAGATGGGGTACCGGATTTTGTTTGAAGAGGACATTCCGATAGGGGATTTCTGGATGAATGACTATGTAATGGGCAAGCTTTTGACCGTTTGATAAGCAATTTGCCCGTTCAATAACGATTGTTTCGGGGTATGGGCGCGCCCGGGTATTTTTGGTTCAATATCCTATCAAAAATATTGAACCAAAATGAAAAAGAATGTAATTGTTGCGGCTGTTGCCCTGACTGCCCTGTTTGTCGGATGTAAGGATAAAAGTAATCCCAATCCTCTCAATTGCGGAGCTAATGCCGAGAAGGTGACCAAGGCAGCTGTGGCTTTCGGAAATGAACCAAGCGTTGCCAATTGCGAGGCTTACAAAAAAGAGGTGGTTGCCTTTATCAAAAGCTGCCCGACCTTTTACAGCGGTGTGACAAAACAGGAATTGGAAGAAATTGCCAATATGCCCTGCGATGCACCCGAGGTTGACTGATAAGTATCAGGGCAGGGCGAAAGACACGTATTGATTCCCTTTGCGGGTGCCGAGCTTGGTGCCGCCGCAGGCTATTACCACATACTGTTTACCGCCGTACCGGTAGGTAATGGGCGTGGCAAACCCTGAAGCGGGCAGTTGCGTCTCCCAAAGGAGTTTTCCGGTATGCCGGTCAAAAGCCCTGAATTTTTCGTCCTTGGTAGCAGCAATAAAGAGCAATCCGTTGCCGGTCACCAATGGTCCGCCGTAATTTTCGAGGCCGGTGGCCGGTACTCCCAGTTTTTTCAGAGAGTCAAGTTCCCCGAGGGGAATTTTCCAAAGATATTCCCCCGTATTCAAATCAATTGCATTGAGGGTTCCCCATGGAGGTGCAATCCCCGGAAGGCCATTCCTGTCGAGAAATTTGTGATAGCCCGTGCTTTTGAAAGGGAGCTGCTCATGGTGCTTTTCATTGCCGGCAACCGCTTCGGTTTTTTCTTCTCCCAGCAAAAAGTCGATTAAAGATTGCCTTTCTGCGGAGGTGAGCTGCGTGAATCCGGGCATCATTCCTTTGCCGCCGGATATGATACGATCTAAGTAGCCACGGTTTTGCCGGCGGCCAATGTCTATTAACGAAGGATACCCGCTTTTCTGGTTGCCGCTGCGGTCGGCCTGGTGGCAGGTAGCACAATTCAGGGTATATACTTTTTCGCCCGGGCTGAGATGGGCAAGCATTGCGTCGGCAGGCGTGGGCACCATGGTCAGTATCCATGGCATTTCGTTGCTGTTCACATACAGAATCCCTTCCTGCGGGACCGCTGCAGCGCCGCCCCACTCTGCTCCGCCGTCAAAGCCGGGCAGGATCAGCGAGCCGTTTGTGCCTGGAGGTGCAAACTGTCGACGGTCTGTTTTTTTGAAAATTGCCAGCAGTTCATCCCGGTTGACGGCATAGGGATTGATGTCGTTTTCAGTAACCTGGTGTGCCTGACGGGCGAAGGGAGCGGGTTTTACCGGGATGGGCTGCGTGGGCCAGGCCACTTCACCGGGGAGCCCGTCCGTTGGTACAGGAATTTCTTCAATGGGAAACAGGGGAGTTCCATTTTCCCGGTTGAACAGAAAAACATAGCCATGCTTGGTGACCTGCGCCACTGCGTCGATGTACTGTCCTTCGTGTTTTACCCGGACCAGGTTGGGGGGAGCGGGCAGGTCGCGGTCCCAGAGATCGTGGTGAATGGTCTGGTAGTGCCAGATTTTCCGGCCGGTTCTTACATCAAGTGCTAACAGTGAATTGGCGTACAGGTTTTGCCCGGCGCGGTTACCGCCAAAAAAATCATAGGAAGTAGATCCTGTTGGTACAAAAACCATCCCGCGTTTGGTGTCAATGGCCATGCCGGTCCAATTATTGGCCGCTCCGGTAGCTTTATTGAGGTAGGCATGCTGAGGAAATGTCTCATATCCCTCTTCACCGGGATGCGGAATGGTGTGAAACGTCCAGAGATGCTTTCCGGAGGCAGCGTCAAATGCCCGGATATCGCCGGGAGCGGCATCGGTGTCTTCGGAAAGCCTTACGGAAAGCAGGAGAATATTTTCAAATAAGGCCGGTGGCGTGGTGGAAACTACATACTTGTTTTTTGCAATTTCGGGATAGCCGGTGCGCAGGTCCAGCTTACCACCGTCGCCGAATTCCGTTGCCGGTTTACCGGTAATTGCGTCAACGGCGTATAGATGATGTCCGATACCTATAAAAATGCGTTGTTGTTTCCCTTGTTTCCAGAAAGTTACGCCGCGACTCACATGCGACCATTTTTTTAGCGTGTCCCCAAACGTCCAGATTTCCTTTCCGGTGGCGGCGTGTATGGCAAATGCTCTGACCCCGGGCGTTACACCGTACAGGATGCTGTCTACTACAATGGGCGAAGTTTGCATCTGACCGCTATCGGGGGTGCTGTAGCTCCAGGCCACTTGCAGGTTCGCTACGTTTTCCGGTGAAAGTTGATCCAATTCAGAATAATGGTTGCGATCAGGACCGCCCAGGTACTCGGTCCAGCCGGTATAAGAGCGGTTGTCGTTTTGACAGGCGGCGTTGATGAGGCCTGCCAATAGAATACACCAGAAACCGGGCCTGGTAAAGCTGGAACGGAGGAAACGTTTTAGGTGCATATCAATGCCGGAATATTCAGTCGGGGAAATTGTAGTGATAAGACGGATGAACGTGCGGTTATACTGATAACTGAAAATCATTTTTTGAAACGAGCTTTCCTTGCGGCGGTCCTGGCAGGCCCGGTGAAGCCTTTTGAGGAGCTGATTCTTTGGTTAACTTTGCTCAAAGACTTTTGAGCTATCCGTTTATTTATGGCCGATCAATTTAAGAAGTACCTGGCGGACAAGGCCATGTTATCAGAGGATGAGTTCCGGGAGCTGGAACCCTTTCTGACCCGGAAGCACTTCAGGCCGGGAGAGTTTGTCCTGTTGGAAGGCGATGTATGCAAGTCTCATATTTTTGTAGAAAGCGGTTTGTTGCGCTCGTATTCTGTTGACGAGGCGGGCAAGGAGCATATACTCCAGTTTGCGCCGGAAAACTGGTTCATCGGGGATCGGGGCAGTTATTATTTTGGAGAACCCTCGCAAATGAACATCCAGGCGATCGAGCCGACGGATGTGGTGATGTTTGATCAGCTTTTTATCGAAAAGGCCATGTGTTCCAATCCTTCTTACGGGGTTTTTAACGAACGGTTGCTTCAGAATCATATCCGCCAGCTGCAGGGTAGGATTAATCTGCTCCTCAGTGCCACGGCCGAGCAGCGCTACCTTCATTTTATCGAAACGTATTTTGACCTGACCTTCCGGATCCCGCAGTGGATGATCGCTTCCTACCTGGGAATTACACCCGAGAGCCTCAGCCGCGTTCGCAAGGATCTCGCCCGCAAAAACCAGAAAGTCTGAATTAAGCAACCGTATTCCGGTAGCAGCGTTAATTGATTTACATCAAGGCGCTGAGGCAGGAGAGGGGTTAATTTTGTGTCATTGATTACAATAAGATCTGATGACATGAGAAATATCGAGAAAGTCTTTTCGCCATCTGCGCCGCATTATGTCGGCGATGGGTTCAGGGTTCATAATTTTATACCGAACGGTTATCCGTCTCTTCAGAAAAGAATGGACCCTTTTGTGATGATGGACTACAACGCGAGGTTTGAATTTTCCCCGTCCAAGCGGCTGCGTGGCGTAGGCGCCCACCCGCACAGCGGTTTTGAAACCGTTACAATTGCCTACCAGGGCGCGGTGGCCCACCATGACAGCGCGGGCAACAGCGGGGTTATCAGGGAAGGGGATGTGCAATGGATGACGGCAGGGAGCGGGATCCTCCACAAGGAATATCACGACGAGGAGTTCAGCAAAACCGGCGGACCATTTCAAATGGTTCAACTTTGGGTAAACCTGCCGGCCAGGTTCAAGAAAGTTGCACCTCAATACCAGGCGTTGGTAAGCGAGAAGATGGGGCGGTACCGCTTGCCCGGAAATAACGGTGTGGTGGAAGTGATTGCCGGGAATTACGAAGGGGTCGAAGGACAAGGTTCTACCTTTACGCCTGTCCATCTGTTCAATGCCCGGCTTGTAAAAGAGGTGACTGTCCCCTTCAGCTTTCCGAAACACTACAACACCGCCTTCCTGGTGATAGAGGGCGCTGTGAAAGTCAATGATGACTCCGTGGTCGGGAAAGATCATTTCGTTATTTTTCAGAACGACGGCGAGTCTTTCTCGGTAACTGCCACGGAAGACGCTTTATTACTGGTAATGAGCGGCGAGCCCTTCAACGAACCGATTGTTCAGCACGGCCCCTTCGTAATGAATTCGCAGGAAGAGGTGCACGCAGCCATCCGGGATTTTAACCTGGGGAAATACGGGTATCTGGAGGATTAGGAGAGGAGGGGTGAGGTGTAAGGTATGAGGTATGAGGTGTGAGAAGGGGAAGGGGAACGTCCGGCGGTACTCCGGGGCGATTACCTTCCGGTCGCTGCCGTCTCCCTCATACCCCACGTTCCTTCGCCCCCATACCTCACGCCTCACCCCTCATACCCCACACCTCACATAATTTGCTTACGTTTGCCGGAGAAAATTAATACGGTATGCACATCGCGATCACCGGCAATATTGGTGCCGGAAAAACAACGCTGGCCGCCATGCTTGGCGAACACTACAACTGGGGGGTACTGTACGAAGCAGTCGAGAACAACCCTTACCTGGCTGATTTTTATAAAGATATGAAACGCTGGTCGTTCAATCTCCAGATCTTTTTTATCAACAGTCGGTTTGAGCAAATTCAGAAAATTCGTGGACTGACCTATACGACAATCGTACAGGACCGGACGATTTTTGAAGATGCCTTCATCTTTGCGCGAAATCTTTTTGATTCGGGCATGATGGAGGAACGCGACTACCAAAGCTATAAAATGCTTTTTAACACCATTGTCAAGGCCGTGCCGGCGCCGGATCTGATGATTTACCTCAAGGCTGACTTGCCAAAACTGAAAAGCCAGATCGCGAAGCGCGGGCGCGATTTTGAATCTTCAATTTCAGACGAATACCTGCTGAATCTCAACAGGTACTACGAAGAATTCGTGAAAAGCTATGACCACGGCCGGTTAATCACCATCGATGTGAATCAGATGGATTTTGCGAATAACGAAGATGACTTTGCTCAAATAAGGACTTTGCTTGACAAAGAACTGTTTTACTAAGTGTCAGCGGTCTACATCCGGGCGAGTATGTGGCAGCGTATCAGCCGGCATGGAAGGAGTGGGCTCAGGGTCGGGTGAATCAGCCACCGTATCAAGAACCGGTTGCCCGGCGTTTACCCAGCACGTGTACCAGAAATCGCCTATAAGCCGGATAGCGCTTCTCATCTGGCGCTCCACCTGCCCGTCAAGCATTTTGTGGTAGGCATCGGTGAATTCGGCGGACTGAAGCTTAACCAGCACCTGGTTACGCATTTCATAAGCATAGCGCCGCCCTTCCGGGAGAGTGGTGTAAATCTTTCGTTCAAATAAAAGAACGCTGTCACAAGCTGCGTGTGTGTGGCGGACAGTAGCCCAGAGCGTTTCTGTTGTATTGGGCAGGTAAGTGACCGGACCGACCCAGAATTCATATTCATTTGCGTATTTTTCCGGAAGCCTCGATTCCCAGAAGGCGTGAACACCATCCTGACCGCTTAATTGTCCGTTGTAATTCCGCGTAGTATGAAGCGGAACGTGGATATCCGCCACGTAATGGCCCAGGTCGGTAGCAAGGCGGATAATTCGATCAGTTTTTTTTTCTCTGAACGCTTCGGTAAGCAGGTAAAGGTGCTTTTGCAGGTACCAAGGCGCAATTCCATGCTTTCTAAGGGCTTCCTCGCCGTAACGGTTCACGGCTTCCGGCCAGGTTTCAGGGAGTGTATCACCTGGGTAGGCGTCGAGATCGATAAAATGGCGTTCCGCTTCCCCTACAACCGCATAGCGCCTGCGATCTGGATTTACGGCATTTTCGGAGATGAAGGCAATATGAGCTTTAAAAAATGGACTGAGCTCCGGCGGGAGGCGATAGACCGCCATCCGGTTGATAAATTTATGTGCCCAAAAACCCCAGAAATGGTTTCCCGGAATTGCATAAGCGGTTGGTGAAGGCACAAGGAGCCACACCAGCAAGAAACGAGCATATGGTCGCATAGCATGTAAATTTGATTTGAAAACGATTCAGTATAGTACGCAGTAGCAATGTAACGACTAATTTGCACAAATTTTTATACAAATAGTTCAATAAATTTTTTTTTCGTATATTTACGTCGACAATTGGCCCGTTTCAGTTGTAAGAAACCGGAACTGCCACCAGATGTGCTCAAAAGGGTGACCTTGAGAGTGTCATTATGGTATGTTGATTAAATAAAGAGAGATAGATGGTGGAAAAATGGCAGCCCGTGATGGTTGCCATTTTTTTGTTTAAGTTATGAGCTGCGAATGGACTGTCATCCCGAGAAAGAAGTTTTTTTGCGAAAACACCTTGTAGCGGAGATGACAAATAGATGTTGTCAATGGAAGTCAATGGTAGCCGGAGGCTACCACCCGGACGGTCATCCTGAGCGGAACGCAGTGGAGTCGAAGGATCTCCTGTTGTTAGAAAAATCCTATTTAAAGGATTGGGTATGGGGAGCGGGAGATTCCTCGGCTCCGCTCGGAATGACCGTCCGGACGGCGCGCCCATCCGTAGTATTGTCAATTGTAGCGCATCTGCCGGAGGGTCATCCTGAGCGGAACGCAGTGGAGTCGAAGGATCTCCTGTTGTTAGAAAATCCTATTTAAAGGATTGGATACGGAAAGTGGGAGATTCCTCGGCTGCGCTCGGAATGACCGTCCGAACGGTGCGCCCATCCATAGTATTGTTAATGGCAGCGCATCTGCCGGAGGGTCATCCTGAGCGGAACGCAGTGTAGTCGAAGGATCTCCTGTTGTTAGAAAAAACCTATTTAAGGATTGAGTCCAGGGAGCGGGAGATTCCTCGGCTCCGCTCGGAATGACCGTCCGGACGGCGCGCCCATCCGTAGTATTGTCAATTGTAGCGCATCTGCCGGAGGGTCATCCTGAGCGGAACGCAGTGGAGTCGAAGGATCTCCTGTTGTTAGAAAATCCTATTTAAAGGATTGGGTATGGGGAGCGGGAGATTCCTCGGCTTCGCTCGGAATGACCGTCCGGACGGCGGCCCATCCATAGTATTGTTAATGGCAGCGCATCTGCCGGAGGGTCATCCTGAGCGGAACGCAGTGAAGCCGAAGGATCTCCTGTTGTTAGAAAAATCCTATTTAAAAGGATTGGGTACGGGGGCGGGAGATTCCTCGACTGCGCTCGGAATGACCGTCCGGACGGCGCGCCCATCCATAGTATTGTTAATGGCAGCGCATCTGCCGCAGGGTCATCCTGGGCGGAACGCAGTGGAGCTGAAGGGTGTCTTGTTGTTAGAAAAATCCTATTTAAAGGATTGAGTCCGGGGAGCGGGAGATTCCTCGGCTCCGCTCGGAATGACCGTCCGAACGGTGCGCCCATCCGTAGAATTGTCAATAGTGGCGCATCTGCCGGAGGGTCATCCTGAGCGGAACGCAGTGAAGCCGAAGGATCTCCTGTTGTTAGAAAAAACCTATTTAAAGGATTGAGTCCAGGGAGCGGGAGATTCCTCGGCTGCGCTCGGAATGACGCTTCCGCCGCCGCCGCCCTCCCCCCCCCCCCGCGACTAGCACCGGTGACAAGTACTGCCGGCAGGTCACCATTCAATCGGGGTAAGGCCTCTTTTGATAAGGTAGTCGTTTGTTTTGGAAAAATGCTTGTTGCCAAACCAGCCGCCTGATGCCGCGGCCATAGGAGACGGGTGTTTCGAAGTCAGTACCAGGTGATTCTCAGCATGGATCACGCGCCCTTTTTCCTGGGCATAGCGGCCCCAGAGCATGAACACTACCCCTTTTTTTTCATCCGAAATCTTTTCGATAACCGCATCGGTAAAAGTTTCCCAGCCCTTCCCCTGGTGGGAGCCGGCCTGTCCTGCCCTAACCGTCAGCGTGGCGTTCAGAAGCAGCACCCCCTGGTCTGCCCAACGCTCCAGGTTTCCTGAAACAGGTATTGGTTTGCCCAGGTCGTCCTGTATTTCTTTGAAAATATTTAACAACGACGGTGGCTTAGGGATTCCGTCGTTTACCGAGAAGCAAAGGCCGTTTGCCTGACCCGGACCGTGGTAAGGGTCCTGGCCGATGATAACCACCTTACAGTTTTCAAAGGTACACCGGTCAAAAGCATTGAAAATCTGCTTTCCGGGCGGGTATACCCTCCCTTCACTGTATTCTTTTTTAACGAACCCGATCAGGTGTTCAAAGTAGGGTTTGGTGAACTCATCATGAAGTCTGTTTTTCCAAGACGGGTCAATTTTTACATCCATGGGTCCGGCGACGATTAAAATGAAGATCAAAAGCCGGATTCGGAAATCACAGCTGCTAACCGCAAAATAATTGATTGAAACTTTTATTGTTTACTATTCGGTTACTAAATTCGTCAAAACTAAATCAGAAAAGAAATGGTTTCGGAGGTAACAGAAGGGGTAAAGGTGAGCGTGCTTACCGAGTATCAGCCGGATTATTCCAACCCGGGGAAATCTCACTTCGTGTTTACTTATAAAATCATGATTGAGAACCGGAGCAGCCAGACCGTTCAATTGCTGAGGAGGCATTGGCATGTTTATGATTCGAACTTCAAGTATTACGAAGTAGAGGGCGAGGGAGTCGTGGGGCAACAGCCGGTGCTTGAGCCGGGCGAGGTTCATGACTATGTTTCCGGCTGCAACCTGAGCTCCGGGCTTGGAAAAATGAACGGGACTTACCTGATGGAACGACTTTTGGACGGTTATCGGTTCAAGGTCATCATCCCGGAATTTACCCTTGTTGCCCCGCACCTGCTCAATTGACCCCTTTCTTTATTTAAATTATCTTAAGTAGTTGATATTACCCTATTTAAAGTACTTCTTCAGGGCCGGGAATGAACATTCCATTCATTCTCCCTTCGTGTATGAATTGTACCGTGACGTCATCAGAAACCGGTCTGGAAGCCGGACGGGGTTTGATGACCTGGAGTTGTTGAGAAAACAATTGCGGCGGAACCACACCGAAATTGAGGTGCTGGACCTGGGCGCCGGGTCGCGAATCGACAAGTCCAACAAACGCCGGATCAGCCAGATTGCAAAAAATGCGGAAAAGCCGGTCCGGTTTGGCGAATTGTTTTACCGCCTCGCCGGGCATTTTGCCCCGCGAACAGTGGTGGAGCTGGGCACTTCACTCGGGCTGACTACGCTTTACTTCTCGAAAGCCATTCCCGGAGGGCATATCCTCACTTTCGAAGGTTGCCCCGCGACTTCCGCGATAGCTTCTGAGAACTTTAAAGCTGCCGGGGCAAAAAATATTGAAATTGTAACGGGCAATATTGACGAGACCCTCCCTCACGTGGTAAAAAACATCGGCGCAAACCTTGATATGGTATATTTCGATGCCAATCACCGCTACGAGCCGACCGTACGCTATTTTCAGACTTGTCTTCCCCAGGCAGGGAATGAAAGCGTTTTTATTTTCGACGATATCTACTGGTCGGAAGAGATGACCGCCGCCTGGGATGAAATTAAGAAACACCCGGCTGTCACGGTCACCCTCGATTTATTCTGGATCGGGCTCGTTTTTTTCAGAAAAGAGCAGGCGAAGGAAGATTTCGTTCTGAGATTCTGAAACCGGCGAAGCTTTTATTGCTTGTTTTACCGGCCGAACCTGACGCCTTGGACTCCTCGTACGCCTACATTCCTGATCACGAACAGGCTGCCTGCCAATGGCTGCTTTTCCAATTCTTCTTCGGAGAGACCCACCCGGGCGGAAGTGATGTATAAATCCGTAAGATCGGGTCCGCCAAATGTTGCAGAGGTTATTCTGGCAGCCGGAAGCTCGATCTGCGCCGTGATTGACCCATTATCGGGGTCGACACGGATCACTTTCCAGCCGTCCCAGAGTGCAACCCAAAGCTGGTCTTCGGCGTCAATGGTCATGCCGTCGGGAAACCCGTCGCCTTCGGGGATGGTCAGGATTACGCGCCGGTTGGAAATGGCGGCAGTCTCCGGGTCGTAA
Source organism: Ravibacter arvi (assembly GCF_039540405.1). NCBI lineage: Bacteria > Pseudomonadati > Bacteroidota > Cytophagia > Cytophagales > Spirosomataceae > Ravibacter > Ravibacter arvi. The sequence continues at coordinate 152,727 of NZ_BAABEY010000018.1, forward strand.
TCGAACGCAGCTACCTCACGGGTAGGCGAATCGATGTAGTACATCGTGTCGTGCCGGGAATTCCATGCAAGGCCATTGGAACACCCTATATCGGAAAGCTTGTGATAAACGCTTCTGTCAACATCCATCACATAGAGGTTGCCTGTTGTTTCTGTTTCCGCCATTTGCATGGTCCCGGCCCAGAACCTGCCTTTCGGATCGCACTTACCGTCGTTAAAACGGTTGCCGGGGAGGTGGGATTCCGGGTCACCCCAGGCGGTGGAAGTACCGGTAGCCTCGTTGATTTCGAAAAAGCCGTTTTCCATTGCGGCCAACAAGGTATCGTTCTCTGTTAAAGCGACTGCGCCTGTAAGCTGCCCGGTTTCAGAAAATGAATACGCATCCTTCCCCGGAGTATAGGTGTGGATTTTTCCGTTGAGGATGTCAAGCCAGATAATCCGCTGGCGGCGGTCGTCCCAAACGGGCCCTTCGCCTAGTTTACTTTTGTGGGGAGTTACAGTTTGCCAATTGGTAGCAATCATGCTTCAGAAATTTAGTGATACATCGGTTTGCGTCGCCGCCGGATGCGGCCGGTTTGCCGCATGCCTACTGGTGAAAAGACCGATTTGCTAATTTGATACTACATTTTGAGGGGAACGGCCATTGTTTTAGCAGAAAATCTGAGTTGAACGCCGCATACGCTTCCGGTCATGGTAAATTTTGAGAGTCTGTGTATCTTGCGCAGACGGTTACCATTTAACCGTTTGATTCCCGGATGCCGCCGTCTACTATTAGCGGCGGAGTCCTACCCTTAATTTTTGAGCAATATTATTCTGGATATGTATTTAATAGGATTCGATCTCGGCAGCTCTTCGGTAAAGGCCTCACTTTTGAACGCAGAAACGGGTGAAACTGTTGCGTCGGCTTACTATCCTAAAACGGAAATGAGAATAGAGGCGCCTGAGGCGGGTTTCGCGGAGCAGCACCCTGAGCTCTGGTGGGAAAATGCCTGCAGGGCGTCGCAGGAGGCGATATCGGTTTCCGGGGTGGACAGAAGGGATGTGAAAGCCGTTGGCATTTCGTACCAGATGCATGGCCTGGTAGTGGTAGACCGGCAGATGAATGTGCTTCGCCCGTCAATAATCTGGTGTGACAGCCGGGCGGTGGAAATAGGCAACAGGGCGCTGAAAGACCTCGGAGACCAGGAGGTACTGAAAAGATTGCTGAACTCTCCCGGAAATTTTACCGCCTCTAAACTGGCCTGGGTCAAAGCCAACGAACCCGGTATCTATGCGGAAGTAGATAAATTTATGCTACCCGGCGACTACCTTGCTGCCCGCATGACCGGAGAGGTGGTGACTACGCCCTCCGGCTTGTCGGAAGGCGTTTTGTGGGATTTCGTTGCCGACGCGCCTGCATCGATGCTGCTCGACCATTACGGATTTGACCATAGCCTACTGCCGCGGATTGTTCCCACATTTTCAGAACAGGGTTTCCTGACCAGGGAAAGCGCTGAGCTGCTGGGTCTTAACGAAGGGACTCCGGTAACGTACCGGGCGGGCGATCAGCCCAATAATGCCTTTTCTCTGAACGTGCTCGAACCTGGTGAAGTAGCGGCAACTGGCGGTACCTCCGGTGTGGTATACGGGGTGAGCGACCAGGCGAAATATGACCCCCTTTCGCGCGTGAATACTTTTTTACATGTAACCAAAGGCGGCCCGCCGCGCTATGGCGTTTTGCTCTGCATTAACGGGACGGGCAGCCTCTACAGTTGGCTCCGGAACCACCTGACATTCGGTAACCTGACTTATGCGGAAATGAATAAAGTGGCGCTCGAAGCACCGGTGGGGGCGGAAGGACTCATGTGCCTTCCCTTTGGGAATGGCGCCGAACGGGTGCTGCTGAATGCAAATCCGGGCGGGAGTTTCCATGGGCTGGAATTTAACCGCCACGGGCTGCCGCATTTTTTGCGGGCGGCGCAGGAGGGCATTGTCTTTGCTTTGTATTACGGCATGGAGATCATGGAGAACGTCGGTGTCAGGTCCGACCTGATCCGGGCAGGGGAGGCCAATATGTTTTTAAGCCCTCTTTTCAGGCAGACGTTCGCGAATATTTCGGGTGCGGTGGTTGAGCTCTACAATACCGACGGCGCTACAGGTGCGGCACGGGGTGCAGGCCTGGGCGCGGGTGTATTCAAAAACAGGGCGGAGACCTTCCATGGCTTGCAGGCAGTAAAAACCATTCATCCGGATTTAACTGACCAGTCAGTTACGAGGGAGGCCTATGCCCGCTGGAAAAAGATTGTTGAAAACCGGTGACGGAGGCTTCTCAATCGCGGGTCTGAATTACTTTTTTCTGGTTGAGCTCTACCCGCCACAATACAAATGGAGAGGCGGCTGCATCAGGGCAATTTCTGAAGAGGGCGCTGGACTTCTCGACCGGGCTGTAAAAAACAGACAGCGTGTCGTTTAGTTTTTGCAATTCAGAAGAAAGAGCGCTGCCCTTGCCGGCTTCATATTGGTAGGCGCGGAGCAGTTCTTTCTCTTTTGCTGACAAAAATGTCGAAGCAGTGTCTTTCAGGTAAACCAGGGTCAGTGCGGCGCCGGTTTTCTTTTTCAACAGATCAAAAACAGGTTGACTGGCTGTCGGGGTGCAGCTGCCGGGCAAAGTGTCCTTTTCCAGGGCTTGTGTTGCAATGCCGGCAATCTTTTTTCCGGAAGTCAGCATCATTTCATCCAGTTCCGCCCCGGTGATGCGCCTGATTTTAGCCGCTTTGATTTCGGAAGCAAGTGCTTCGCTATTCGATACCCTTTCGTTGGTATTACACGCTGAAAGGAGCGCAAGCGTGGAGAATAATGCTGCCACGATGGTGCGGGTGAATTTTGCAGCGTTTGAATGGCTTTGAATCTTCATGATCAGAGGTCACTTTTGTTTCGACCGGGGTCGTGCGGCAAAGTTCGGCAGAAATTTCGTAGGAAGCGGGTAAGCTTTGCGCTTAGCACCGAAATTCTCTGATTTTTCGTAGCTTTGCCGACTGAAAAAAAACCGGGAGAAGGGTTTTGCCGGTGTCGGGCGATTATAGATCATATGAGTAGTTTTATTAGCAAACTGGAGGCGCTTCGTGAGCGTTTCGAAGAGGTGGGGCAGCAGATCATGCAGCCCGAAGTGGTTTCGGATGCCAAGCGTTTTTCCAAGCTAAGTAAAGAATATAAAGACCTTGAAAAAATCACGGACCAGTTTAAGATCTATCAAAAACTGACAACCGATATTGCAGGGGCAAAGGAGCTTATCGCCAACGAGAAGGATGAGGATCTGCGGGAAATGGCGAAGGAAGAGCTGAATGAATTGAGCCCGAAGCTGGAGGAGGTAGAAGCGGTAATCAAGGAGTTACTTATCCCGAAAGATCCCAATGATAGCCGGAACATTATCCTGGAAGTACGCGGCGGGACAGGCGGTGATGAAGCGGCGATATTTGCCGGTGATTTGTTCCGTATGTACCAGCGGTATATCGAGCGGATGGGCTGGCGCTTGTCGGTACTGGATTATACCGAAGGTTCAACCGGCGGTTACAAAGAGATTGTCTGTAAGGTAGAGGGGGAGGACGTCTACGGCAAGCTGAAGTTCGAGTCAGGCGTACACCGGGTTCAGCGCGTTCCCGTAACCGAATCCCAGGGCCGGGTGCATACCTCTGCTGCCAGCGTGGCCGTACTTCCGGAAGCTGAAGAGGTAGATATTGATCTCAATATGGGTGACATCCGGGTAGACACCTTCCAGTCGTCCGGTGCGGGCGGTCAGTCGGTAAACACCACTTATTCTGCGATTCGCCTTACCCATATTCCTTCAGGATTGGTGGTAAGCTGCCAGGACGAGCGCTCACAGCTTAAGAATAAGGAAAGAGCATTGGGCGTACTCCGTTCCCGGCTGTATGAGATCGAGCTCAGAAAGCAAAATGAAGCGATTAGTTCCCAGAGAAAAACGATGGTAGGAAGCGGGGACCGGTCAGATAAGATCAGAACTTATAATTACCCGCAAAGCAGGGTGACCGACCATCGGATCGGTTATACCGTTTATAACCTGCCGAGTGTGATGGAAGGGGAGATCGGAGACTTTATCGAGCAGCTGCGTATAGCGGAAAACGCCGAAAAAATGAAAGAGGGCGAAGCCCTCTGACATACATTTCTAAACCCTATGGTCACCGATTGCGTCCCCATTTATTTACATTGTCATTTTAGTAAGCATACTTTTACGATACAGAGGCCCGAATCAGAAAGACCCGGTCAAGAATGGGCTGGTGATTGCTGCTGAAGCGCTCATAGCACCATAATCTTAGCTTTTTTATTTCCTCTGGCATCAACATCCGGATAGCCTTACGTAATTCCTTCTCAAACAAGCGAGGGTCAAAGCTGACTTTTTGAAGGATTATCTTAATGTATTCCAGCATAGAAGCCATAGTTTGTAAATTTGTTTTGTTTGGACAAAGGTTTTTTGTGAGAATAACGTTGTAATTGAATAACTGGTTGGCTTTGACAGTTATTGTATGGCTTAGTAAATATAAATGAAATTATATAGATATTTAAATTTTTTATTGACTTTTTTTATCCTGAACCTGTCGGCTTCCGGGCAGGAAATCCGGGTGGAAATCGGGGAGACAGAACTGGGTCAGGGACAGCCGTTTGAGCTGAAAGTGATCGTACCTCAACCGGCAAAACGGGTCGAAGTAGCTTTCCCGAACCTGGAAGGTCTTGAGAAAGGAAGCACTACCCGTTTACGCAATAACACGGCCGCCGGGACGGACCGGCATGTGCAGCAGGAAATTATTTCACAGCAATATTCCCTTCGCCGCAATTACCTCGAAGTACCTGCGTCGGTAGTGGTCGTGGGCGGAAAGCAGTATCCGGTTCCACCTTTCGTGCTCAGAGTCAAAGCCGCTGCGGCAGAACAGTCGCAGGCTGAAGAGCCCGCGATTGAAGGGGTACCGTCTGACCAGCTGGAGAAAGAAGATGTGTTCTTGGCGGTTCGCGTGAATAAAAAGAAGGTATATATAAGAGAAGGATTCGGCCTTTACCTGTCCTTGTATGTAGCCAAGGATATCCAGGTACAGATGGAGTTTTTTGATCTGGATAACCAGCTGGACCGGGTGATAAAAAGCCTGAAACCCGATGGTTGCTGGGAAGAAAATACATGGATCGATGAAATTGTGCCGAGACCGGTCGCGATCAGGGGGCGGGACTATACCGAATACCGGCTCTATCAGTCTTTTTTCTTTCCTTTCATACATAAGACGGTCGCTTTTCCCGCGGTTTCGTTCAAGATGAACCTGGGAGAGAAGGAAAAGGAAATCAAGACTTTTTTTTCAAGACCCGTTGCTGTCGAGGTGAAGAACCTGCCGGCCCACCCCCGCAGGGACCTTGTGGCGGTAGGCAGCTACCGTCTGTCAGATACATTGTCGGACGAAAGGATCTCCGTAGGGCAGCCCTTCAGGTACCTGTTCAGTATCGAAGGGAAGGGAAATATTACCGCCATACCCGCGCCTACTACCATACCGGTTCAGACTTTCGAATTCTACCCGCCGGCAGTTACCCAAAGATTGCGCGCGGATCTGAACGCGGTTTCCGGCGCAAAAAATTTTGAATATACCCTGGTTCCGAAACAGAAAGGGGTTTTCCCCCTCAAGGGATATTTTCAATGGGTTTATTTCGATCCGGAGCGGGAAGTCTATGACACTTTGCGGTCCGCGAAAACCATCAATGTGTCGGGGGCAGGGGGGATTGCAGCGGAAACGGTGACGCCAGTAGGGGAGAACCGGCTTTATGCCAATCTGGAGCAGCTGGATTCGGCTTCGATTTACCGGAATTATGCAGGTATTTTTCGGATCATAATGAACGTTGTGGTAATTTTGGCGCTGATGTGGACACTTTGGGTGTTCCGTCGATGACCGGGTCCCGTAAAATGGAATGCCCTGGGGTATCATCAAATTAGTATTAGACAATCATGGGGAGTATCTACGGTAAAATTTTTAGAATATCGACTTTCGGAGAGTCGCATGGTGCGGGTATCGGGGTAGTTATCGATGGCTGTCCGGCCGGGGTGACTTTCGATTCGGATTTTGTTCAGAAGGAGCTGTCCCGCAGGAAACCCGGTCAATCCAGGATTACCACGCAGCGCAAGGAGGGCGACGAATTCGAAGTGCTCTCCGGCGTTTTTGAAGGAAAAACAACCGGCACGCCCATTGCGCTTTTTATCCGGAATGAAGACCAGCGTTCGAAGGACTATGCACATATCGCAGACCGCTTTCGCCCGTCTCATGCCGATTTTACCTACGAAGAAAAATATGGCATCCGCGACTACCGCGGCGGCGGCAGAAGTTCTGCGCGGGAGACGGCAGCGCGGGTTGCAGCAGGCGCATTGGCCAAGCTGATGTTGGCAGAACTGGGCGTTTCAGTATCGGCTTTTGTGTCCCAGGTGGGCGCTATCAAGGTGGTAAAACCTTACCAGGAGCTTGATTGGAGCCAGATAGAGGAGAACCCCGTCAGGTGTGCAGATCCTGAGGTAGCACAACAGATGTTTGATTACATTGACCAGGTCAGAAAAAACGGCGATTCGGTAGGAGGGGTTGTTTTTTGCGTGGCAAAGGGCGTTCCGGCCGGATGGGGTGAGCCTGTTTTTGACAAATTGCACGCCGAACTCGGTAAAGCCATGCTGAGTATAAATGCCGTTAAGGGATTTGAGTACGGAAGCGGTTTCGACGGTGTGTCCATGCTCGGCTCGGCTCACAATGACTTGTTCTATAAGGACGAGAGCGGCGTCATCCATACCAGAACCAACCGGTCCGGTGGGATTCAGGGCGGTATTTCAAATGGCGAAGACATTTACTTCCGGGTGGCTTTTAAACCTGTAGCGACCATTATGCAGGACCAGGAGAGTCTCAATAAAGCGGGTGAAACGGTAATTGTCTCCGGCAAGGGGCGACATGACCCTTGTGTAGTTCCGCGCGCGGTGCCCATCGTTGAGGCCATGGCAGCCCTGGTACTGGCCGATTTTTACCTGCGAAACAAATCTTCGAAGCTGAGCCGGGACTAACGCTTGTGATACATATTGATCACAAAAATGACGGCGCCCACAAGACTCAGTCCCAAACCGGCAATGAACAAAAAATTGGTATAGGAGTTTTGTTGCACTTTGAGCATGGCGCCAAACAGAATCATTACCTGACCCGTGATCAGAAATAACAGTGCGTATCTATTTTTGACGTTCAATAAAGCGCTGGTTTAGTGAAAAGAACGATGGCCACAAAACATGATCACCTTTCGAAAGTTGTTTCAAATATAATTATTCTGTTAATTTTTTTGTATCTCCCCTCCGCTCTTTTTGGAGGCGATAAAAGGTACGAATTTGAAAAACCGCTGATGGGCTCCCAATTCCGGCTGGTTTTTTATGCCGCCAGCGACTCGTTGGCACAAGCGGCGGCAAGAAAAGTATTCAATCACCTGGAATACCTGAACGTCGTGATGAGCGACTACCTGGACGGGTCTGAGCTGAATCGCCTTTGCGCTTTATCGGGTAACGGGTACTGGGTGAGAACCAGCCCGGTGCTTTTTTCTGTTCTGGACAGTGCCCGGAATATCAGCGGGCAGACCGATGGTATTTTTGATGTTACAATCGGGGCAGTTACGCAGGTGTGGCGCAAGGCGTCGCGTCAGGGCCGGTTCCCGGAACGGACAGCTATCAGAAGGGCTGTCAGGCGAACCGGGTATCGGTGGCTTGAAATCGACCGGGACCATCACCTGGTCCGGCTGAAAAAAAGCGGTATGCGCCTGGATTTGGGCGGAATTGGTAAAGGTTTTGCCGCGGACGAAGGCATACGGATCCTGAAGGAAATGAATATTGGCGCTGCTATGGTGGATGCCGGTGGTGATTTGGCGCTCTCGGGCCCGCCTCCGGGCGAGAAAGGCTGGAAAATATCGGTATCGTCCGGGACCGATGCAAGTGACGACGAAGTGTTGCTGTTGGCGGATTGCGGAGTGGCTACCTCAGGCGCTACCTATCGCTATATCATGCACAAGGGCAAGAAATACTCGCACATTATGGACCCCAGAACCGGCATCGGACTGACGCGGGCTATACGGGCGACTGTCATCGCGCCGAACGGCACAAGGGCAGATGCCATGTCTAAGCTCGTAAGTGTGCTCAGCATAAAAAAAAGCCGGAAAATACTCGCGCATTTTCCGGACGTAAAAGTGAAATTGCAGGAAACCGACCTGAAAACCGGGAAAATCTCCAACTGGCAGAACCGGGAATGATGTTTACCCGTTCTCCTGTCGAAGTACTTCCAGCGGCGGCTGTGACAGGATGCCGCGGCTGTTGAGCATCCCGATAACGATGGTCAGCAGGGTAATGGCGGGGAAAACCGCTGCAATAGTCAGCCAGGGAACCGAAAAGTCGGCATCAAAGCTGAACCTCGCCAGAGACCAACCGGCCAGTAGCGCCAGCACGATGCCGGTGAAGGACGACAGCGCTCCCAGATAGAAGTACTCCAGGCCGGTTATGCGGATAATCTGGCTTCGGCTGGCGCCGAGCGTCCGCAGTAAAACGCTTTCTTTTACACGCTGGTATTTGCTCACCACAACGGCGCCCATCAGCACAATCAATCCGCAGAGCACACTGAAAAGCGCCATAAAGCGGATCACAAATCCTACCTTTTCGGTAATATTGTCCAACGTATCCAGGATCAGGTTGAGATCGACTATGCTGATATTCGGGTATTTTTGAACAAGTTCCTGCTGGAATAGCGCCGATTTGTCCAACCCGGGAAGATTGGTCAGAAGCACGTGAAATTTCGGCGCCTTTTCCAATACGCCGGTCGGGAATATCAGGACGAAATTGGTCTGCATACCACGCCAGTCTACCTCCCGAAAGCTCGCAATACGGGTAGACAAGGGCATTCCCTGCACGTTGAAAGCAAGCGTGTCGCCTATGTTTAACTTGTTGTGCGAGGCAAATCCCTGCTCGACAGAAACCGGGACGAGACCGTCCGAAGGCTGGTAGCTGCCCATCCATTTTCCTTCAAGAAGCTTCTCTGAGCCCGAAAGAGTGTCGCGGTAGGTGACCCGGTATTCACGGCTGAAGAGATTAGCCCTGAACTCCGTCGAATCTTTCTGTGACTGCTCATAATCATAGCCATTCACACGTTCAAGCCGCATATTCACGATGGGGACAGTCTGGATCAGTGGAAGTTCGGAACGCTTGATGAAATCCCGGACCTCGTTTAGCTGGCTGTCCTGGATGTCAAAAAGGATCATATTGGGCCGGTTTGCCGTATTGGGCGTAGTAATCTGGCCGATGAGGATATCTCTCGAAATAATTAAGGTCGTAATCAGCATTGTTCCCAGGCCAATGGACACAATCATGGTCAGCGTCTGGTTGTTGGGCCGGAAAAGGTTGGAAAGTCCTTGCCGGGGCACAAAGCCCCAGTTTGCCGGGAAAAATTTTCTGACTGTAAAAATGATAATTCTCGCGAAACCGGCCAGTAGGAGAAAAGACAGGATGACGGCCCCGGAAAACATGAGCGAAGATTTCCAGTCCCTGAGCTGCAGAAAAGTGAAGAGGTACACGAAGCCGATTACGCATGCATACACGGCCCACTGCAGAGGGTCGGTTTTGCGGTTGTCAGACACAGCAATCCTGAAAACGTTCAGCGGTGTAATGTTCCTGATACCAAGCAGAGAGCCCAGCGAAAACAGTACGGAAACGGTTACGCCCAGGACAATCCCCTGCAGGATAGCAAGCGGGGAAATCGAAGGGCTGTATTCGAATGGTAAAAAGTCTGAAACCAGTGACGGAAGGAAGCGCTGGAGAATTGTACCCAGGAAGGCGCCTATGATCGACCCGACCAGACCGATCATACAGATCTGTATCAGGAAAATCAGGAAGGCCTGACCCGATTTTACACCCAGGCATCGGAGAATAGCGATAGTCCCGTACTTCTCTTTTACGTAGAGGTGTACCGAGCTGGCAACACCAATACACCCCAGCAGCAGGGCTATGAAACCGGCAAGCCCAAGGAAATTGGTGAGGTTGGCAAACATCCGGCCGGTACTCTCTTTCTGGTCGTCAATGGTTCTGATGTTAACATCGTTGCCGGGCCATCGTTTTTCCAGGCCCCTGGCAATTTCTGCCGACTTGCCTGGCTCGGACAACCGCACAAAAAAGCGGTAATTGATTCGGCTGCCTTTTTGATCCAGGCCTGTCTCCTGTAGAAAACGAAGCGGCAGATAGACTACCGGCGCCACTGAGGCAACAATGCCGGTTTGGCCGGGAGCTTTCTCCAGGGCGCCTGCAATTAAAAACGTTACCTCGCCGATTTTGATGGAATCACCGACATTTGCTCCGAATTGCAGCAGGAGGTTCTGATCGACAAGGGCGACTTTCCTGCTCTCAAGCAGCTGCCCGGCATTTTGGGGCCGGGTTTCCAAAGTGCCGTAAAAGGGGAATTTTCCTGTCAGCGCACGTATCTGGGTCAGCCGGGTTCCCTGGTTTTTTGGGAAAGATACCATAGAAGCAAAACTCCATTCTTCTGCTATATCCCGGGCAATGGAATCGGCGGCTGCCCGTTCCGCAGCGGTAAAAGGGCGGTTGGCTACCCACTCCTGGTCAGCGCCCAACAAGGCGGCGGCCTGTTGGTCAATTTGGTTCTCCAGGTTGTCGCTTAACGCGTATATGGAAACCAGGGCGGCAATGCCCAGGATGACCGAAGCCAGAAAAAGCAGCAACCGCGAGGGGTTTCTCCGGCAATCTCTCCAGGCCATTTTGAAGAGCCATCCAAGCCGTTGGGAAGTTGTCATTCAGTATCGGAAATTATTTTACCACCTTTAATCCGGATGATCCGCTCGGTTCTGGAAGCAAGGTCCATGTCATGGGTCACCAGCACCAGGGTGGTGCCCGCCTCCTTGTTCAGCTCGAACAGGAGTGAAATGACCTTTTCGCTGGTTTCAGCGTCCAGATTTCCGGTAGGCTCGTCGGCAAACAGGATTTTCGGTCTGTTCGCAAACGCGCGTGCGAGCGATACCCGTTGCTGTTCTCCGCCGCTGAGCTGAGTGGGATAGTGGTGGAGGCGTTGTGAAAGCCCTACTTTTTCAAGTAATTCCGTCGCAGTGGCCGCGGGGTTGGCTTTTCCGGCCAATTCGAGCGGGACCATGACATTTTCCAATGCTGTCAGGGTGGGCAGCAGCTGGAAATTCTGGAAAATAAAGCCGACATTTTCGTTCCTGATCCGGGCGAGTTGATCTTCCGTCTGGTGATTGAGCACTTTCCCGTCCAGGGTAACTGTTCCGGAAGTGGCGCGGTCAAGACCGGCGCACAGGCCGAGGAGGGTGGTTTTGCCGCTTCCGGACGGGCCCACAATGGCCAGTGTCGCACCGCGTTCTATATTCAGGTCAATGTTTTCGAGAACGGTCAGCTCCTGCCGGAAAGACGGGTACGACTTGCTGACCTGAGCGACTTCTAGTATTTGAGGCATTATCGTGTTACTGACTTTGGAAAAAATGTATTTTAGCAGGGGACAGTATGCTGACCGTTATAAAAGTGAAATCCGGTCATGCGCTTATTCATTCAAAATAGGGAAATAACAACTTAAAATCCAACTTGGGACTATGTATAAAGCAATATCGTTCTGGATACTTTCACTCCTGCTGCTGAGCTGGGGGTGTGGCCAGGCAAACCGGGAAAGTGAAAAGCAGGAAACGACAAATGCGCCGGCCGACAGCCCGGCACACAACCGGAAAACCATTGTTTTTTTCGGCAATAGCCTGACTGCAGGGTACGGATTGAAAATAACTGAGGCGTACCCTGCCCTTATCCAGGCCAGGATTGATTCGCTGGATTTGCCCTACCAGGTGGTTAATGCAGGCGTGAGCGGAGAAACCACCGCTTCGGGGAATAGCAGGATCGACTGGATCCTGGAAAAAAAACTGGACGTTTTCTTTCTCGAGCTGGGTGGGAATGACGGATTGAGAGGGATACCGGTGGCAGAGACAGAAAAGAACCTGCAGTCCATTGTTGATAAAGTGAAGGCCAGGTACCCGGATGCGAAAATTGTGCTGGCCGGTATGCAGGTGCCCCCCAATATGGGCGAAAGTTACACGAAGGCATTTGCCGATATTTACCCGGAACTGGCCGGTCGGAATAAGCTGTATCTCGTACCGTTTCTTCTCGAAAAAGTAGGGGGAGAAAGGGCGCTCAACCTGGCCGACGGCATTCATCCGACCGCGGAGGGACATAGGATTGTAGCTGATAATGTATGGTCGGTGCTGCAGGGAATTCTATAGAATGAATAGAATCCACAATGTGTGTAGTAGGATGTTGACGGGCCGGGAACGGTCTGAAAATAAAACACCCGCCTAGGATGCCCCAAGCGGATGTTTAAAACTATACACACACTATGCTGCGAATTTATATAAAAAAATGCAATAAATAGGTGTTGATACATCAATTTTATTACGATTTACGTTAGAAAAGAGGATTTCCCGGGTAAGCCGGTCCCGCTTTTGGAAGGGATACTTCCCGTTTTGCTTCGGTAAAAAATTGTGTATCAGCTGGTTGCTTTCACTGTAAGACGGGGGGCAACCATTGGATCCGGTAGCCGGCCCTTTCAATTTTTTTTAAAAAAGTTACCTGCCTTTTCGAAAAGCGAATAATTTCTACCTCCAGCTTTTCCCGCATTTCGGTGTAGGTAATCCTTTCAATAAGAAATTCGGTGACGTACTTATATTCCAGGCCGTAGCGAATCAGGCTTTCAGCGGGGAGGCCTTCGTCGAGGAGGTGCTGCACTTCTTGGATCAGACCTTGTTCTATCCTTTGAGTTAGCCTTTTTTCTATTTTATGACGTCGAAGAGCGACGGACGGGTTGAGGCCTATTACGAGGACCGAGGGAGCCTCGTCGCCCGGAAGCCCGCGAAGGTGATTGAGCGCCGATTCTATGTACAGGCCGCTCCCGCCACAGGCGATCGCGATCTTATTTTTTTTTCTCAAGAGATCATATGCGTGCGCGAAATCTTTCTGAAATTCATATACCGAATACGGAGCGCCTGGTTCCAGCAGATCGATCAGGTGATAGGGGATATCGCTACCGTTAATCCGATACTCACTCAGGTCCTTACCCGTTCCGAGGTCCATACGCCGGTACACCTGGCGCGAATCAAGGCTGATAATTTCCCCACCCAACTCGTATGCCAGCCTTACAGCCAGGCTGGTCTTTCCGGAAGCTGTGGGACCTACAACAAAAATTATATCATAGGGTGGGGAGCCGGTGAGGCGGGGCTTCACGGGAGCGGGCGTTTCGGGCCGGTCAAACTTCCTGACCAATTTCAGGTTGCCGGCGTTGGCTATATGAACCAGGTTTTCCCTGCCTTCCAGGAGAATTTTGTTATCTAACCTGTGAAGAGCGTAGCGCGCATAATTTCGTTGGTCTATAACAAAATTGATGGGCGGTGATTCGGCAACAAGGCTGAATCCAATTTTCGAAAATCCTTCTCCTGAAGACCATTCGCGGTCTACGTAGGTCATTATGTCGTCAATGGGATAAGCCTTGACAAACTGACCGATCAATTTACTGAGCCCTCCTACCACGGTCGTTCCCCTGAGGCCGGCTATCCGGATCAATTCCCCGGATTTATAGGGGCGCTCTCCCTTTGTGAAGGTTTTCGGAGCGGCGAATGCAGCTACTGCCACCAGGATACGGTCAGAACCGGGTGCTGACAGCTGGGGAGGAAGAAATCTGAAGTGTTTTTTGGGGACAAAAAGCCCGAAGCGGTATCGGGCTGCGCAGGCGCCGTTCAGGTGGTGCGTATTTAAGAAATCATCAGCTGCAGGCTTGTCAATTTTTTCCACCTGCGTAATTCGGGCGGGTATCCGGTGCGATTCTCCGAGCCGGGCAAGGAGCGTCGATTTTACCAATGCATTTTTCCTGAACCATATATCTTCCCAGAGTACCAGCGGCGGGTGAGAACCGGGGGGATTGTTATGCGCCGGCAGCGGATGTCTGCCGTTCCAGGCGGTAAGCGCAATGCAGCAAACTCGGATACCCGGATCACCGGAAATGGTAAAAACGGGGTAGCCTGCGGCTGTTTCCGATGTAAACAGACGACCGGTGCCGGACAGCCACTCTTTGAAATCGCGTATAAACAGGCTTTCGGTTTCAGGCTGTTTTATTGCCATACATCAGACAAAAAAAGCCCCGGGAAGCTACTTGCTGACATAGGCATTCCCGGGGTATTGGTATTAAAGCTGTTGTTATAACATCAGGGAATGGCCCTGGTCTCTACTGAGGTTACCTTGCCTGCGGCTCTCAGCTGGTCGAGTTGCAGTGCTTCTTCCTTGGTCCAGGCTTCGCGTTTGTAGCGGTTGTTCATGTCTTCCACGAGGAGGTCCTTTCCCCAGATTACCTGGTCACGCTCGGTAAAAACCGGCACAAATTCGTCGTGGCGCAGGTAGATGGCCTGCTTCGGGCATGCCTCTTCGCACAAGCCGCAGAAAATACAGCGGAGCATATTGATTTCATAAACCGCGGCATATTTTTCCTCCCGGTACAAATGCTCTTCGCCTTTGATACGTTCTTCTGCAACCATTGAAATGGCCTCCGCCGGACAGGCAACGGCACAAAGTCCGCATGCCGTACAGCGTTCGCGGCCCTGCTCATCTCTTTTCAGGATGTGGCGTCCGCGAAAAACAGGACCCAGGTAACGCTTTACTTCCGGGTATTGGATGGTTACCTTTTTGCTAAAAAAATGCTTGAGCGTGATGGCAAGCCCTTTCGCGATAGCCGGCAGGAACAGGCTCTCACTGAAAGTCATGGTTTTGTTGCTTACCTGTTTTGATCTATTGGTCAACTGCATGGTTTCGATACAAAAAGTTGTTTATTGGAGCAAAGCTGTCAGCCAGGGCTTCAGCAGCAGTATGCCGGCACCGGTGATCAGGATGTTTACCAGCGCCAGGGGAATCAGCTTTTTCCAGCCCAGGTCCATCAACTGGTCGTAACGGAAACGGGGCAGTGTCCAACGCACCCACATAAAGAAGAAGATAAAGGACAGCGCCTTGAGGAACAAAACGGCGGTACCGATCAGTGAAGCCAGGTTGTGCCCGGTAGTAGCGCCGAATGCACCCGTGAGCTGCGTATACACCCAATCCATTCCCGGGTAATTATACCCTCCGAAATAAAGCGTGGACATGAAAGCCGAAGATACAAAAATGTTGATGTATTCCGCGAAAAGGTAGAAACCAAGCTTCATACTGCCGTACTCGGTGTGATACCCGCCTACGAGCTCGGTTTCGCACTCGGGGAGGTCAAACGGTGTACGGTTGCATTCTGCAAAAGCACATACGAGGAAGATGATAAAACCGAGCGGCTGATAAAAAATGTTCCAGTTACCACCGTGCTGTTGTGCGACAATTTCCTGCAGGGAAAGCGAACCGGACATCATGAGGATGGCGATAATGGAAAGTCCCATAGCCACTTCGTAGCTGATGTTCTGGGAAGCCGCGCGGATAGCGCCCAACAAGGAAAATTTGTTGTTCGATGCCCATCCGCCGATCATGATTCCGTAAACGCCGAGTGCTACAATGCCGAACACATAAAGCACACCGATGTTGGTTTCCACCCCCTGCATGGCGATAGCTTTTCCGTCATAAATAAAGGTGTTCCCAAACGGAATAACCGCACTGGTCATCAGCGCGGTGATCATGGCAAGGCCCGGACCTGCAATAAAGAGCCACTTGTTGGCCTGCCTGGGAATAAAGTCTTCTTTAAAGAACATTTTTCCGGCATCTGCCATCGGCTGTAACAAACCGCCCCAGCCGGCGCGGTTCGGCCCCGGCCTGTCCTGGATAAAGGCGGCCACTTTTCGTTCAGCCCAGGTTGAATACATGGCAATGACGAGGGTCAGGCCAAACACAACCAGGATGACAACAGATTTGATAATAAGTTCGGTAAGTTCCATTTCTTGTACGCCTGAAAAATCTAATGTTTAGGCAATTATTGGTATTAGTCCTGAGCGGTTGACCTTTCGTTGGCCAGTTTATTGTTTTCGATGCTCAACTGTCGGATGGTGTCCTCTTCCGTAATGTACGGCCTGGAGTCATCTATTTTTTTATACTGGCCTTTGGCGAGCTTCAATGCAAAGTCGGGTTTAGCGATCAGGTTTTTGCCATATTTGTTTGCTGAAATAACCGAGCTGCGCTGTACCTGCGTCGGGCCTTCGATGACCCAGTCTTTGGTTTCTTTTTTCTCGAAACGACAGGTGTTGCAAATGAACTCCTTCAGTTCTCCCCAGATATTCTTTCTGCCGGTAACCCTGATTACTTCGTCGCCGCGGTACCAGAGTGTAACATGGCCGCTGCATTTTTCGCAATTCCGGTGTGCGTCGACGGGTTTCGAAAACCAGACCCGGTTTTTAAAACGGAAGGTCTTGTCAGTCAGTGCACCTACCGGGCAGACGTCTATCACATTTCCCGAAAAATCATTGGAAATAGCCTTTTCAATGTAAGTGCTGATTTCGGCATGGTCACCGCGGTTCAGTACACCATGTACACGCTGGTTGGTAATCTGGTCGGCGGTAAACACACAGCGGTAGCACAGGATACACCGGTTCATATGCAGCTGGATGTACGGGCCCAGATCATGCTTTTCAAAAGTCCGTCGCTCTTCCTGGGTCCTGGTATCTACGACACCGTGCTCAAACGCAAAATCCTGGAGGTGACATTCCCCGGCCTGGTCGCATATCGGGCAGTCCAGCGGGTGGTTGAGCAGGAGGAATTCGACGATCCCTTTCCGGGTTTCGAGAACGGCCGGGTTGGTTGTATTTTCTACCACCATACCATCCTGAACCTGGGTGATGCAGGATGGGACCAGTTTCGGCATAGGCCTGGGATCTTTTTCCGAACCGGCTGCTACCTTTACCAGGCAGGCCCGGCATTTTCCGCCGCTGCTCTTCAAAGGTTCGTAGTAACACATGGCAGGAGGTACCTTATCGGCGTGCTGCGCGTCCGCCTCCGCAATCTTCCTTGCGGCGTTCATGATGGTAGTTCCCGGGGGAACACTGATTTCGATCCCATCAATAGTGACCTTCAGCAAGGGCGTTTGAATCGCTTCCATTTGTCTATATGCTCTTCTTAGGGGGAATTCCCCTTTTTTAGTTCAAAACTGCTTCTGTCGGGTACACAGCACCGGGCCTGGTAGCCTCCACCGGGTGGGTGATATGCCACTCGAATTCGTGCCTGAAATGCCTGATTGCGCTCGCTACAGGCCAGGCTGCGGCGTCTCCGAGCGGACAGATTGTGTTGCCTTCTATTTTTTTCGATACGTCTACCAGGAGATCAATGTCAGACTGCGTGCCGGTGCCGTGTTCGATGCGGTGGAGAATTTTCTCCATCCAGCCCGTCCCTTCGCGGCAGGGGCTGCATTGCCCGCACGATTCGTGCCGGTAGAAATGAGCGAAATTAAGCGTATTTTTAACGATACAGGCTGTTTCATCGAATACGATAAAGCCGCCGGAACCCAGCATGGTCCCGGTTGGGAATCCGCCATCCGACAGTGATTCGTAGGACATCAGCCTGGGTTCATTGTTGGCAGTTTTGGTAATGAGGTGTGCCGGAAGAATGGGCACCGACGATCCGCCGGCAACCAGTGCTTTCAGGTAGTGCCCGTCGCGGATACCGCCGCAATATTCGTCGGAGTAAATAAATTCTTCTACAGGAACGCCCAGCACGATTTCATATACACCGGGCTTCCGGATATGACCGGATGCCGAAATCAGCTTGGTCCCTGTGCTGCGTCCCACCCCGATGGCGGCATAGGCATCACCGCCGTTGTTAATGATCCAGGGGGTATTGGCGATAGATTCTACGTTGTTTACGACGGTAGGGCATTGGTACAGCCCTTTTACTGCGGGGAACGGAGGCTTGTTTCGCGGATTTCCGCGTTTGCCTTCGAGCGATTCCAGCAATGCGGTTTCCTCGCCGCAGATATAGGCGCCGCCGCCGGCCTGTACCACCAGCTCGAGATCGTAACCCGATCCGAGGATGTTCTTACCGAGAAACCCGTTGGCTTTTGCTTCGGCAATCGCTTTTTCGAGAATGGCAATTACATAGAGCAGCTCTCCGCGCACATAAATAAATGACTTATTGGCGCCCAGCGCAAAGCTGGAAACGATCATCCCCTCGATTAGCAGATGCGGGATTGATTTCATCAGGTAATGGTCCTTGAAAGTCCCCGGCTCCGATTCGTCGGCATTGCAGACCAGGTACCTGGGTACTCCCTCCGGTTTGGCGAGGAAACTCCATTTCATCCCCATCGGGAACCCGGCGCCGCCCCGTCCCCGGACGCCCGATTTTTTGACCTCCTCGACTACTTCATCGGGTGTCATGGTTTTGATAGCCTTTTCAACGGCGGTATAGCCGCCCAGTTTGCGGTAAACATCGAAGGTTTCTATCCCCGGCTCGTTGATATGTTGGGTTAATATTTTCAAGGCTTCCTTGTTAAAAATTCTTGATTCAATTGTACATGGATGTCTCCCGGCGCAGCACGTTGCAAACGTTCCGCAATGCAGGGTTTATTGACCCGACAATTCGTCGATAATCTGATCGACTTTTTCGTTGGTCAGGTTCATGTAATATTTTTCCCGGATCTGGAAAACGGGCCCCCAGCCGCATGCCGCCAGGCACTCTACTTCCTTAAGCGTGAACCGGCCGTCAGCAGTTGTCTGGCCGGTTTCAATGCCGAGCCTCTGCTTCAGGTGATCGTATACTTTTTCACCGCCCATCAGGCAGCAAGGGCCGGTGCGGCAATATTCTATCACATGTTTGCCCACGGGTTCAAGATGGAACATGGTATAGAACGTAGCTACTTCATAGACTTCAATGGGCTGAATGGAAAGCATGGTCGCAATGTAGTCCATCGCTTCCGGGCTCACCCATCCCCATTGCTTCTGTACCACGTGCAAAAGCGGGATCAGCGCCGATTTTTGTTTTCCTTCGGGATACCTGGCGATGATTTCCCGGGCTTTCTCCAGGTTCTCAGGCGAGAATTCAATATCTGTTGCTTGGGTTGCCATATTTGCTTGGCTGTGAATCTTTTTAAAATATTCGCTTATGCGTCCAGTTCACCGGCGATCACATTGAGGCTACTCATGATCATGATTGCATCGGAAATGGTAACACCTTTACACATTTCCGGGAAGGCCTGGTAATAAATAAAACTTGGCCGGCGGAAATGCAGGCGGTAAGGAGCGCGCCCACCGTCACTGATCAGGTAAAAACCCAATTCGCCGTTACCGCCTTCTACCGAGTGATAGACTTCTCCTACGGGGGCGTCTATTTCGCCCATCACGATCTTAAAGTGATAGATAAGGGCTTCCATTTTGGTGTAGACATCCTGCTTGGGCGGCAGGTAGAATTCTGGCGCGTCTGCGTAATAAGGGCCCTCAGGCAGGTTATTGAGGGCTTGCTCAATAATCCTGAGGCTTTGCCACATTTCTTCGCCGCGTACCATAAACCGGTCGTACGTGTCACCGCTTTGACCGACGGGTATATCAAATTCAAAGTCTTCATAAGAAGAGTACGGATTCATCACCCGTACGTCGTAGTCAACACCCGCAGCGCGCAGGTTGGGACCTGTAAACCCGTAAGAAAGTGCTCTTTCGGCGGAGATCGGACCAACGTTGATGGTACGGTCCATAAAGATCCGGTTCCGGTTAAAGAGGTTTTCGAATTCTTTCAGTACAGGCGGAATGGATTTGAGGAGTGCCCTTATTTTTTCGATGGCAGTAGAGGAAAGATCTCTTTCCATTCCACCGAAGCGTCCCATATTGGTGGTAAGCCGGGCGCCGCACATTTCCTCGTATACCTCGTAAATTTCCTCGCGTTTTTCCATCAGGTAGAGGAAGCCGGAGAACGCGCCGCTGTCAACCCCTAAGATACCGTTACAGATGAGGTGGTCCGCAATTCGGGCCAGCTCCATCATAATGACCCTGATGTATTGCGCCCGTTTCGGTACCTCAATTCCCAACAGTTTTTCTACGGTCATGTGCCAGCCAAAATTGTTGATTGGCGACGAACAGTAGTTCATCCGGTCGGTCAGGGTGGTAATCTGGTAAAACGGTCTTCTCTCCGCTATTTTCTCAAATGCGCGGTGAATATAGCCAATGGTTTGTTCGCCGGAAATAATTTTTTCCCCGTCCATCTGCAGGATATTCTGGAAGATTCCGTGCGTGGCGGGGTGGGTAGGACCGAGGTTGAGCGTAGTAAGCTCCTCGACCAGCTCTGGCTGATTGAGTCTGGAAACCTGATTCTGCTCTGAAACAAGATCTATTTCACTCATTTTGCAATTTCTTTATCGGCCAAACAAGGCATCAATTTTGTCACTACGGGTCGCGTCTTCGAGCGGGTATTCTTTCCGCATCGGGTGGTAATCCATCTCTTCGATGTTGAGGATACGCTCCATTTTAGGATGACCGTCGAAGAGAATGCCAAAGAAGTCGAAAGTTTCACGTTCCATCCAGTTGGCGGATTCGAATAAGACGGTGGCTGTCGGAATATGGATGTCGTCTTTGGAGAGGAAAACCTTTACCCTGATCCTGAAGTTGTTTACCAGGCTATGAAGATGATAAACGACTGCGAACTCCCTGCCTGGTGCGTCGGGGTAGTGAATGCCGGTGATGTCCGTCAGAAAGTTCACCTGGTAGTTCGCGTGATCTTTCAGATAGCCAAGCAGCGGGATGATATTTTCGCGGGTAGTAGTAAAGGTGAGCAATCCGAAGGGCTGCTCAAAATCAGAAACCCGGTCTTCAAATTTTTCAGCGATATGCTCCGCTACTTCCTGGTTCGTTAGCATTTGGCGGATTATTGGATGTTATAGGAAGCCATGAGCTCCTGGTACTGTTCATCGTTTCTTCTTCGAAGGGACTCGTTTTGAGCCAGGTGCTGGACTTGCATAAGCCCTTCGAGTATTTGTTCGGGCCGTGGCGGGCATCCGGGGACATACACGTCTACGGGGATGATCCGGTCAATTCCCTGAAGTACGCTGTAAGTGTCGAAAATTCCGCCGCTGGAGGCACAGGCGCCGACTGCCACTACCCAACGGGGTTCGGCCATCTGGATGTACACCTGCTTCAGGACGGGGCCCATTTTTTTTGCGATTGTCCCCATCACGAGGAGCAGGTCGGCCTGCCGGGGTGAAAAGCTCGGGCGTTCGGAACCAAACCTTGAAATGTCGTAGTGCGCTCCCATGGTTGCCATGAATTCAATTCCGCAACATGAGGTAGCGAATGGAAGCGGCCATAGCGAGTAGCTGCGAGCAAGCCCGATAACCTGATCGAAAGAAGTCGCAAAGAACCCGGCTCCACTATGCCCTGCCGGTGCTTCAACCATTTTTACCGGTTTCATGCAATATTTACTGGTTTTAAAATCAACTTTAAATAATGAGGGAGGTCTAGTCCTCCCATTTCAATACGCCCTTTTTGAACTCGTAGTAGAGCCCGAAAAGGAGAATCCCGAGGAAAATAGCCATTGCCGAAAGGCCCGTCGCTCCTATTTCGCGGAAATTTACGGCCCACGGGTACATAAAGATAACCTCTACATCGAAGAGTACAAAAAGAATGGCGACCAGGAAGTACTTGACCGAAATAGGCGTCCTCGCATCCCCCAGACTTTCAACACCGCATTCAAACGGATCGTCCTTAACTTGCCCTTTCCTGCTCGGGCCGATCAGGTGGGTCACCACCAATGTGCCACCCACAAAAGCAACCGCCAATAGAAATTGTACCACGATCGGTAAATAATCCATTGGTAAATAGGTATTGTTCATAATTCCTTACTTTGTACAGGTAATGGGAAACGATATGCAGCGCTGGTTTACAGGCAAAATTACAATAAAGTCAAAATTACTGGCTCCCGCAGAATCTACCAAACGGCATTCTTTATTTAGAACAAGCATAAAATAGCCTTTCGTTTGAAACGAAAGGCTATTTGGGGAACTACTTTTTTATTTCATGACAATCCGCTTGATCAGCTCCTGCTGTTCGGTTGTAACTTTGATAATGTACATCCCGGCAGAGAGCGGAAACCGGACGGGCTCGCGGCGTTTGAGTTCTGCGAAGGTCTTTTGTCCTACATTTTTGCCAAGCATATCGAAAACCGTTATTGTTACATTCTTTACGGGTTCCCTGCTTTCAATATAGATCAACTGGCCGGTAGCCGGGTTGGGGAAGAGAACGATATCTTCCTCGGCCTTCATGACATAGGTGAACGGTTCGGAAACTTCGGAAGGGCAGGTCAGTGTTTTTGAGCCGCCGGTACTGAATTGTGCCAGCGCCTGAACTGTGTAAACCGCGCTTTCACCTGTTTCCTGTGCGGATACTTTGTAAATATTCTGGGTGGCCGATGCCAAAGGCTTTGCGTCTTTCGTCCACTTATAGGTTGCTTTTACAGGGTCACCCTCCATATTCGCAATAATGCTGAAAGGGCCGGCGTAACCGATCACCGGTTTGGCGACTTCAGGCAGAATCGTAAGCTTCCGGGTTTCGGATATGTCTGATACACAGCCTATAGGGTTCTTTGCCTTTACAGTATAAGAACCTGATTTTTCGGCCTTGAACTTGCTTCCTTTTCCCACTTCTTCCGTTCCGAGCATCCAGGTGTAGTCGTTGGTACCGTTGGTGGAAAATTGAAAGCCCGTCGCGGCGCAGGCTGTCGCGTTGTCGGTCGGCAGGATTGACGGGGTCGCCGGCTTCACTGATTCGACACGAACAGGGCTGGTGGTTACCGTCATACCCTGTGCATTTTTCAGCGTGGCAAAATAAGTCCCTCCCGACGTAATCGTGATGTTACGTGAGGTGGCGCCGTTCGACCATTTATAGGACGTATATCCTTCCGGAAGCTCGAGTGTGGCCGACGTATTGTTTGCCGCACATTTGGCAGTGATCGCCGGGATACGGGCAGGGGTGAGCGGTGTTATGTTCTGGAAATAATTTATATCCATTACCGAAAACCACGCGTGGGCGAGGGTGATCATTGACTCGCGACTCGAGAAATGGACGCCGTCGGCCCGTGGGTTTCCCAATTGGTCGGTTTCCGGCCCCCTGGTTACTCCGTTAAAAGCCGTTCCGAGAACATCATTCTGGGCATCTATGACGCTTTGACTGGTGAAACTGCTGCCGGGTGTGTAGTCGGGAGACGTTCGGGAAGTCCGGGCGATCGTCCAGATAATTCTCTTACCCACGTCAGAGGCCAGCTTGTTTAAAAGAAACTGCAGGTGGGTGGCATATTCGGAACGGGAAGTGTGAAGCGGGTAGGTGTCCGTTTCGCCCTGCATCCAAAGGATGCTTCTTACCCCGAGGGTGTTGGCGTAATGCCTGACCGAAATCGAGAGGTTGCCATATGGCATGGAAGGCGGGTACTGAAAGCCGCCGTATGCATTAAAGGTGGGTTCATTCCTGGAGCTTTGTGCCCAGTTTTTTATCGACGTTCCCTCCCAGGAGGCATTGATAAAGAGTACAGGTACATTGAGCTGCTCCACCAGCTTGTCACCCAAAGTGCCCCAGCACCAGGACCCCTGGCCCATAGGAGACAAAAAGGCGTCGGAGGTGTTGAGATGGGCGAATGTTGGCGGATTGGGGTCTGCGAGCGAATTTTGTGTATTCTGATTGTTGTTGATGTAGTTGACGCGTTCATCTTTTGCAGGTGGACCGTAAGGAAGGCTCCGTAGTCCCTGCGCGTTTGATTGTCCTGCAATAATGAATACTTCGCCTACTCCCATGCGGTTCACAGCCGCCTGTTCAACTTCCACTCCTCCCAGCATTCCGCGAACCTGCACAGTATACCAGCCGCCGATCAGCTTGAGTTCGCCGGAGAAAACGCCCCCGCTAGGGACATTCGGCAGGGGAGCCCATTCTGTACCAATTCCCTGGCCGGGGTAGACCGGCACGGCTCTCACTTCAATTTTGTCAACCGGGCTGGAATAGGTACCGGCCACTATAATGGTGCTGTAACCCGTTACATCCCTTTGATAAACAGCCCGTTCGGAAGGATAATCAATCCGGATCGCGGCATTTGCGAATGAGGGTAAAAAGGCAACCAATGCCAGCACAACAAGCTTATTAAAAAGGGAGGAAGAGGTCGTGGGAGATTGAAATTGATCAATCGGATCGTCAGTATATTTTGACATGGTGTTTTTTATAAAACCGATAACTCCGGGACTCGGGAATTTAGCGTGGCAAATTTACAGAATATTCTGTTCAACCGGGTGATAGGACGGAAAAATGGTGGTTCAAAGTGGTTAGTTCGCTACTATTAATTTTTCCGAAGCCTTAAAATCGGGCGCCTGGATACGGATAATATAAATGCCTGATAATCCGGGCGGCAGCGTGAGCTCGATCGGTACCAGTATTTTGTCAAATTGGTAGCGGGCCATCTCGATGCCCTGCATCGAAACAATGGTTACAACCGCCCGGGAAATTTCCTGCGATGTTTCCACTTTTACCGTGCGGCCCCGGTTCGGATTCGGAAAAACATTCACCTGTGGCGCACCCGGAACAAAAACGAATTGAATGGCTTCGGAGTATGCAGACAGGCAGGTCAGCTGATCGGAATATCTGATAAAAGACTGGGCCCGGTACTGGCCGGTTTTGCTGATCCTGATGCTGCCGTCGGTCGTTTCGGGGACAGGTTGACTGTCGATTTGCCAATTGAAGGATGATCCGGGCAGGTTGTTCTGCACAAGAACGGAATAGACGCCGATTTTCTCGATGACGGGCGTCGGCGGCGTCACCTGGGCCGTTACTTTTATCATATTCGAAGGGTTCGAAAAACAGCCGTTTTCAGCTACGGTCCTGGCGGTGTAATTGCCGCTTTGGTTTACTTTTACATTAGCTGTGGTGGCGCTTGTACTCCAGATTACCGGTGCCGTGCCCCCTGCCCGAAGCTCCACGTTTCCATAATCGCAAATCTCGGTAGGACCGCCTGCCGTGATGGTTGGTGGAGAGGGAATGGGCAGGATCCGCGTTTGAACAGCATCGGATTGCGGAGAATAGCAGCCGAATTCATTAATGGTCTGCACATAGAAGCTTCCTGCCGTTGTAATCGTGAGGCTCCTGGCCGAGTTGCCATTGTTCCACAGGTAGCTTTTCGAATCCGGCGCTTCCAGTACTACCTGTGAATTGGCGCAGAAAGTGGCATTTCCTACAGTATTAATCGCAGGTTTTTCTGGCAACGGGTTGACAGTGATGGAAATAATATTCGAGTTTTTTGAAAAACATCCTTTCTCATTCTTGGTCTGCACCCAGTAGTCCCCGTTTTGATTGACATTAATTTGCCTGTTGTTGGAGCCAGTATTCCAGATATAGACGTCCTCGGCGGTAGCGCTTAAGGTCGAATAATCGCCCTGGCAGAACGTGGTGGGGCGAAGCGACGTAATGGTGGGTGTGGCCGGGAGCGCGTTAACGGTGACCCGCAGCGCGTCGGAGGTATTTTTGCAGCCTTTGGCATCGGTAACCGAAACCTTGTACTCACCACTCTTTTTGATTACAACCTGCTGGCCGGTACTGTTGTCAGACCAGGTATTGCCCTGTTCGTAAGAGGATTTTAGCGTTACTTCTTCACCATCACAAAATTCCGGCGTCCGATCGGTCGAAATAGTCGGTTTAGCAGGAAGCGCATTGACCTTTACTGCAATGCTGTTCGAGTTTTCGGAAAAACAGCCCTCACTGTCGCGGGTACGGGCGAAAAACTGCCCATTGCTGCCGACTTTGGTAGCCGACTGGTTGTTGACACCGTTGGACCAGAATGTATTGTTGCCGGTATTTGAACTGAGTGTAATTTCTTCGCCTGCGCAGATTTCCGTAGCCCGGTCAGCAGTTACAACCGGGGGAGCCGGAAGCGTTTTGGCAGATTTTTCCACAGTAAAGTCCGCCGATGTTGTGCGGCATCCGTACATATTTTCAATCGAAACCTGGTAATTCCCGGGGGCCGATATCTGTACCTGTTTGCCGGTCTGTCCGGTGCTCCAAACCGGGTTCCGGTCACTTGAAGAGACAAGGGTCAGTGAGCCGCCCAGGCAAACCTCTGCTTTCCCGACCGACGTTACTGTGGGTTGCTCTATGGATAGTTCCGAGGCGGGCGGGATTCTTACCTTCGGTGAGAACCTGTAATTGCCCTCGGCGTCATACGCGCTGACCTGGTAAACGCCCTCGCCGGCATTAAGCGATGAATTATTACTGCCGGTATTCCATTTGAAATCGCGGTAAGCGCCTTCCGTGTGGATGGTAATCGAATTGTGCTCGCAGGTCGTGAAAACGGAGATCGGCGCTTTGGACAGATAGGGTACCGATCTTGAGAAGAAATCCGCGCTCAGGTAGTTGTTCCATTCCGAGGCTGCAGTGAGCAGCCCGCCGTCGGAAAAGTGATAGCCGTCCGGGCGCGGAACCTGGACTTTGTCCAATTCAGGGCCGGGAAAAATATTGCCCACGTTCTGGATAATCTGGTTCTGCGCATTGACTATCGCCGTACCGATGCCGGCGCCGCCGGTATAGGATTCCCTGGCAATTACCCACGAGATATTCCGGTTAAACTCGTTCCGGGTTTGGTTGATAAGAGCTTCCAGGTCGGCATAATAGCTTCCCTGACTGGTCCGGACGTCATTGTCGGCCTCTCCGTGCACCCATAAAATTGCCCTTATGCCGGTAATAGCAACATAATTCAACATCACCTGCCGGAGGTTGCCGTACGGCATGCCCGCCGGTTCAAACGACAGACTCGGATCGTAGACCGACCAGCCGATCCCGTTGATGCTTTCTTTCCAGGCACGCACCGCACTACCGTCCCAGGCTACGTTATAGAAAAGGATCGGTACATTCAGCCGGCTGCTGAGCGCATCGCCTAGCTTGCCCCAGAACCAGGACGATTTGCCCCGCGGGGAAATCACGTCATCGGCCTGGAGTGTGCTGAAACTGGGGTAGGGAAAAGGCTGGTTAGGCCCGGACGTGCCGTCATAGTCCGCGTGAATAACCCTTTCGTCGCTGGCCGGCTGCGCGCCGTATCCTACGCGGCCCTGCCCGTTGGATTGCCCGGCAATCAGGAAAACTTCGCCGACGCCGACCTTGTTCACAACCGCCGATCCGACTACGTTGCCGCCTGATTTCCCCCGGAGGTCGAGCCGGTACCATCCGCCTGACCAGCCGATATTGCCCGAGAAGTGTCCTTTCTGAAGACCTCCCTGGAGTGGCATCCAATTACTTTCCTGCCCCCAGCCCTGCCGGATGGGGGTGAATTTTACTTCCACCGCGTCAAGCGCCTGCGAAAAGTAACCGGCAACATAGACAGTGGCCTGGTTATTTAAATCTCTTTGAAAAACCGAGTTTTCAATTGGGTACGTGACTGTAAGTTGCCCAAATGCGAGGTGCAGTGTAAAACTGACCAGCAACGCAGTGAGTAAACAGTGGCTGTATTTCATGGCTCATAGAGTGTTTCAATCTAAGCTGAATTCCGGAAGACGGATTCGGCCTGGGGGGCAGAACGATTGCTCAACCGCTGGCAAAGATATACATACGCACAAAAGACCTGTAAAGTTTCAAAGTAATGTTACTTTGCGGTCGAAGGGGCGTTAAGCTTGGCCCAAATTTCGTCTTTTAGCCTTTCTATTCCCTCGTTGGTCATTGAAGAAATAAAAAGGGGTTTCAACGTTTCCGGAAGTTTTGCGGCCAGCTTCTCCCGGTCTTCAGCTGAAATTAAATCTGCTTTGGATACTACAAATAACCTAGGTGTGTCTAGTAATTCAGGATTGTACTCCTTCAGTTCGTTTAAAAGGGTTTGGTAGCTGTCTTCAACCTCTTCGGTATCCGCCGGGACCATGAAAAGGAGTAAAGAATTGCGTTCGATATGGCGGAGGAAGCGTAAGCCGAGGCCTTTGCCTTGCGCTGCTCCCTCAATAATTCCCGGGATATCGGCCATCACAAAGGACTGATATCCCTTGTATCGTACCACACCCAGGTTGGGTACGAGTGTGGTAAACGGGTAATCGGCTACTTCGGGCTTTGCGGCGGAGACCGAGCGCAGCAAAGTCGATTTCCCGGCATTGGGAAAGCCGACCAGCCCGACATCCGCGAGCAGCTTCAATTCAAGCACTACCCATTGTTCAGCTCCCGGTTCGCCGGGTTGGGAATGCTGCGGAGTCTGGTTGGTTGAACTTTTAAAATGGCTGTTGCCCAATCCGCCACGGCCTCCGGAAAGCAAAATAATTTCTTCGCCGGGTTCGGTAATTTCGAGCAATTGCTCACCGGTTTCGGCATCTTTTACTACGGTGCCGAGGGGAACTTCGACATATACGTCCTTCCCCTGGGCGCCGGAGCGTCGTCCACCTTCGCCTTTGTTTCCGCCGTCTGCCTTGATGTGCTTGGTGTACTTCAAATGCAGGAGCGTCCAAAGCTGGGGATTTCCTCTGACAATAATATGACCACCACGTCCTCCGTCGCCGCCATCGGGACCACCTTTGTCGACGAATTTTTCTCTGCGGAAATGTGTGGAACCGGCTCCGCCAGGGCCTGACTTAACGTTGATTTTGACGTAGTCTATAAAGTTTGACGAAGCCATTTTACCTGTTTACTGTTCACTATTGGTTTGCTGTCTTTGACTCCCGGTCCAGGATGTCGCAGATTTTGTCAAATATTTCCTCTATAGCTCCAACGCCGTTGATGCCAAAATATTTGTCCTGATCCTGGTAGAACTTCGCTACAGGAGCTGTTTTTGCATTATACTCTTCGATTCGTTTGGCGATAAGCGCTTCGTTCTGGTCGTCCGGCCTGCCCGAAGATTTTCCTCTTTCCAGCAAACGCTCCAACAAAACGTCGTCGGGAACCTGGAGGGCAATCATCATACTGATTTTCTCCTGGTGTTGCTGAAGCAACGCATCAAGTGCCGATGCCTGGTTAACGGTACGTGGAAAACCATCAAAAATAAATCCGTTTGCACCTTGGTTTGCCGTTAACTTATTTTCAATCATGCCAATTACAACTTCATCCGGTACCAGTATCCCCTGGTCCATCAGGCTTTTAGCCTTTAATCCGAGCGCAGTTCCCGCCGCAATTTCAGATCGGAGAAGATCGCCTGTTGAAAGGTGGACCAACTTGTATTTTTCGATGATGTTGGCGCTTTGGGTACCTTTACCCGCCCCCGGAGGGCCAAAAAGTACTAAATTGATCATTTTTAAACGTTAATGAGCTGGTTTATATTGAATACTGTCTGAATGGTTTAGGAATTTTACCTATGCCAAAATGCAAATGTACTATTTAGAGGTATAAAATTGCCTAATGGTTGGAATGATTGTTTGTCAGGAAGGGTATTCAACCGCAGCGCCGGTGTTTTTTTGTGCTCCTGGTTCAAGTATTCTGCGCCATCCCTCACCAATAAATCCAATTCCGTAGGCAGAAAGCTGTAGCGTGGCCGCCACGACCGAGAGTGCCGCGACATCAAGTTTTTTTGTGGTCCGCCAGGCGTCGGCAAACAACAGGATAAAATACAGCAGGTAAAGTGCCGGAATGATTTTCAGTGCCGGAACCGGTAGCAACAGCGCCAGAGGAATGGAAAGCAGGCCGACCAGGAACAACGCCGGGAAAAAGTGGACGGCCTTTAGCTCTTCGGGATAGAACCGGGCAATATTGATCCTGGCCCGGCCGAAAAATTTAAGCTGCCGGAAAAACTGGCTGAACCGGGTACGGCGTTTGTGGTAAATGAAAGCTTCCGGGATCAGCGCGCTTTTGAAACCCATCCGGATGGCCGAGATACTGAAAATAATGTCTTCTCCCATTCTCGTCACCTTAAAACCGCCGGTCCTTTCCCAAACCTCGCGGGATATCCCCATATTGAAGCTTCTCGGGTGAAACGCTCCACCCAGGTTGTTTTTCCGGCCACGTATTCCGCCGGTAGTGAAAACCGAAGTCATGGAGTAGCTGATGGCTTTTTGTATCGGGGTGAAATTGGGGTGATCGGTGTCCGGCCCGCCGTAGAAGTCGACCCGGTTTTTGTTCAGATATTCATCTACTATGCTCAGGTAGTCAGGCTCCAGCAGTGCATCGGAGTCCAGGATGATAAAAAAATCTCCCTTCGCCCTTTTCATCGCGTAGTTCCGGGTATATCCCTGGCCTTCATTTTCCTTTTCAAAATAGGAAATGTTCAGGCGGCGGCCGAAAGATTCGGCTACCCCTCGGGAAGAAATTGCCGAGCCGTCATCCACGACCACTACCTCAAACGGTGGGAGTGTTTGCGCTGCAAGGCATTCCAGGAGCTCGGCAAGCTCCTCCGGGCGGTTATAGACCGGGATAATGACAGAAAAGCGACGGGACGATGAGAGACTCATACGCTTATTGCCGGCTGATTTTTTTCAGCGCATTTTCATTCGCCTCCAGGATCAGGGCAATGTGCGCATCGGTTAATGCGGTAGAAAAGAACAGGCTTTCGTACTGCGAAGGAGCCAGGTATACACCCTGGTTCAGCATTTCGTGGAAATACCTTCCAAAAAGGGCCGTATCGGAAGTTTTCGCACTTTCGAAATCGAACACGGCCTTGTCCGTAAAGAACAGCGTGAGCATAGATCCGATGTGGTTGAGGGTGTAGGACAGTCCCGTTTTCTGTAAGCTGTTTTTTATGCCGGTCGCCAGTTTTTGTCCTATGTCTTCCAGGGTTTGATAGGTCTCCGGGTGGGTATTGAGGTAGTCGAGCATGGCGTATCCGGCCGCCATCGCGATGGGGTTCCCCGAAAGCGTGCCGGCCTGGTAAACCGGGCCCGCCGGTGATACATAGTCCATAATCTCTTTCCTTCCGCCATATGCGCCTACCGGCATCCCGCCCCCAATGATCTTGCCGAGAGTAGTCAGGTCGGGCATCACGCCGAAGCGCTCCTGTGCGCCGCCCCGCGATAACCTGAACCCGGTCATCACTTCGTCAAAAATGAGCAGAATACCGTTGCGCGTACTTAATTCACGGAGCCCTTTCAGAAACGCGGGATCAGGTACAACACAGCCCATATTGCCGGCAACCGGTTCGAGAATTATTGCGGCAACCTGGTTGGGATTGGCTTCAATTAGTTCTTTTACATGCTCCAGGTCGTTGTATCGGGCGGTAAGGGTATCGTTCGCAACACCTTTTGGCACACCGGGGCTGTCGGGAGTACCGAAGGTTACGGCCCCGCTGCCGGCGGCGATCAGAAAGCTGTCGCCATGCCCGTGGTAACAGCCTTCGAACTTGATCATTTTGTCCCTGCCGGTATATCCGCGGGCCAGGCGAATGGCCGACATCGTTGCTTCCGTACCCGAGTTGACCATCCGTATTTTTTCGACTGAAGGTACCATCAAGACGATCAGTTCGGCGATCTCCACTTCTTTACGGGTTGGCGCCCCGAAAGAAAAAGAGCGTTGGAGTGCATCAGAAACGGCTTTTTCGATAATTTCATGCGCATGTCCCAACACCATCGGCCCCCAGGAATTAATTAATTCGATATAGCGGTTGCCGTCTTCGTCGAAAAGATAGGGGCCCTTTGCCGATTTCATAAAGACCGGCGTTCCACCCACGGCTTTGAAAGCACGGACCGGTGAATTGACGCCGCCCGGAATAAATTGCTGTGCTTTATCGAAAAGTTGCTGGCTGTTTTCTCTCATTTCAATCAATGGAATTGTCTTGCAAAAAATGTACTTCGTTTAGATTAGGGCATTCTTCTTTATATTTGCCCACCTAATTGGTGGGAAATGAATTGGCCGACAATCCGCAAATATAGTTACTGCATACTTCTCCTGGTAGGATTGATCGTTTTCGGAACGCCTTTGGTTGCACAGCGCTTACCCGGCAGAATGCAATTGCCCACAGGCGGTGGCGGCGGGGGAGGAGGCGCTCCTGTCATCGACGACAGCACAAAGAATATTTACGGCCCCAAGACGACGTCCTACTTTTTCGAGGAGGATATTCTTGATAACCGTGATTCTACCCGCTATCACGTAGATACTTCGTTAAACAATTTTCACCGCTGGACGTTCGTCGACCGCGACTGGAACCGTCTGGTAGACCTCGGTAATCTTGGTACCGCCAGCCGGCCTATGTTTTTTACGCCGCGCATGAGCGTAGGCCGCCAATTGGGTTTCCGGGCTTTTGACGCCTATGCCTTTAAACCCGGTGACGTACAATACTATGATACCAAATCGCCCTATACGGACATGTACTATGTTCAGGGCGGGCTTAACCGGGAGATCCTGCGTTTCGGTTTTACGCAAAATGTGAATCCCCAGGTCAACTTCGGCATCCGGATTCAGCGGTTATCCGCTCAGCGGCAGTACGGAAGTTACCAACCCCGTGGAAAGGCGGCGTCACTGGCCAGGGACTGGTCGGTTCTTCTCCATGGCAGCTATTTTTCGAAAAACAAGAAATACGCCTTACTGGCCCATATCCGGACCATGAACCATACACAAATGGAGCAGGGTGGTGTAATATTGGAGGATTCGGTGAATTACGTTATCGGCCGGGATGACTATACCGGGCCGGCGCGGCTGAGCCCGGCGGCTAAATCCTGGTTCCGCCGCAATACGCTCCGGGTTTACCAGCAGTACCGTCTCGTCAGCGGGTTCCAGGTGTTTAATCAGCTGGAACTGGAAAACAGCGCGAACCGCTACACCGACAACCAGCCCGCAGATGGCCTTGCAAATGGTGTTTACAACCTGATTTCCGACCGCGAGATCCCTCCCGATCAGACCATTAACCATACGATTCTCGACAACAAATTCGGGATAAAAGGCGCGCTTTCCGGGTACAATTACCGTGCTTATTTCCAGGTCAGGGCACAAAAGATGCAGGGGGAGCGACACATTCCGGACTCAAACAGCGAGAAATACAGCATGAGCCGCTTTGAGCCGATCCTTGGTCTGTGGATGCAATACCGGATGAAGGACACTACCTGGCGTATTACGTCTCAGATAGAGCACGTTCTGGCCCGTGACCTGCTACTGAAAGGGCAGTTGGATATTCCCTGGGCAAAGCTCGGTTTCCAAACCGCGCTTACATCGCCGGATCTGCTCATGGGCATGTATAAAAACAGCTACCTCTATTGGAATAACCCGGACAACTCTTTCAGGCTGGCAAAGACGGTGAGTTTCACAGGAGCATTGCCGGTCAGGTTGAAACGATTTTCCGTTACCCCCGATTTTCAGTGGCACCAGCTGGTCAATTATTTATATTATGACGAAAATGCGCTCCCCGCCCAGCATGATGGAAGTTTTTCGCTCATGCGGATAGGGGCCGAAACCGAATTGGAACTGAAAAGGTGGCGATTCCGCACTTTTACCTACTATAACGAAGGGTTTGACAACCGGATTTTCCGCGTACCCAGGCTGTTTCTCAGCGGCGAGGTAAGCTTTGCCTTCACCTATGCAAAGGCGCTGGATATTCAGCTTGGTGTCTCGGGCTACTATACCACGAAATACTATGCGGATGCCTACATGCCCATGACGCAGCAGTTCCACGTTCAGAACAAACTTCAGGTAGGTAACTACCCGGTGGCAGATGTTTTTGCCAACCTGAGAATCAAGCGCGTTCTCCTGCTGTTGAAATATTCGCATGTGAACCACCGCTGGGGTTCAAACGGCGAGGGATATTTTGTTACACCCGGCTATATGGGCCTCAAACCCGCTTTTAGCTTCGGGGTGAGATGGCCGCTTTTTGATTAAGGAAATCGGGATTGGGAAATCGGCATTCGGAAATCGGAATTCAGAAATCGGAAATCGGAAGTTGGAATTCAGAAGTTGGTAATTGGAATTCAGAAATCGGAGTTTTGAACATGAGAGAGACAGTGGGACGCGGCTGATTTCTGATCTCTGATTTCCGCCCTCCCTTATCTGATTTCCGACCTCCCTTATAAATAACAGAAATGGAGTCTTTTCTTAAAAAGGTAGTCCGGACCATCCTGGAAAATCATGGCAGTGACCTGTCTGATATACAGGTTGTTGTGCCTACCAGGAGGGCGGTTTTCTTTCTTAAGAGAGAGTTGGGCAAGGCTGTGGAAGCTCCGATGCTCAGCCCCGCGATAGCCGCCGTTGAGGACTTTGTGGAGCAGGTTTCCGGACTGCTCATCACCGACCCTGTCAGCCTTCTGTTTACGCTCTTTGAAGCCTTCAGGGAAGTGGATACCCAGGTTGATTTTAATCGTTTTATGGGTTGGGGTTCCGTTTTGCTGGCTGACTTCGACAGGATCGATATGTCGATGGTCGCATCGGACAAGCTGTTTGAGTACCTGACGGAAGCGAAGGCCCTGGAACGCTGGAATTTTGAATCGGGGGAAAGAAATGTGGTCCTTACGCCCGGCACGAGGCATTTTTTTTCGCTGTTTGAAAATATCCGGAAGGTCTATACCGTTTTTCGCGCCCGGTTGGAGCAATCAGGCGTGGCCTACCCCGGCATGGCTTACCGTTATCTTGCAGAGCATCCATCCATGCTGGACGCCGCCGGGACGAAAAAGTACTATTTTGCCGGTTTCAATGCATTTACGGCGTCCGAATTTAATATAATCGGACATCTGAGCCGTGCCGGGAAAGCCGAGCTGCTGTGGGATTCCGACGCTTATTACATGGAGGCCAATACTTACCTGGAAGCAGGAAGGTACATGCGGCGCATGAAAGAAGGCCGCATATTCGGCCCGGAGTGGAGCTGGATGGGGGATGATTTGCTCCGCGCACCCAAAACAATCAATGTTTACGGAGTAGCGAACGCAACCCTTCAGACGCGGGTGGCCGGGCAGATCTACCGGTCGCTGCGGGAACAGGGAAAGGCGCAGGGCACGACCGCGATTGTACTCGCCGACGAAACGCTTCTTACGCCGATGCTGTATGCACTGGATGCCGAAGTGTCGGAGGTAAATGTGACCATGGGGCTTCCCATGAAAAATTCCATGATGTACACGCTGGTGGATGCACTGTTTGAGTTACAGGAGCATCTGGCAGTTCAGCCGCCAGGCCCGAAACGGATCCACCACCGTTACCTGGTAAAACTGCTTAGCCACCCTTTCCTCAGGCAATACGGCAAGGTTCAGCTGACCGATCCGGATAATGATTTTGTGACCGGGTTGATCTCGCTCATCAGAACAGAAAACAAGGTTTTCCTGTCGGAAGGTGAAATACGCCGCCTGACCGGCAACGATTTTCTGATTGACAGTCTGCTGAAACCCTGGCCACACCGGAACGCTGCAGGCGTTTTGGAGGCTTTGTATGAGGTCATCCGCCTTTTCAGGACGGTGTACCAGGCTCCCGTCAACCCGGTCGAGCTGGAATACCTGTATTCGTTTTATACTTTACTCGGGAAATTTGGCCAGACCATCCGGGCGCAAAATGGAGCGTTCGACCTGCAAACGGTGCGGCAATTGCTTTTTGAACAGATGCGGCAAAGCCGGATTCCCTTTAGCGGAGAACCGGTAAGCAGCCTGCAGATTATAGGGCTGCTGGAAACCAGGGCGCTCGATTTTGAGACGGTCATTATCCTATCGGTCAATGAAGGACTGCTGCCCGCCCGTAAGAAGCAAAACAGTTTGATCCCCTTTGATATCGCCCGCGAGGCCGGGCTGCCGACCCACGAGCATCAGGAAGCACTTTCCGCTTATTATTTCTACCGGTTGCTGCAGCGTTCGGAAGAGGTACACCTGCTGTATGTCAACACGCAGGACGCGATGGGTGGAGGCGAAAAAAGCAGGCTGCTTTTGCAGCTTGAGCACGAGTGGCCGCGCTTCAACCCGGAAGTAACCATTAAAAAGCACGGCGTTGGCTTTAGCGGGACCACACCCGACACGAAGCCGCAAGTCCTGCTGAAGGACGATGTAACCCGGCAGCACCTGCTTGCATATTTGAAAAAGGGGATGTATCCGACCCATATTCATACGCTTTTGAACAGCCCGCTGGATTTTTACCTGAAACACGTACTGCGGTTCGAAGAGGAAAAAGAAACAGAAGAGACCCTGGGCATGGATAAGCTGGGCTCATGGCTGCACGATTCGTTTGAAGCGTTGGATCATGCCTATTTTCTGAAACAAAAGGAGCCGGATTTTATACAGGTACAGCAGGTGCTGGAACAGGCTTACCGCAAGCTGGGCGGTTATGAAACTGCCACCGGCCTGAACAGCCTTTACTTTAAAGTCGGAACCCAGCAGTTCTGGACGTTTATGCAGGAGCAGCACCTGAAAGCCGGACACCGCTGGCCGGTCGCAACCGAACAGAATCTATCCGCAACCTTCGGGTGCCGGGTCGGAGAAACGATTGTTCCCGTAAGGATAGGCGGCAAAATAGACCGGGTGGAACTGGCCGAAGACGGTACGCTTTACGTAATGGATTACAAGACCGGAAGCGTTGATGTGAAAAGCCGGAATGTCTTGAATGCAGACATAGAAAAGTTCCTGACAACCGACACCGACTACAAAATGAACTACGTACGCCAACTTTGGCTTTACCAATACCTCGTTTACCGGGAAATGAGCAAGCCGGAAGGGTGGGAGATCGGCGGGCGAATTTTCCGGACGGAAGATCACCAGGTCAGGTCAGGGTTTTATTCGCTCAGGTCGCCGAAAAAAGTTACTGAAAACCCGCTGGACATTTCGCCTGATCCTGCTACCTATATGGCGGAAACCGAACGGATCCTCGGCCTCATTATAGGCAGAATGCTCGATGAAGAGGTGCCGTTTGGGAGGGGGGAGGTGTGAGGTGTGGGGTTTGAGATGTGAGGGGTGGGGTTTGAGGTGTGAGGGGGAACTTCGGGGAGGGGGCTTCCCGGGAAAATAGTTTTTAGCCAAAATACCTTGGAGGTGAGATGACCATGGGGACGGTCATCCTGAGAAAAAAGTTTTTTGCGAAAACACCTTGTAGCGGAGATGACAAATAAATGTTGTTTTTGGTAGTCAATGGTAGCCGGAGGCTACCATCCGGACGGTCATCCTGTAGCGCAGCGCAGTCGAAGGATCTCCTGTTGTTATAAAAATCCTATTTAAAGGATTGGGTCCGGGGAGCGAGAGATTCCTCGGCTCCGCTCGGAATAACCGTCCGGACGGGGTGCCCATCCATAGTATTGTCAATAATAGCGCATCTGCCGGAGGGTCATCCTGAGCGGAACGCAGTGGAGCCGAAGGATCTCTTCTTGTTAGAAAAATCCTATTTAAAGGATTGAGCCCGGAGAGCGGGAGATTCCTCGGCTCCGCTACCATTGACAATGTTTGTTAATCTGTTAATTACTAACAACTTAACATTTTATTGTCATCTCCACTACAAGGTGTTTTGGTAAAAACTTTTTTCTCAGAATGACCGTCCGGACGGCGTGCCCATCCATAGTATTGTCAATAATAGCGCATCTGCCGGAGGTCATCCTGAAGCGCAGCGGAGTCGAAGGATCTCCTGTTGCTATAAAAAGTCCTCTAAAAGGGATTGGGTACTGGGAGCGGGAGATCCCTCCACTGCGGTCGGGATGACCATCCGGTCAGCGCGGCGCCATACCGTTGTTGGCAAGGGGGGCCGGGCGCAATGGAGACGAAGCATCACCCTCACCCCTCATGCCTCACCCCTCATGCCTCCCTCCAAATGAAACAACCTCCTGATATCATTAATCAGAAATTTCTTCTGCATGGTAAAACTATCCGGGTGTATTTCGGCAAAAAGCGTTGCCCATTCCTGGTATCGGTCGGGTTGTTTTTGCCGGAACTTTTCGGCGTCGATTTTTTTGCCGGACAGGTATTCTTCGAACGTCATGGGGAAATCTGCTTTTTAGCTTTTGTCCAAAAATACAAGATCAAGCGCGAAATGCATACACGCGGCCGCAGGGTCTGGAGAAAAAGTCATATAGCTCTCGGGAGCTCGCGCACATTTGCATTATAGGGGAACAGCCGGTGAAGTGTAAGCAGATAGCCGTTTATTCTGCCCTGGTATTCAAGGAAATAATCTTCATGTACTTTCTCCCTTATGAGAACAATCAGTTTGCCGAGTGTGCGGGCAAGCCCATTTTCATAAACCTGGTAACCTCCCGAAGATTTGGGGATCATTTCAAACTGTATATCCAGCATGCAGAGGGTAAGCTCTGCTTCGAGACGAGGGTCTTTGACCACCTGGCGGAACTGCCTGATCGATTGCGCCGATGCCTTCATCAGCTTTGTCAGTCGTTTGGACGGATGGTTTCCCGTGAAGTTTTTTTCGGCAAGCTTTTCCAGTTCCGCCTTATATACCTCAAATAAGTCCTGGCTGCCGTAGTCGGGATTAAGGAAGTAGACGTTAATGTACTCGTGACTATACCGGTCAGCGCCCGCTAATTTGAGCACTATTTTTTCAAGATCCGCTTTAGATAATGCTTTTACCTGCTTCTTGAAATCTCCCGTTAGTTTAGGCATAATGTGATCTGCTGCAAATGAAAAAGGGGAAAGCCACGAATTCACAAATGGTCTATTCGTGAATTCGTGGCGGCGAATGGGGTTGATCGTACCGCGGGAGATTCTATGGCTCCACTTCGTTCTCTGCTACCATTGACAACAACAGGTTTGGAGCCGCACCAACCGGAGGGTCATCCCGACCGCAGCGGAGGGATCTCCCGCTCCCAGTACCAAGTCCATTTCAGAGGGCTTTTTATAGCAATGGGAGATCCTTCGACTCCGCTGCGCTGCGCTCAGGATGACCGTCCGGGTGGTAGCCTCCGGCTACTATTTACTTCCATTGACAACATCTATTTGTCATCTCCGCTACAAGGTGTTTTCGCAAAAAACTGTTTTCTCGGAATGATGATTTTTGCCATCTTTGTTTACTAATACTGGTCTACTTCAAGGCTCGACAATCCACCCTGGTATTTAATAAATATTTTTCTTTTCGTGTCGCTGTAGTCCGGGGACCGGTAACGGTTACCGGACTGTTTGACAAACCCCGGGAATTCAGTGGAATTGAGCGCACCGTCGGCGACAATTTCCACAGCCGCACTCCTGGGGACCATTATCTTGACGGAGGCAACGCCGGCTTTGATGTCTACCTGTGCGTTTTCTGCTTTTTCTCCCAGTTTTACCTCTACGTCGGCGGCGCCGGTATTCATTTTTAGTTTTTCGACAGTGTTTTGACTCAGGTCAAAACGGCCTTCTCCGGCGCCGAACCTCAGTTCTACGTCCCACTTTACCTGGTCGTTCAACTTGATGTTAACCTGGTTCTCGCCTTTATCCGATTTATCGAGGTCGATATCGCCGTCTTCCATTTTGAAATCAACCGTCGCGAACTGGTCGGCCTTGTTGTGCCGGATATTGGACACATAGTTCACAAAAGTAGAAGAAGTGTTGGCTTCAAACAGCCTTGGCGTGCTGCCTTCTATCCTGAAAACTCCTGCACCCCCTGAAAAATTCAGCTTCGATGTTTTCAGATCGGGCTGCATATCGTATCCAAAGTCGCCGCGCACCACTTCTCCGCTTTTTTTTCTTCGGCTTTCCGGCCTGGAGTTTTCAGAATCATGACGGTCTTTCCATTTCCGGTTACGCCATTCGAAGGGCGTCAAACCCTGAAACTGCCAGTGAGCGCCCTTGGTGACACCGCCAACGACAGCCAGGGTGATGAAAATACCGGCGATACTGCTGGCGACTTTATTGGCGGTCAGGCCTGCTATGACAAGCAGAACACCGGCGGCAATTAAGTACCAATACCAGTACCCCAGCACGTCGGACCAGTAAAATTCAAACATATTGAGGCTTTTGAGCAGCCAGATAACGCCGATGGTCAGCAAAACCCCGCCCAATACAATGTTTCCTGAATTTTTCATAGCTGTTGCCGTTTATTGGTTAATCCGGAAATTGTTTTTTATCAAGAGCAGGCATCCGGCCGAGATAAGGACTGCCGGCCAGAAGTATTGCCCGATTTGGAGGTCGGTAAGGTCCCGGAGCGCAAATAAGGTTCCGGCTACGATCAAAATTACTCCCCAGAAGATATTCTTGAAGTTCATGATAAAAATGACTCGGGTTAGTTGACCTTAAATGATTCATCCGTTTCATCTCCCGGTTGGTCGGGAGCAATGTTTCCGCCGCTTGTTTGGTCCGGTGTTGCAGGTTTCTGGCCCGGCTCGGTATGCCCGGGAGTATCGCCGTTGGCGGCAATTTCCTGGTCACGTTTGCGCAGGAGCAAAAAGGCGCCAAGACCGATCAGTGCCATTGGCCAGAAGAACTTGCCAAGATGGTACCAGGCAATGTATTGGTCCAGGAGCATGTAAGTACCAAAACCTATGAGCGCGATGGCCACAATTTTGATATTCCGGTCGCTGTCATGGTTGGCGTGCGCAGGTTCGGTGTCCTGCCGGGTTGCCGCCTGCTCCCCGAAATGGTAGTGAGGCTCTTCCGGGAGTACTACCCAAAGTATAAGATAGGCAAATAGGGAAATGCCAAAACTGACGAAAAGGGAGACTACCATGAGCAGCCTGACTATTACTACGTCAATACCGAAGTATTTTGCAAAACCTCCTGCCACTCCACCCAGTACGGCGTCTTGTTTTGATCTGCGAAGTTGCTTTTCCATTTCAAATAATAAGGTTGATTGGCACCAAAGGTAGTAGGTATAACAAGCTACTTCAAATCCTTCCTATACAGTCGGTGCTATGTCAGGGTAAAAGGTTGCGGGACTTGATGAAAAATCAGAAACCCGGCACGTCGCGTCTATTCCGTTTCCAGTAATTCAAGTATATCCATCATCCGGCCATAATCTTTGAAGCCGGGCCGGAGTTCTTCGCTGCCCCTGAGCGCGATTCCCGCAACCGGTAGCGTGTCCAGGTACCCGGGAATTTGCTCGTCATCATCCAGCCCGAAACCCAACAGCACGGGGGAGCCGGGCGGAAGCGACTTAAGCGCGCTGATCCAGCTTGCGGTCATTGGTGCATTGCGGGTGCTTTCGAGCAGTAAATAGGAGGTGCTCCCGCCAAACTGCCGGACAAGAGAAGGCAATCCGTCTGCCTCCGTATGATCGACGTCGATCCTAAGGAGCAGAGGAATTTGTATGCTGCTGACCAAAAACGGGATCAGGCCCGGTACGCTTACCTCGAGTGCGTCGACCGGGTATTGTTCAAGCAGGGCCAGGATTTGTTCGGCATCGTCGGATTGAGTTTCCCCGACCAGGGTAACGCCGGAAACCCACGACCTGATTTCTTTAAATTTTTCGGGGGCCACGAACTGTGCATGGTCCTTATCAATTGTAAAGCCCAGCATTTCAACCCCCATACCCGCGCAATAGCGCGCATCCGACAGGTTGGTTACATTGCTTATTTTGACAATAGTAGAAAGCATAATAAATGAATATACGGATAAACTAAAGTAAGAGCCCACCGGGGCATGCTGCCTGCTACTCCTGGCCGCTGGTTTCGCTGATGAGGCGCGTGCCGGGGAGCGATTCCGGGTGATTGTCACGTAACCAGGCGACCAGGTTTTCGCGCACATAGCTTCTCAGCGCAAAAGAATCGGAGGGTGTGGCTACCGACATGGTCGCCCGTACCACAATTTGTTGCATCTGCGTATCGGTAACATGAAGCTCGCAGATTTCTCCGTCCCAGTTGGGATGCCCATGTACGAGTTCGGTAAATTTGGTGCGAAGCGCTTCCATCGGCGTTCTGTAATCGAGGTAAAGCAGCACTACACCAATCAGGCTGCTGTCATTTCTGGTCCAGTTCTGAAAAGGCGTCTCAATAAAATAATTAATGGGAAGAATCAGCCGGCGCCGGTCCCAGAGCTTAACAACCACATAGGTGAGGTTAATTTCTTCTATCTGACCTACCTCATTTTCAACCACTACCGTATCGCCGATCTTGATAGGTTGTGAAAAGGCTACCTGGAGGCTTGCCAGGAGGTTACCCAATGTTTTTTGTGCGGCAAAACCGATAATCACACTGAGAATACCGGCTGAAGTGAGCAGGCCGACACCGAATTCGCGGCCTTTCTCAAAGCTGAGCAACAGCAGCGCTAGGGCAATCAGAGAAATTGCCATGACAAAGAGCCGCTTGATAAACTTGATCCGGGTGTAAAGCTTGCGTTCGGCTACCGACTGGGTGGGATCAATTCGGAGGTGTTGCAGAACAATGCGTTCAATCAGCACCACCGTACGAGACAGCACACCGGCTGACACAACAATGAGAAGTATTTTGGCAATCTGGAAAATCCAGGACAGGTCCGGGTGTGCGTCGGTGTAAACGCCGGTACTGATGGCAAGCGCCAGGATCGGGAAAAACAGGTACAAGGTCTGAGAAGCGCTTTCTTTTATCAGCCTGGCGTAAGATTCTCCCTTAAAAACACCGGCAATAGAAACGAGTGAAAGTACAATTCTGGCAAGTATCAGGCCGCCCACAACGGATGCTGCCAGAACTGCCCACAACGGCGCCTTATTTACGAAATCTAATAACGTCTGCAAATTCATGAAACCCGGGGCAACTATTCCTTATCAACTGGTCTTGCGACGAAAATGCCGCTGTTTTTCTTGTTTAGAGCCACATATTGATGCAGGGGCAACGCGCTTAGCTCCACTGCTTTATTTACTGACGAGGCGTGAAGCAGGTATGCCTGGTTGCCTATTTTGTTAATGATGCCCATGTGGTTACAGTCCAGGCCGTTGACGCTGGACGCGATACCGATAATGTCGCCGTCGTTCAGTTTGGCTTCAATGGTTTTGATTTGCGAAAGGGGGATAAAGAAATACTGCCGGTTGTTAATGGAATCTTCACGGCTGCGAAGTTCTTTCCAGACTTCATCACTATTGGCAGACGGGTAAAAATTGGGGTGCGCCGTCATAAAGTTAATTTCCTTATTCATCCTGGTTCCCCCCAACTCCTGGCCGATATCTTTGAAAATACCACGTTTTTCGTTTTCGTAGAGCCAGTCGGTAAAATAGTGGAGACGGGAAGCATACCCGTCGACTTTACCATTCCGGTAACGAATTTGGGTAAGTTCTTGTTTAAAGCGGTCGAAGTCCCCGCCGGCTTTGTAGGTCAGCGCGAGCGCGAGCACGTTTTCCACTAAAGTGGTGCAGTCGAGGCCATCAAAGCGGCAAACGAGCTGTTCCTGTGAATTCCCCTCCAGGGTATGTGCTACATACGGCGTTTTCAGGAAGGAATGGGTAATCTGTTTAACAATTTCGGGCATGGTCTGACCAAAATCGTTTTTCATCCTGGTTTGAAAATCCTTTTCCGGTTGGTCCGGTTGCGCACCGCACAGCAGGGGATTCACCAGAAGAGCAAGTAATGAACAGAACAAACCAATGTTCCGAAAAAAAGACGTCGTAACTTTCATTTTTCATTTATTTGACCGGCTGCCGCTACCTGTTGTTGCGACGGCCGGATTTACTTACCGGGGCAATTCTATTGGAAAGTTAGAAATATTTTAGTTCAATAAGAAAGAGAGGAGGGCCAGAGGATGCCGCCGCCGCTGATTAAACCCATCTGTTTAGTGACATTCATCGTAAAATAATAGGGTAACCGGTACGATTAACGAAAATCTGGTATAGTATTGCGGACGAGTTTGGCCGTGCTCCTCATCGGTTTGGCCCGCTAGAGACTTTTTATGAAGACCTTTAACAAAAGACAAAATACGATATTGTATTACCTCCTTACCATGGCCATTTTCGGCGGGTTGATGTTCTGGACGATCCGGGAAGGAGGCCGTCTTCCGGCGGGGGGCGGCGTGGCGGTTGCGACCGGTGGGGGAACGGCAGGTTTTTTCGAGACCCTTTAT
Source organism: Ravibacter arvi (assembly GCF_039540405.1). Taxonomy (NCBI): domain Bacteria; kingdom Pseudomonadati; phylum Bacteroidota; class Cytophagia; order Cytophagales; family Spirosomataceae; genus Ravibacter; species Ravibacter arvi. The sequence continues at coordinate 196,456 of NZ_BAABEY010000018.1, forward strand.
GAAAACAGCCGGCATCCGCTTGCGCTTTTGCTGGGCCAGATCATTACCATTTTGTTAATTGCCCGCCTGACAGGCTGGCTTTTTTCTGCAATGCGACAGCCGAGGGTGATGGGCGAAATGGTGGCTGGTATTCTTTTGGGACCTTCGTTCTTCGGTCTTTTCTTCCCTGATTTTCACCAGGTTCTGTTTCCCCCCGCTTCTTTGGGGAATCTGCAGTTTTTGAGCCAGGTCGGGCTCATCCTTTTTATGTTCGTTATTGGTATGGAGCTGGACCTGGATATCCTGCATTCGCGGGCAAAAGATGCGGTCGTCATCAGTCATGCAAGCATCGTATTCCCTTTCGCGTTAGGAATGATCCTGGCTTTCTACCTGTTTGAGTCATTTGCACCTGCGGGTACCTCATTTGTGTCTTTTGCGCTTTTTATGGGAATAGCCATGAGCATCACTGCCTTTCCCGTGCTCGCGCGGATTGTGCAGGAACGTGGTATTACCAAAACGAAGCTCGGAACTATTGCGCTGACCTGTGCGGCGGCAGACGATATTACCGCCTGGTGCATTCTGGCTGCCGTCATTGCCATTGTGAAAGCCGGTGCACTGGTGAATGCACTTTACACCGTTGCGTTGTCGCTTGGTTATGTGCTGACCATGATCTACCTGGTAAAACCCGGGCTAAGACGTATTGCCGAAGTCAATTTTGTCAGGAAGAAGCCGGGAGGATTGATGGTAGCCGTCGTTTTTATCGTTTTGATAGCGTCGGCTTATGCTACGGAGGTGATCGGCATCCACGCTCTTTTCGGCGCCTTTATGGCCGGCGCCATTATGCCTGAATTACAGGGGGTCAGGGCAAAATTTACTGAAAAAGTAGAAGACCTTTCAGTAGTGCTGCTGTTGCCCTTGTTTTTTGTTTTCACAGGCCTGAGAACGCAGATTACGCTGTTAAATGACGCCGGCCTATGGCTGGTGGCCTTGCTTATTGTGGTAGTGGCGGTTATCGGGAAATTTGCCGGAAGTGCGCTTACGGCCCGTTTTGTAGGCCAAAGCTGGCCGGACAGCCTGTCAATCGGTGCGCTGATGAATACCAGGGGCCTGATGGAATTGATCGTATTGAACATTGGTTACGATCTCGGAGTCTTGTCGCCTGAGGTTTTTGCAATGATGGTAATAATGGCGCTGACGACTACTATGATGACGGGACCTTCACTGGATCTGATAGAAAGGTTTAGAACAAAAAAACTCCCCCGGTAGTGCTGCGCCCGTGGAGACGGGAACACTTCGGGGGAGTTGGTAAGTCGTCCCGGTTATTGCAGGGCAGCTTTCAGGTATTGAACGCATTTGCCTACTTCCTTTACAGCGTCTGAGTCTGTGGGGACAGTATATTCCAGCTCAACATCGCAGAATATCGGCCATTTGTTCTGACTGATCGCTTTGAGAATTTCGGCTACCGGGGTTTCTCCGCTGCCAAATGCCTGGTTTTGGTTGGGGTTTGCAGCTTTCGGCCCGGTTTTATCCTTGATGTGGATACTTACGATGCGATGGTGCAGCCGTTTCAAAACGTTGACGGGGTTGTCGCCGGTCGCGCCGAAATAATGCCCGACATCGAAATTCAGCATGAGCCTGTCGCCGTGAGCCAGGATTTTCTCGAAACTGAAACCGGGCTGACCGGGTTGGCCGTGGTTGTGAAGTATGACATACATCTTGTGCTTGTCGGCAAACGGCGCCATTCTTTTCGCAGTTTCCTCTGAAATTTCCATGGAAATCCCCTTTGCTCCCACTGCTTTTGCCGCGCGGAAAGCGTAGTCAATTTCTTCGTCCGACCATTTCGGGTTACCTAGTTTCAGAATATGGATGTCGACGCCCTTTTTGCTGAACATCCGGGCAGCTTCTTTAAACTTGTCCATACCCGCCTTGATGCGCCACTGCTTCAGTTCGTTCTCGTCTTTTGTCTCCGGGATACCGGCGAACGCTTCAACAGGGCCGCCCATCAGCTCTACGGAGTTGATTCCAGACTTTACGATGTAGTCGAGAATAGCTTCCAGCGATTGGTCCGGCATCGAGCGATAGCTATAGGTGATGGTGCCTACTTGTACCCCTTTGAATTTTGAGTTGGGCTTTTGCTGGGCATAGGCGGAGAAAAAGTTAGCGCCCGCCAGTACCAGGGCCAAAGCCAGCCCGATAAGTGTACGGTGATATGAGGTTCTTATCAATTTGATCTTCGTTTAAAGTGAATATGGTCTTCTGTAATCGTAGTGATTCAGCCGGTGGGCGGCGGCTTCTTTGTCGTCGCCGAAACTGGTCGTTACGGGATCCCATTTAACAGGACGCTGAAGTTCTATGGCGATGTTTACGAGGCAGCAAAGGGTGTTGGTGCTGCATCCGGCTTCAACCGGGGCAATGGTATTTCCCCTTGTCCTGATGGCGTCGATGAAGTTCTGCATGTGCGGAGCCGGCGCTTTGGGGTCAGCCGCGGCAGGTTTGGTAACCAGCGACGGGTCAGAGCACTCAATCGCTCCCCGGGTTACTTTGATCCAGCCTTTGGTTCCGTTGAAGCGTATTCCTTTCCCCCCTTCTTCCCTGAAATCCTGCTCGGTCATCACAATGCCGTTGGCATATTTCATGGTATTATGGGCGGTGCCTTTGTAGCCCTTCGGGATGTACTCAATCGGCCCTATGCCATCCATTCCAATGGCTGCCTGCGCTATGTCGAACATATGAGCTCCCCAATCAGAAGTATAACCGTTCCCGGTTTCGCGGTACCAGCGCCAGGCTCCCCAAATTTTTTCATTTTCCTCCGGCTGAAGCGAAATCGGGGGCGCCAGGTCGGGGTGGTAATGTACTTTCGGATTGCTAAGGGGGCCCAGCCACAGGTTCCAGTTGAGAGAGGCCGGCACGGGTTGCTCCGGTAGATCAAAAGGCTTCGGTGGTTCACCGACTGCCGCGTAAATGGTTTCGATATGTCCGATTGCCCCGCTTCTCACCAGTGCGATTGCCCGTTGGAATTCGGGACTTGAGCGTTGCTGGCTTCCCACCTGCAGCACGCTCTTGTTGTCCCGAATGGTCCGGACCATCTTAATGCCTTCCTGTATGGTGTAGGCCAGGGGCTTCTGCACGTAAACGTCTTTTCCCGCCTGGCTTGCGTGAATGGTGTGTATCGCATGCCAGTGATCGGGGGTAGCGATTGAAACCGCGTCGATGTCTTTCCGGTCGAGGATCTCTTCATACGACTCGTAGACATCGCAGCGTGGGGAGACTTGGGCGGACTTCTGCCAGTTTTCGACCCGCCGCTTAAACCGCTCCCTTTTGAGACTGTCCACATCCGCACCCGCCGCCACCTGAATGCCGGCAGATTTGGTAAAGTTACCGTAGTCGCCGAGCCCCTGGCGGCCGAGCCCGATGAAACCCATTACAACACGGTCGCTGGGCGGAATTCTCACGCCATTCGGCATTCTCCAGCTGGGGAGAATGGTAAAGCTTGTCAATCCAAGCGCCGACAACCCCAGGAAATTGCGGCGGTTGATCGTTTTTGATTTCGATGGATCCATTCAGGTATTATTGGTTTAATAGATTCAGGTGGAGCCGGGTTTTCTCAACTGCCGCTGGTCTCTTCCCCGCACGCCATTCACTTACGGACGCAGGAGCTATTATTCCTCCAGGAAGTCCAGGTCGCGGTCATGCGTTTCGGGAATAGTCAGCGTGCTGTAGAAGCCGATCGCGTAACAAATCAATCCGACAAGCGCGCCGGCCTCGATAACTGAAAAAGACCCTTTAAAAAAACCGTACAGCGTTGTCATTCCTACTACGGTACCGCGCACCATATTGGGGACGGTAGTGGCTGCGGTTGCACGTAGGTTGGTACCGAATTGTTCGGCGCCGATGGTGACAAACATTGCCCAGTAACCAATCCCGACGCCAAGCACCACGCACAACGCATACATGGCCGTCTGGCTTTTAATACCGCCGAAAAGGTAAACCAGGCTAGCGAGGAAGGAGATAAACATTAGCAGGAATACGGCTTTTTTGCGGGAATGCAGCCGATGGCTGATAAAACCGCTGGCCAGATCGCCTACCGACAGTCCCACGTAACACCACATGATGGCGAGGCCGGGTTGAATTCCTCCTTCGACGCCCAGCATCTGACCGAATTCGTTGCCGAATGTTGCCAGGATGCCGATAGCGAACCAGGTAGGCATGCCCATCCCGATACATTTCAGGTATCGGGTAAAACGTTCACGGCTGGTAAAAAACATGAAGAAATTCCCCCTGGAGATATGCTTTTGTTCCTTTATATTTTCGAAAATACCGGATTCAAAAACACCAATCCGAAGGAGCAGGAGGGCAATCCCGAGTCCGCCGCCGATAAAATAGGCCGTGCGCCAGTCGAAAAGCTCTACTGTGAAGTAGGCGACAATAGCGCCAAGAAGGCCGATTCCTGCCACGAGCGAAGTCCCGATAGCCCGAAGGTGTTTGGGCAGGATTTCAGAAACAAGTGTAATTCCGGCGCCCAGCTCTCCGGCAAGACCGACGCCGGCTATAAATCGAAGTATTTTATAGGTGAAAGGGTCCTGGACAAAACCGCAGGCAATGTTGGCGATGGAGTAAGTGAGAATGGAACCGAACAAAACGGAAAGCCTGCCTTTCTTATCGCCCAAAACGCCCCAGAGAATTCCGCCGATCAGCAGTCCGCTCATTTGCCAGTTCAGGATGGACGCGCCGGTTGAAGAAATGTCTTCCGAAGAAAGGCCAAGCGATTCCAGGCTGGGGATCCTGACGATGCCGAAGAGAAGGAGGTCGTAGATATCAACGAAATAGCCAAGGGCTGCCACTATTACCGGAATACTCAAAAGGTGTTCGAGGTCGCTTTTTTGTTTGTGGGTTGTCATTTAGGTTTGAGGTTTTAGGGGTAAGCCGTGAGGTTGGTGGCGTCAGCTTTAAAGCTCACGGCTCATAGCTCACACCTCACCCCTCCGAAGCGGTTTGCAAAAATCTAAAAAAAAGGAATAGAACCAACGTTGTGGCCGGGCGCCTTCGCAAAGAGAAGCCGCTCCCGGGGTATTTTTCTGATCAAAAGGGCCGGGTTTCGTCTATTTTTACAAAAACTTGAACAAAATGAAATAACAAGCCTAATGTATGCTTATTTTTAGCGCATCAATAGTACAAAAGCTAGTAGGAGGAATTTCTTAATGGCTTTCCCGGTACTATTTTTCGGTACATTTAATCACATAAATTTTTATAACCAATGAAAATTACTGTAGTAGGCGCCGGAGCGGTTGGCGCAACCACCGCCGACAACATTATCCGTCGTGAACTTGCAGAAGAAGTGGTGTTGCTTGATATCAAGGAGGGCGTTGCAGAGGGCAAGTCGCTTGACATGTATCAGACAGCGGCGCTTCTGGGTTTTAATACACTACCCGTCGGAAGCACCAACGATTACGAAAAGACAAAAGGGTCTGATGTAGTAGTGATCACTTCCGGGTTGCCGCGTAAACCCGGCATGACCCGCGAAGAGTTGATCGGTGTAAACGCCGACATTGTGAAGTCAGTAACGCAAAACATTCTGAAGTACTCTCCTAAAGCGATACTGGTGATCGTATCCAACCCCATGGATACCATGACCTATCTTGCGTTCCGGGAAGCGGGCGTTCCTAAAAAGCGTATTATCGGTATGGGTGGTGCGTTGGATAGCGCACGTTTCAAGACCTACCTGGCGCTTGAAATGGGCGTAACACCAAATGATATTAACGGGATGGTAATCGGTGGTCATGGTGACACTACAATGATTCCGCTTACACGCCTGGCGACTTACAACGGTATCCCGGTGAGCCGTTTCCTCTCCGAAGACAAGCTCGCTAAAATCGCCGCCGACACTATGGTAGGCGGTGCTACCCTGACTAAACTGATTGGTACTTCCGCATGGTATGCACCGGGCGCTGCTACTGCTTTTATCGTGGAGAGCATCGTACGGAACCAGAAGAGAATCGTGCCTTGCAGCGTTTACCTGAACGGTGAATATGGTCAGAAAGACATCTTTATGGGGGTTCCGGTCGTGATTGGCCGCAACGGCTGGGAGAAAATCATCAACCTTCGCCTGAGCGAAAAAGAGAAAGCTGCATTCGCAAAATCTGCCGAGGCAGTGCGAGCAATGAACGCAGTATTGCCGGCGTAATCCGTCGCGCTCCCGAATGTTTGCCTGTGCGGAACACCCGGTGTACCGCGCAGGCAAATCTTTTTTACGGGTTATTCTTTTCTTCTGCTGCGAACCACCCCGCATATTTGACGTAATTGTGCGCGGTACGAATATTGAATTCCCTTTGCTGCGCTGAAACTTCTTTCAAAAACCGGGCCGGGTTGCCCGCGTAGATAGTCCCGGCCGGCACACGTTTGCCCTGGGTGACAATAGCGCCGGCCGCTACAATGGCGCCTTCTTCGATCACCGCGTCGTCCATTACAATGGCGCCCATGCCGATCAGAACGTTGTCCTCAATCGTGCACCCGTGTACAATCGCATTGTGCCCGATCGATACATAGTTACCGATGGTGGTAGCTGCTTTCAGATAGGTACAATGGATTACCGCGCCGTCCTGGATGTTGGTGTAGTCGCCTATCCTGATGCTGTTCACATCGCCCCTGATGACCGCGTTGAACCACACGGTACAGAATTCTCCCAATTGGACGTCGCCGGTGAGCGTTGCGCTGTCGGCAAACCAGCAGTCATTTTTGTAAACAGGCGTAAAGCCTCTGACGGAGCGAATCAAAGCCATTTCAGGTGGTTTTTGCGTTTCTTGCAAAGGTAGCGCCTAAATCTCTAATAATGCGGGTGGAACCGGTTTACCCCGCCGGGTTGGGTATGTATCGGGCCGGGAAAAGGGAAGATGGTTGTGAAAGTCTTCTACCGGGGCGGCGGTGTAAAAATGATGTCCCGGCTTTCCGGGGTGCTTTCCATCACCTTCCTGGCAAACGGGCAAAGCGGTATGATTTTGATCCCATTCTCCCTGGCGAAATCTACCGCGACCTCCACCAGGCGACTTCCGAGGCCCTGTTCACGGAATTGCGTATATACTTCCGTATGGTCGATAATGATGCGGTCCGGGCCCGACCAGTTATAGTTCAGCCTGCCGGCCTCGGTGTCGCCGTTCAATGCTTTAATAACCCCGCTTACGGTATTGTCTTCTCTGATAAAGTCCATATTGGATGCCTGGGTAATCGGACGGTTGCGCCGCTATTTTTCCGGCAGCGGTACAAAACCGGTTTCGCCCGGTACGCGCGGAAAACCCTGTTCTCGCCAGCGTTGCTTGGCGTCTTCTATCAAACGCTCATCAGAAGCTACGAAGTTCCAGTAAATGTACCTTTCTTCCGGCATAGGGTCGCCTCCGAACAGGTAAACGGTGGAGCCGGCTTCCAATTCGAAAGAACAAAGGGTCGCATCGCGCGCCACGAGCATTTGCCGGGGCGGAAATGAATTACCGTCGGCGTTTACCTGGCCGTCCAGAATATACAGCCCGCTCTCACCATAGAGCTGGCTGCCAATATTTACGGTAGCCTTTTTATCGGCCCTGATTTCGACGAAATACATTGGGCTGAACACCGGAACCGGCGACTCATGGCCTAGCGCGCTACCGGCGATGAGTTTGTAATGAACGTCGCCGACGCTCCAGGCCGGTACATCGGCCGCATCAATATGAGCAAACTCGGGATCACATTGCTCGAATTGTTTGGGGAGCGCCACCCAGATCTGTAGTCCGTGAATAGAGCCGCCCGAACCGATCATCCGCTGCGGTGTTCTTTCGGAGTGTACAATCCCTTTCCCGGCGGTCATCCAATTGATGGCCCCGGGTGAGATTTCAATTGCGGTTCCCAGGCTATCCCGGTGCATGATGCTGCCTTCAAAGAGGAAAGTAAGTGTAGAAAGCCCGATGTGCGGATGCGGCGGTACCTGCAGGCCTTCGTTGTCTTTCAGGGCTGCCGGTCCCATATGATCAATAAAAGCGAACGGCCCTACCATTCTCTTTTCACGGAAGGGGAGAAGGCGGCCAACAAAGAAATCACCGATGGTGGCGGCCCTTTCAGGAATAATAACGCCGATGTTAGACATAATATAAACGTAGTTTAGAGCGTGCTCTTGGCTTTATTCCCAATCCACTACCCTCGCCTCCAACAGCTGGCGATAGGGGTCGACCGGTACAGGCAGCCCTTCTTCTGTGATTTTCAGCTGCATGAAATGGAGATGAGTGGTAGAGCGTGGAGGGTAGGCGTTAAAGCCTGTTCGCCCCATTTTCCCCAAAATTTCGCCAGGCTTTATCCATTGACCCGGCTTCACGTCGATGGTATGGTTATGCGCGTAATAAAACAATGACTCTAGACATGGGTTGTATACCCAAATGCAATTGCCGCCGCGCCATTGGCTGTCCGGGGTCCAGTTTTCGCGGGTGCCCAGTACAAATCCACCGGTGAAGGCCAGCACATCAACGTGTTCACACCTGACGTCATCAATGGCGTCATTGTTCCGGTCCCTGATAAACAGGTCGTGTGCCGGGTGGCTTTTGCGGACCCTTGAGTCGAAAAAGTCGAAGCCGTCAGGGCGGTATCCTTTCCCGCGGCCACCGATTGAACTTTGGGGATAATAGCCGCGAACGGGGAATATAAATCCGCTGTCGACCTCCTGCAGGCAGGCGGGACGGAAGGTGTAAGTTTGCTGGCGCAACTCCCGGAACAGTTCTTTGAACGCGGTAGCGGCTGAATCCGGCGTAATTGTGCTGTCACCTATACTCTGGTAGAGCGTTGCGAATTTCTGACAACTGAGCATCAGCGGATCCGTCTCTTTTTCAGGGGTTGTGAGCAGGCAGGAACTTTTCCAGCCCATTAATAGCAGGACAATAATAAAAAGAGAGATGCCTTTCAGTGAGATCATGTGGTTACGGACGAGCGTGTTGGGCGATGAAGTTATCAGAGTTCTTTGATTTTGTCAAGTGGGAGGGGGATTACACCCTTTTCAGGGCTGTTTTTTTATTATGTGGTCGGCGGCAAAACAAAAGCCCGATCGCAGACCGGGCTTTTGAAACAGATTCGGAATGAATCCTTTATACTGTCTTGGTTTTTCCGGGAACAGCAACGGGATACTCACCGTTAGCGCCGGGCACTACTTTTGGTTGTGCATCCCAAGCGAGCTTCTCGGGGAAAAGATTAATCTCAGACTTCAGGGCATCATCAAATTTAACCACGTTACCGGAGTAGGTAGCCATACGGCCCATGATTCCGACCATCGTGCTGAGCGCTCCGTTTTCACCGTCGTTGAATTTATGTTCCCCTTTGGCTACGGCTTCAAAAAGAACGTCATGCTCAAGCTGGTAGGGATTGCCGTCATTCTTTCCGTCGTGGCGGTAGATGACATTCCCGCCGTAACCTTTCAGAACGGTATTGTTGTTCATGAAGCTGTCGATCCGGCCTTTGGTACCTACGAAGGCTTCGTCAACGCGGTTCCAGCAACCTTCGAACTGGCGGCACTGGCTTGAAATAACCGTTCCGTCTGCATACACCAGATCAAGGATGTGGTGGTCATATATTTCGCCGTGTTTGGCCCCGGTTCTCACCTGGCGCCCGCCGGTTCCCTGGATTTCCACCGGGTAACCTCTTTTCACCCAGTTCGCCACGTCAATATTGTGAACGTGCTGTTCTACGATATGGTCGCCGCACAACCAGTTGAAGTAATACCAGTTACGCATCTGGAACTCCATTTCCGACTGACCGGGTTTTCTTTCACGAACCCAGGGACTGCCGCCTACCCAGTAAACCTGGCCTCCGACGATATCGCCTATGGCGCCGTCGTGGATGCGCTTGATCGCCTCCAGGTAGTTGGGCTGATAGTGCCTTTGCAAACCGACCACTACATTGAGCTTTTTCTTTTTTGCCTCTTCTGCAGCAGCAAGCACTTTCCTGATTCCGGGGGCGTCTGTACCCAGCGGTTTTTCAGCGAAGATATGCTTGTTTTGCTTCACCGCCTCAACGAAATGTTGCGGCCGGAAGCCCGGAGAAGCGGTAAGAATTACCACGTCCGCCAGCGGAATTGCTTTCAGGTACGCGTCGAACCCGACAAAGCGCCGGGATTCAGGAACGTCAATTTTGGCTGAAGCAGGTATGTCCTCACCTTTTGCATTCTTATATTTCTTGCTGGTAAGGCTCTTGTAGGCCTGGTCCAGCCGATCCTGGAATGCATCTGCCATGGCAACGAGCTTTACATTCTGCGTAGTGCTGAGGGCCTGGGCAACCGCACCGGTTCCGCGGCCGCCGCAACCGACCACCGCTATCTTGATGGTATCGTCAACGGAACTATTGTAACCATACCCGGCTAAAGGGCTCAGGGCAATGCCACCGGCAATCAGGCCACTGGTTTTAAGAAAATCTCGGCGAGAGTTCTCCATATTAAAAACTTTTCGGTTGTTTTTATGAATTTGCAAAGCTGATCTTACATCTACTGCTAATCAAAGAAGTAAACCAGGCTGATTATTTACTCTAAACAGACAGGATTATCAATAGTCCTCGATCAACGTAGGAGAATAGTACGCTTTAATCTCTTCGGGAGACGGCGTTTTGGCCGGGCGCACAATCCTGAACCCGATAAAGGAGGCATTGGTCAGCCACCATTCGCTTTTAGGCAATTGCGGATCGAGGATTTTCCATTCAGCAATGGACTGCGTGCGTGCTGCCGAGCGGAGATTCGGCGCTTCGTCTACCCATGAACCTCCGCGAACCGAATTGGGATAAAGTTCGGTAACCGGTGCAAACGCCTCTTTTACCTCGCCTTTTGCCTTTTTTGCATAATAATCCGCATGGTATTGGTCAAGCGTCCACTCCATTACGTTGCCGTGCATGTCATGCAGGCCCCAGGGGTTGGGCTTTTTGGTACCTATTTTTTTGTAAGAACCTTCGCTGTTGTCCGTGTACCAGGCATAGTCCTTGAGCATTTTGGGATCGTTGCCGAAAGAATACGCCGTGGTGGTACCCGCACGCGCTGCATATTCCCACTCCGCTTCGGTAGGTAGCCGGTAGAAGACGCCTGTTTTTTCATATAGCCATTTGCAGAACAGAATGGCAGCGTATTGTGTTACGTTAATTGCAGGATAGCCGGTACGTCCCATCCCGAACGACATATCGACATACGGCGGGCTGGGCCTGGTGCTGCCGTCGGTCTTGGCTATGCTGTTCGATTCATCCGGAAAACGCTGGGCAAATTCTACCTCCATCGTTTTAAAGGAATAGAGGTCGTAGATATCCCAGGTAATTTCATATTTGCCCATCCAGAAAGGCTCAATTTTCTCCTTGTGCTGGGGACCTTCATCATCGCGGCGGCCTTTTTCCGTTTTCGGGCTACCCATCAGATATTCTCCGCCCTTGATCGCCACCATGTCGTACTTTTGGTCGCTACCCGGGATTTTTTGTGTGTAATTGGAAAAATCTGATTGTGAAAAGGCATGCAGGGAACACAAGCTTAAAGAGAACGCAATAGCTGTGATTTTAAACATTTGATCACTTCTTTTAAGTAAGTTAAAATAATATGCAGCAAATTTGGGGAATTTTGCGGTTTCGTTACCAGGCATCAGCAAATAATTTGTGTTAAAAGTGCTATAAAGCGAACTGGCCTGTAGCGGTCCGGACAGTCCAAAGACCGTTTTTTCAGGCGGGGGTTTAATGCTCCGGGGAATTATTCCGGTGCGGAATATATTGAAGTTTCTTTTTTAAGTGGTTTGTACCCGTTGCCCATGAATTTATTATCAGCAGAAAACCTGTCGCACTCTTTTGGTGACAAGTGGCTATTTAAGGATATATCAATTGGTCTGAACGTGGGCGATAAAGTGGCATTGATCGGTACCAATGGAACCGGGAAGACCACGTTGCTTTCATTCCTGGCCGGTAAAGAGCGGCCCGATGCCGGCTCGGTGAGCGTGAGGAAAGGCATCCGGATCGGCTATCTGGAGCAGAGTCCGGTGTTTGAGGGGGGACTGTCGGTGATGGATGTGGTATTTGCCCATGAAAACCCGGTTGCACAAGCGGTAAAAGCCTATGAGCAGGCACTTTTGCATGGCGACGAGGCGCAGCTTACGGCTACGCTTGACGCTATGCACCGGCACAAAGCCTGGGATTTCGAGGCGCGGGTAAAGGAGATACTCGGAAGATTGGGGATCCAGAATACCGAAAAGCAATTCGAGCAGCTTTCGGGTGGTCAGAAAAAAAGAGTAGCGCTGGCTAAAATTTTGTTGGAGGAGCCCGACTTGCTGATTCTGGACGAACCTACCAACCACCTCGACCTGGATACGATCGAATGGCTGGAAGGATATCTCAACGGCAGCAATGTGACTTTTATTACCGTAACCCACGACCGCTATTTCCTGGATAAGGTATGTAACCTGACGGTGGAATTGGATGGCGGAAGCCTTTATACCTATAAGGGGAACTACGGTTATTTCCTGGAGAAAAAAGCAGAACGCGAGGGGATCGAAAGCGCCGAGATAGACAAGGCGCGCAACCTTATGCGGAAAGAGCTGGATTGGATACGGAGGCAACCCAAAGCACGGGGGACCAAGGCCAAGTACCGGGTAGACGCTTTTGAGGACCTGAAGGAGAAAGCCGGCCAGAGAAAATATGATGATAAAATTGATCTGAACGTTCGGTCAAGCCGCCTTGGTTCCAAGATCATTGAATTGCAGAGCGTAGGCAAACGGTTTGGCGAAAAGGAAATCATCCACAATTTTCTTTACACATTTCGGAAGGGGGACAGAATCGGGATTGTAGGTCCGAATGGCACGGGTAAAACCACGCTTCTCCAGATGATTACCGGGCATCTCAGACCCGATAATGGCCAGGTAGTGACTGGCGACACCATCAGGTTTGGTTATTATACCCAATCGGAACTGGCCTATAAGGATGGGCAAAGGGTGTCCGATATCGTCAAGGAGCAGGCAGAGGTGATCCGCCTGGGTACCGGGCAAACCGTTACCGCATCGCAATACCTGCAGGCATTCCTATTTCCGCCCAACAAGCAGCATGACTACATCGAAAAGCTCAGCGGAGGGGAAAAGCGGAGGTTGCAATTGCTGCTTATGCTGATGAGCGAGCCTAATTTTCTCATCCTGGATGAGCCGACCAACGATCTGGATATCAGTAGCCTGAATGTCCTGGAAGAGTTCCTGCTGAATTTTCCCGGTTGTCTGCTGATTGTCTCCCACGACCGTTATTTCCTGGATCGCCTGGTAGACCATCTTTTTGTTTTTGAAGGCAACGGTCAGATCCGTGATTTCCCGGGGAATTACACGGATTATCGCCTCTGGCTGGAGGAAAACGAACGGCCTTCGGAGGAGGCTAAAACGGAGAAAGCGGTCCAGGTTCCGAAGAAGCCGGAGGTGGTGCCCGAGGAACAGAAAAGAAAGGCATCATTCAAAGAAAAGCGTGAGTTTGAAGGCCTGGAGGCTGAAATGGCAGCGCTGGAAACCCGGAAAGCCGAGCTCCTGTCTTTTCTGGAGGCGGGCGGTGACCACAACAGTTTGCTGGAATGGTCGCAAAAGCTGGAGGAAGTTTCAGAAATGCTGTCCGCGAAGGAGCTCAGGTGGTTGGAACTTTCAGAAATTATGTAATTTTGGGCATGTTTACGCGGGCTTCCGGACCGTGGCCGGGCAGGTAACCGTTTTGATGCTACCATAAACAGGAGGGCATTTTCGTTAAGTATCAGACAAATTCATGAATTCAATAGCCGAATTTTTTCAGTTTTTGCTCAATTCGGAGGAGATTATTGTTACTGGCGGCTTAATCGTGATTTCCCTTATTGTGTTTGCCGAAAATGGTCTTTTCTTCGCTTTTTTCCTCCCCGGCGATTACCTGGTTTTTCTTGCGGGCGTATTTTGCGCCACCAAAATCCTGGATGTGTCCATCCTGGTGCTGATGTCTTGTCTTTTAGCAGCCGCCATATTGGGTTCGCTTACCGGTTTTTTCTTCGGCCGCTACTTCGGCGACTGGCTGCAAAGTAAGCCCGACTCCTTCTTTTTTAAGAAAGAATACCTCCTGAAAACCCGGAAATATTTCGATAAGTATGGAAGCAGGACATTGGTTATCAGTCGTTTCCTGCCGATAGTTCGTACTTTTGCACCTATTCTCGCCGGCTTGACCAAAATGAATTGGGGCAATTACCTGCTATTTAATGTAGTGGGAGCGGTTTGTTGGATCGGCAGTCTTACCGGCGGCGGTTTCCTGTTCGGAGAGCGATTCCCCGGAATCATTAACTACGTAGAATATATTATTGCCTTTTTCCTGATGATTACTACCATTACAGTGGTCAGGGGATATTTCAAAGCCAAGGAAGATCTTGGTGACTGAACGGGCCATTAGCATCAAAAAACGCATGAAGTTAAGTGTTGTAATACCAGCCTATAACGAGGAGGAGTCTATTGCCGAGACCTTGAGGTCGCTGCATGGTACCCTCGCCAAATATGGCATAGCGCATGAAATATGCGTAACCAACGATAATTCGAAAGACGGTACCCTACGTGTGCTGGACGAGCTCTCGCTCGAGATCCCGGAGCTGGTGTATTATACCAACCCGGGGCCGAACGGTTTCGGCTATGCAGTTCGATACGGTCTTGAACGCTTCACGGGCGACTGTGCCGCCGTTTTTATGGCGGATTTGTCGGATGATCCCGAAGACCTGGTAAAGTTTTATAACAAAATGGTCGAAGGTGATTACGACTGCGTATTCGGAACGAGATGGTCCAATGGCGGGAGAGTAATTGATTATCCGAAGGTGAAGAAAATCGTAAACCGGGTCGCCAATTTTATCGTGAAAATGGTGATGGGAATCAAGTATAACGATACTACCAACGCCTTCAAATTATACAAAAGAGAAACGATAGAAGGGATTAAGCCTTTCCTGGCGCCGCATTTCAACCTGACCATCGAGCTGCCGTTGAAAGCAATGGTGCGCGGATACAACTACGCGGTCGTTCCCAATAGCTGGACAAACCGAAAATTCGGCGAATCCAAGTTGAAAATCAAGGAAATGGGCGGCCGGTACTTTTTTATACTGATGTACTGCCTGATCGAAAAGTATTTCTCCCAGGGAGACTTCAAGAAGAAAGTGGCCAATTCATCGGCCAAGGCAGTGAGCCGATAGCCGTAAAAAGGTGTAGAAACAAAAGGGCCAGTGCGCATCATGCGGATTGGCCCTTTTGTTTACTTGTCGGACCGTACCAGCGGCAGAAGCTGTTGCTGAATTACCGGGAAACGTAGCAGGATCGTGATCCATACCAGTGCTTCAATTACGACTACGAGTACCACAGAATCACCGTTTATCAGGTGGCTGGCGATAGCGCCGCCCATGTAGGCAACCAGCAGCAGTGATCCGGCGAAGGCTGTGCGCGGAATGAGGAAAACCAGGACACAAATTATTTCAATGATCCCGATAAGCCGGAAGGTGGCCGCATCTATGCCGGAAGCAGCTGCCTGGGCAACGGCTTCCGGCGCCTGGCTGATTTTTAAGAAAGCGCTGAAGGCCAGCAGCAGGGCTATCACCCCTGTGAGGATCCAACCGGCCGTGTTTCGTGTTTTACTTGTCATTTTATGCAGTGATTTATTTAAACATGGTGACAAAGGTCACACCGAAATGGTGTATATTTGTTATCTGTTACAAAAAGAATAGCGGTTACAAAATGGATACCATTCATACCAAAGCGTCTTGCCGGCAGGCCAGCCTGGCCATCAGGGATACGCTTGACATTGTAGGCGGGAAATGGAAGCTCGTATTGCTGATGACCCTTCGGAACGGCAAGCGGCGTTTCCGTGAATTGTCACGGGAGGCTGAAATTTCGCCCCGGATTTTGTCAAAGGAACTACAGGAGCTGGAACAAAACGGCCTGGTAAGCAGAACTGTTTGTGACACCCGGCCGGTTACAGTTGAGTATGCGCTTACCGATTACAGCGAAACGCTTGATGAAGTACTCGATGCGCTGGCCAAATGGGGCGCGCAGCACCGCAGGAAGATTATCCTGTAAATCTGCCCGGTTGAGGCGTTAATCGGCTAGAGGTAGCGCAGCCACACCTTTTCCGGGTGTGCGGCCTTATATTGCCCGTAGCGTTTGCACACCGGGTATAAAGCAACTACAACACCTACCCAAACGAGGTAAACAACCGGCAGCGGATAACCGCCTGCCCCCCGGGGGCGCCCAAAATTTTCGCCGAATTCGAATTCGCTGAAGGAATAGCCCTGGGCGAACAGCAACCCGAACAGGACCAGGTGAATGAGGTACCAGTGAACCAGGTAAAAAAACAGCGGGACCTTCCCGTACACTTGTATTATGCCGGCAACGCGCCCGCGAAGTTTTTCCGCACAAGCGAGCAGTGCGAACATAATGCCCAGCATGAGGAGGGCATACATCAGGGATGGCGGGTACTTCGATACGTTCATAAACGAAAACACGCTAAAAAGATCGGATTTTTGAGGAGCCCACGGATTGGGGTCACCATACAGGTTTAAAAACCGGAGAACCACAAAGCCTGTGAGCAAGGCAAGGCTTAGGGTAATGCACAAACGAATTCTTGATTTCTGATCCCGCAGCATGTTCCGGCCGAAGCCGTAGCCTGTAAAAAGAATTCCGATCCAGGGAACGGGCGGATATACCAGTAAAATGAGCCTGTGCTCGCCAACTGGGAAAAACCCGGGCTGGAAGAGTGACCGCAATAACGCCTGGATGGTAGACGGGCTTTCGGGAAAGGCGCCCCCTGCCAGTTGGTTGAACAGGATGACTACCAGGCCCGTTATCCCGACTGCGGCCGGGTTTAACCGGAGAACAAGGCCGAGCGCGATGAAACCAATCCCGATAGCGGCAATCACCTGTAGCAACAGCATTTCAAAATGAATGTCGAACCAGATGCCGAAGTTAACCACCGTTACTTCGAGCAGGATCAGCCATAAGCCCCGGGTGACGAGGAATTTCCTGGCTTCCGGAAGATCCTTTTTTTTATACAGTGAGAGGAAGGCCGAAGCTCCGGAAAGAAAAACAAAGGTAGGTGCACACAGGTGGGTTACCCATCTGGTCAGAAAAAGCGCCGGGGTGGTGGTAGCGAGGTCGGTGGGGTCGCTTCCGATCGAGGCGTTATGAATGAGGTCACGGGTATGGTCGAGCGCCATAACAACCATTACCAGGCCGCGGACTATGTCCAGCGAGGGAATCCTGTTGAGTCCGGAAAGATTGCTTTTCATAGTTCTGAAGATGCCTAGTCAGGAGTAATAGAAGGGTACTGAGTTCTTTTACAGTTGGTTAATGGGGAGTTTTCTGCCGGTATAAAACTATGAAATTAGCATTTTTGAAAAAATAAGGGCGAACGATTTCTCCTGTGAAATGCGGCTCGGCTATTTCATTTCACGCGGTAAAATTTTCCTTTCTTGAGGTAGATCAATGCATTCAGGCCTTTGCAGGGTGCAATTTTGAAGAAAAAAGAAACCACTATGGAAAACAAAATATCAGGTCTGCACCATATCACGGCGATAGCGGACAATGCGAAAAGAAACCACGGGTTTTATACCAGGGTCCTCGGATTACGCCTGGTTAAGAAAACTGTTAACTTTGACGACCCCGGCACCTACCATTTTTATTACGGTGACGAGATAGGTACACCGGGTACCATTCTGACCTTTTTTCCCTGGGAAGGAATCGGGAAAGGAATTAACGGAGCCGGCATGGCGACAAGCATCGGTTATAGTGTTCCCAGGGGGAGCCTGGCGTTTTGGAAAAACCGGCTGACGCAAAACGGCGTGAATGTAGTAACAGGAGAGAGGTTCGGCGAAGAGCTGATCGGTTTTTCCGACCCGGACGGCCTGCCGCTCGTTTTTGTGGAAAGTGCGGCTCCCGATAATCGGAAAGGCTGGCTGACCGACGAAATAGGAGCGGATTATGCCTTGAAAGGTTTTCATAACGTAACCCTGACGCTGCACAAGGCTGCGCCTACGATGAAGGTGATGACCGAAGTGCTCGGGTATAAGGAGATCGGGCAGGAAGGCAGCCATATCAGGCTTGCCACTGACGCCGCTGATACAGCCAATATCCTCGATATTTATGAGGATGCGAAAGCGCCTCGCGGGCGCGGTGCCGGCGGAACCAACCACCATATAGCCTTCCGGGTGGCTAATGACGAAATCCTGATGCATTTCCGGGAAAAAGTGCTTTCGGCAGGGCTGGATATCACACCAAAGATTGACCGCGACTATTTCTTTTCGCTCTATTTCAGGGAACCCGGCGGTGTTCTTTTTGAAATCGCGACGGATAATCCCGGTTTTACAAGGGATGAAACGATTAAGGAACTAGGTACCGGCCTGAAATTGCCCAAACGGTATGAGTCGGTCCGGTCTGAAATTGAAAAAGTGTTGCCCAAACTTTAACGCAAAATCGACATGGAAAAATTGGAAGTAGTTCTGAATAACGGTACCGGCGAGATACAGTTATTTTCAGATGATCAGAAAGCCGGGAAAATGGATATAGAAGTGGCTGATGACCGCCTGATCGTGTACCATACCGAAGTGAACCCCGAGCACGAAGGAAAGGGCTTTGCGCGGCTGTTGCTGGACCGGCTGGTGTCCTATGCCCGTGAAAACCACCTTAGGGTGGTCCCGCTTTGTCCTTATGTGCATACCCAGTTTAAGAGAAAACCTGAAGTTTACCAGGACGTTTGGCACCCTAGCAGGCAATAATAATGAGAGAATTGATTACAGGGCTGCATCACGTTACGGCGATAAGTGGTGACGCCCAGGAGAACCTTAATTTTTACAACGGCATTCTGGGGTTGAGACGGGTCAAAACCACGGTCAATTTCGAGAATCCCGAAGTTTATCACCTCTATTTCGGTGATACAGCGGGCAGTCCCGGTACCATTATGACCACCTTTCCTTATGGTAGTGACCTGGCGAAAGGCAGGCACGGGAAGGGTATGATGAATACTACTGCGTTTTCTGTGGATATAAATGGCCTGGATTTCTGGTTGGAACGCCTCGACCGCTTTGATATAGCTTACAAGCACCCGCAGGAGCGGTTCAGCGGCGAGGTTGTGGTGTACCTGGAGGACGCGGATGGCCTCGGACTTGAGCTGGTATTTACCGGCAACGACAGGCGTATTGGCTATTCCAACGGTTCGATCCCGGTGGAATGGGCGATCAAGGGTTTTCACAACGTGGAAATCTGGTTGGATGACGTAGAACGCTCCGCCGCTTTTCTGACCTCGCAGATGGCGCACACCGTGATCCGGGAAGGCGCCGGCAGGCTTCGTCTCGGGGTATCGGACGAGCCCGGTAAATACGTGGACCTGATTAGCATGCCCGGTGTTCTGAAAGGTCTTGGCGGTCGCGGCTCCGTGCACCACGTGGCTTTTGCGACACCGGACCGGGATACGCAGCTTGAGATGAGGGAGCGGATTGTGGCTTTCGGCCTGCAGCCTACCCCGGTAAAGGAAAGAAAGTATTTCTCGTCGATATACTTTCGTGAACCGGGCGGCGTATTGTTTGAAATAGCGACTTCCGGCCCGGGCTTCGAAGTAGACGAAACCAGGGAATCATTGGGCACTTCACTGATGTTGCCTATGGTCTTTGAACTGGACCGCGAGCGATTGGAGCGGCTATTACCTGTTATACACACCCCAACGGATTTTTCCTGATATGAGTCATCAACTGATAATAAAGACGGCCGGTGCACCCCTGGCGGAAGGCGTGAAGGTGCTGATTATGCTGCACGGCCGCGGCGGAACTGCCGAAGATATTCTTACACTATCCTCACACCTGGCAGTGTCCGGCTATGCGCTTTTGGCTCCTCAAGCGACCAATAATACCTGGTATCCGTTGTCTTTCATGGCGCCGTCGGCCGAAAATGAGCCGTGGTTGTCATCCGCGATTGATATCGTCGGACAGACAGTGAACCATGCCCTTTCGAAGGGCGTCAGCGAAGCGGATATTTATTTTTTCGGGTTTTCGCAGGGAGCCTGCCTGGCCCTCGAGTTCCTTGCCCGTAACGCGCGGCGTTATGGGGGCGCCGTTGCGCTGATAGGCGGTGTAATTGGTCAAAAGATAGACAGAAGTAAATATGCCGGGAATTTTGAAGGGATGCCTTTATTGATATCCACCAGCAATCCGGATTTTCATGTGCCGGTGGAACGCGTATATGCCACGGGCAACATTTTCAGAGAGATGAAGGCCGACGTGACCGAAACCGTTTACCCGAACGCCGGCCACAACATCAACCCGGATCAGGTCGAGTGGGCCAACCGCATTGTATTCAAGTGAAGAGACCGGAGGTATTTTGCGCGAATGGAATAGGGGATAACAAGAATAATGCTTATTTTTTCAAGGTTAAATTTTATTCCGCCCCCACTAAAAAGCATTTATGACCAATTCCAGTGCTGAGACAAACCGTTTCAGAAGCGCGAATCAAACCGCCTCGCGGCATCCCAGGCAGCTTTACCTGCTTTTTTTTACAGAAATGTGGGAGCGTTTTTCTTTCTACGGGATGAAGGCGCTCCTTCTGGCTTATATGGTAATGGAGCTGCGTCTCGGGGAGGAGACGGGCTACGCCATACTGGGGGCCTACGCAGCGCTTGTGTACACCATGCCGGTATTAGGGGGCATGCTTGCAGATCGGCTCCTCGGCGGGCAAAAGGCGGTATTGTTCGGCGGGATATTGATGAGCCTCGGGCACCTGGTTCTGGCGTTGCCGGTCGCGTGGAGCTTCTTTACCGGGCTGGCCCTTATCATCTGCGGAAACGGCTTCTTTAAGCCGAATATTTCTACCATGGTGGGCGGGTTATACGCTGACAACGATCCGCGCAAGGACAGTGCCTTTTCCATTTTTTATATGGGGATCAATGTAGGTGCTGCGTTGGGAGGGGCGGTTTGCGGCTGGGTAGCCCATGCCTGGAGCTGGCATGCCGGGTTCGGGATTGCCGGTGTTTTTATGATCGTCGGCACGCTGATTTTCAACTTTGGCCGGAAAAGCCTGGGAGCGGTTGGCTTGCCTCCCGCTCCGGCGGAGCTCAAAGAAAAGCTGGGCGGATTCCTGCGCAGAGATTGGGCGGTTTACCTGCTTACTCTGCTTACCGTTCCGGTGATTATCGCTCTTTTTCACCGGCATGAGCTGATGGACAAAGCGATGCCGGTACTTGGTGTAGCGTCCATCCTGTATTTGCTTTACGAGGCTTTCCGTTTGGACCCCGAAGGGCGCAGGAAGCTCCTGGCAGCTACGGTACTCATCAGTTTTTCGGTGGTGTTCTGGGCTTTTTATGAGCAAAATGCGGGGTCACTGAATTTGTTCGCGATCCGGAACGTAGACATGGTGGTCGGAAGTGTTTCGCTGCCGGCCTTGTCGGTCAATAATTTTATTCCGCCGGCCTGGGTGATCGTACTCAGCAGCGTTTTCGCATGGTTGTGGCTATGGCTCAGCAAGCGGGGACTTGAACCGGGTACTTCCGTCAAATTTGCGCTTTCCTTTGTCCTGGTGGGTATTGGGTTCCTGACGTTTTTTATGGGGACGGGAATGGCCGTTGGCGGTAAAATCCCGCTATGGGTGCTGGTGGCAGGGTACTTCTTCATTATCTGTGGCGAGCTGTGTATTTCGCCTATCGGTCTTTCGATGGTGACCAAATTGTCGCCGCATCGCATGGTAGGCCTGATCATGGGGATCTGGTTCCTGGCATCGGCGCTGGGTGAGTTTGTAGCGGCCAAAATAGGCGCCCTTATGGCTGTCCCGGAAGCGGTTGTCAACGACCCGGAGGCCTCTCTGCCTTATTATAGTGATATATTGCAGCAGATCGGCTATTATTCCATTGGGGTAGGGGTTTTATTATTACTGTTTACACCCGTTTTAAAACGTTGGATGGGGGCTGTCCGGTAAGTTTAGGATGATGACGAAATACCTTCTTTTCTGGAATTTGATTTTTTTTGCTTCTGCTGCGCACGCACAATCAGAAGAACGTGAGGTAATGGACGCGGTAGTCTACTTGTTCAATAGCATGCGGGAGGCCGATACGACGGCGGTAAGGGCTGCCTTTGTACCCGGCGCCTTGCTTCATACCGTTGTCGAAATTGACGGGAGGTCCGCCCGGACAAATGGTGTCTCGCTGGATGCTTTCGTGGCATCTGTGGGCAGGCAGCATGCCGGAGCCCTCGACGAACGGATTATGTTCGATATGGTGCGGGTAGATGGTAAGCTCGCATCGGTATGGGCGCCCTACCTCTTTAATTTAAACGGGCAGCTCAGCCATTGCGGTGTAAATGCCATCCAGCTCGTGAAAACAGCCCCGGGATGGAAAATTCATTCGATCATTGATACGAGGCATAAGGAGGGGTGTAAACCGTCACACTGGTTCAAGTAGTTTCGATGCCGAGGCATGCCCGAGGTTGTCATCCGGATGGTCATCCTGAAGCGGAGCGCAGCGGAGTCGAAGGATCTCCTGTTGCAAGAAAAAAGTCCTCTGAAAGGGATTTGGTACTGGGAGAGGGAGATCCCTCCACTTCGGTCGGGATGACCCTCCGGTTGGAGCGGCTTTAAACTTGTTGTTGTCAATGGTAGCGCATCTGCCGGATGGTCATCCTGAGCGCAGCGCAGCGGAGTCGAAGGATCTCCTGTTGGTACTAAGAAGTCTGGCGGAATAGACTGAGTGCAGGGATCGGGAGATCCCTCCACTTCGGTCGGGATGACCCTCCGGTTGGAGCGGCTTTAAACTTGTTGTTGTCAATGCTAGCGCATCTGCCGGATGGTCATCCTGAACGGAACGCAGTGGAGCTGAAGGATCTCCTGTTGGTACTAAGAAGTCTGGCGGAATAGACTGAGTGCAGGGAGAGGGAGATCCCTCCACTGCGGTCGGGATGACCCTCCGGTTGGAGCGGCTTTAAACTTGTTGTTGTCAATGCTAGCGCATCTGCCGGATGGTCATCCTGAACGGAACGCAGTGGAGCTGAAGGATCTCCCTGCTGGTAAAAAAAGCCCTCTGAAAGGGATTGGGTACTGGGAGCGGGAGATCCCTCCACTGCGGTCGGGATGACTGCCCGGCTTGAACAAAAAAAGTGGCCAAGGCCACTTTTTTTGTATTTGAACGCTGATTCCGAAATATCAGAGATCGAACAGTAACCGTGTCGGATCCTCAAGAATCTGCTTGATTCTCACGAGGAAGCTTACCGAATCCTTTCCATCGATGATGCGGTGGTCGTAGGAAAGTGCAACATACATAATAGGACGTATCACAATCTCACCATTAACTACCACTGCGCGCTCAACAATATTGTGCATGCCGAGAATGGCAGATTGAGGCGCATTGATGATAGGCGTTGACAGCATAGAGCCGAACACACCACCATTTGTGATTGTGAAAGTACCCCCGGTCATTTCGTCCATACCGAGTTTGCCGTCGCGCGCTTTCCCGGCGAGGCGGATAATTTCCTTCTCGATTTCTGCAAACGAAAGCTTCTCAGCGTTGCGGATTACCGGAACGACCAGGCCGCGGGGCGTTGAAACTGCAATTGAAACGTCACAGAAGTCGTTAAACAAAATATCGTCACCGTCGATGTAGGCGTTTACTGCCGGGAAGTCCCTCAGCGCTATCGTGGCGGCCTTGGTGAAGAATGACATAAACCCGAGCCCTACTTCGTATTTCTCTTTGAACTTGTCTTTGAATTTGTTCCGAAGGTCCATGATCGGTTTCATGTCGACCTCGTTGAAGGTTGTCAGCATCGCGGTTTCGTTTTTCACGCTTACCAGCCTTCTGGCAATTGTGCGACGCAGTGATGACATCTTCTCACGACGCTGTCCACCGCGGTCTCCGGCTGCGGTGGAAGCCGCAGCGGGCGCCGATGGGACCGCAGGAGCAGCCGCTGCAGGAGCAGGGCGCGTAGCGTTCAGGGCATCTTCTTTGGTTACCCGGCCACCGCTGCCGGTCCCTTTTATGTCCGAAGGATTTATACCTTTTTCTGCGAGTATATTAGCAGCCACCGGCGTAACACCGCCAGAAGCGGGAGCAGGTACCGGAGTCGCTGCCGTTGCCGAGGAGTCGGCAGCTTTCTGAGCCGCCGGCTGGGCAGCTACTCCACCTGTTTCAATACGGGCAATCACCTCACCGATCGCCAAAGTGTCACCCTGGGCAGCACCATGGCGTAAAATTCCGGCGGCTTCGGCAGGTAGCTCGAAAGTAGCTTTATCTGATTCCAGCTCACAGATAATTTCGTCGAGCTGTACGGGATCGCCGTCTTTTTTGGTCCAGTTGGCAATGGTTACCTCACTGATGGATTCTCCCACCACGGGAACTTTCATTTCTATTACGCCGCCTCCTTGCGCAGGTGCCGCCGCTACCGGTGCGGGAGCTGCTTCAGCCTTCGCAGGTTCGGAAGGTTGGGCTTGAGGAGCTGCTGCTGCCGGTTGGCTTTCCGCTTTAGGAGCTGCGGCCTGACCATTGGCTTCAATGGTAGCGATTACCTCACCGATGGGAATAGTATCTCCTTCCTGAGCTTTGATGTGAAGAATTCCCTCTGACTCGGCGGCGAGTTCGAAGGTAGCCTTGTCGGAATCCAGCCCGCAAATAACCTCATCCAATTTAACAAAATCCCCCTCTTTCTTAAACCAGCTACCAATGGTTACTTCTGTTATGGATTCGCCGACCGGCGGTACTTTGATTTCTATTTCAGCCATGATTCAAGTGTCGATTGACCGTAAGTTGATCGGATAATTATTGGTTATATGGAATGACTATGAGTCAACTGTTATTCGAATGCTTCGTTGATAATCGCGGACTGCTCTTCATTATGGATTTTGAAAAAGCCTGTCGAAGGCGAGGCACTGGTTTTGCGGGCAATTACCGAGAACGAACGAGCCGGCTCGTACGACCTGAGCAGGTAAGTCCAGGCACCCATGTTGTTGGGCTCTTCCTGTACCCAGTACACTTTTGCTTTCTTGTATTGCGCCAGGTAGGCATCCACCTGCTTTTTCGGGAAAGGATGCAATTGCTCGATACGGATAATGGCCACATCGTCGCGTTTGTCTTCCTGTTGTTTTTGCAGCAGCTCGTAATAGAGTTTCCCGGTGACCAGCAATACCTTCCGTACCTTCTTCGGATCGGCATAGGTATCCGGGATAGTTTCCTGGAAACGACCGTCGGTCAGATCGGTAATAGGCGACATACACAACGGATGTCGCAGCAGGGATTTGGGCGACATCACAATCAAAGGCTTGCGGAAAGGCGCGACAAGCTGCCTGCGGAGGGCGTGGAAGAAGTTGGCCGGAGTGGTTATATTCACTACGTACATGTTGTTCCCGGCCGACAATTGCAGGTACCGCTCCGGGCGCGCATTGGAGTGCTCCGGTCCCTGGCCTTCATAGCCGTGCGGGAGCAGCATAACAAGGCCCGTCCAGCGGTTCCATTTGGTTTCCGAGGTAGAGATAAACTGGTCAATCATTACCTGAGCACCGTTGGCAAAGTCACCGAACTGTGCTTCCCAGATAACGAGCGCGTTGGGGTTGGACATTGAATAACCGAATTCAAAACCAAGCACGCCATATTCGGACAACAGCGAGTTGTAGATCATGAACTTGCCCTGATCGTCCTGGATATGGTTCAGGCTGTTGTATGAAGCGTTGTTGTCAGCGTCTTTAAGCACGGCATGGCGGTGCGAGAAGGTTCCCCGCTCCACGTCCTGCCCGGTAAGCCGAACGGTATTGCCCTGGGCCAGAATGGAGCCGTAAGCCAGCAATTCTGCGGTAGCCCAGTTGACGACTTTCTTGTCAAAAATCATTTCTTTTCTGTCACTTAGCAGCTTAGTGGTCTGCTTGATGACAGAAAAACCTTCCGGCAGCGTGGTAATCGCTCTTCCGATCGCGTTCAGCGTGGCCTTGTTAACACCGGTTTCTACCGATTGGTCGAAGTCGGCCTCAACCGGTTTGCGGAGGTTTTTCCATTCCTGATCGAGTTTGGGAACTACGTACGGAATTTCCTTTTGCTTCACCTTGTCAAGACGGGCCTGCAGCAGCGCTTTGAACTCGCTGTCCATCTTCACCGCCACGTCATGCGAAATATCGCCTCTTTGTTCCAGGTAGTTCTTGTAAACTTCTCTGGGATTGGCGTGCTTGTCGATAAGCTTGTAAAGTACCGGTTGGGTGAACTTCGGCTCGTCCGACTCATTGTGGCCGTGCTTGCGGTAGCAGACCATGTCAATGAAAATATCTTTGTTGAACTTCTGGCGATAGTCAACCGCCAGCTGCATACAGTATACCACCGCTTCCGGGTCATCTCCGTTTACGTGGAGTACGGGCGCATCAATGATTTTGGCGATATCGGTACAGTAAACGCTGGAACGTGCGTCGGTGAAGTCGGTTGTAAAACCAACCTGGTTGTTGATCACGAAATGAATGGTCCCGCCGGTGAAATACCCTTTCAGGTTTGCCATTTGGGTGACTTCGTACACGATACCCTGTCCGGCGATTGCGGCGTCGCCGTGGATCAGCACCGGCATCACTTTGTCGTAATCGCTGTTGTACATGCTGTCGGCCCGGGCACGGACTACCCCTTCCACAACCGGGTTCACTGCCTCCAGGTGCGACGGGTTGGGTGCCAGGCGGAGATGCAGGGTATGACCGTTCCGGGTGGTTACCGTACTGGCGTAGCCCATGTGGTATTTTACGTCGCCGTCACCCCAAACCTGATCCGGCATGTTGCCCTCAAATTCGTTGAAGATCTGGTCGTAGGTTTTCTGCATGATATTGGCCAGCACGTTGAGTCGTCCGCGGTGCGCCATCCCGATCATCACTTCGGCAACGCCCAGGTCAGCCGCTTTGTTGATCAGTGCGTCCAGGGCCGGGATGGTAGTTTCACCCCCTTCCAGAGAAAAGCGTTTCTGCCCCAGGAATTTGGTATGCAGAAAGTTTTCAAATACGACCGCCTCGTTGAGTTTCGACAGGATGTGCTTTTTTTCCTCGATCGAGTACGACCGGTTCAGGTTATCCTGCTCAATCTTTTGGCGCAGCCACTTCTTTTCCTCACGGTTGCGGATATAGTAATAATCAAAACCGATGGTATTGGTATAAACCCGCTGCAGGCCGGCAACGATGTCACGCAGTGTAGCGGCTTTACCGAAAAGTTCTATACCGGCTTCAAAAACGGTGTCAAGATCACTCTCTGAAAGTTTGAAGTCAGCCAGGGAAAGCTGAGGCGCCCGGTCCTTCCGTTGGCGGATCGGGTTGGTATTGGCAAGAAGGTGCCCCCGGGACCGGTAACCCCGGATCAGGTGGACCACTTCCATTTCTTTGTTGATCCTTTCCGGATCGGCGGTCGGTGTATGGGCATCAGCGCCTTTCACGGCGCTGCCATTTTGTCCCGGCGCGAATTTCAGAGAAAAGTCGAAACCTTCGAAAAATTTTTGCCAATCCTCACTAACCGACTTTGGATCAGCTTTGTAAGATTGGTACAAACCCTCAATGTAATTTATTTCAGAATTGGCTATAAATGAATAGTTGTCCATTGCCGCAGCATGTAATTGGTCAAATGTTTGCGTGGTTACAAAGGTACGCTATGTTACCTTAAAAAAACACAAAAAACCTGTCTTAATAAGAATATTTAAAAAAACGTATTTTAGTAATAATTAAACCTGACGGGGTTGGGTACAAACCTGAAAATTAGCTCATGCATACCCGGTACGCCTACCCCTACAACGTTGTATCGGCTCTCTACCGTGCGGGAGTCATAAGCATAGCCCACGCGTATGTTTTTCCCGATCTGAACCTCGGCTACGAAGTGAAAACGGTTCACCTCCCCCGAACGGAAATAGGCGCCGGCACTGATCATTTTATTGTACCACAGTTTGGTGCCTATATGAACTTCATTCCGGAAATTACCGGAGAAAATTACCGTTCCATTGGGTACCAGGACAAAATCTTCGTTCAGGTCAATTTTTCCGCCCGTTGTGCCGTACAGAGGCAGGTTATAATTCCAGCTGTTTTGCTGGGTACCGAAGTTCAGGGAAAGTAATTCCGGTTTAGATAGGCCCACGTAAAACCGGTCGTTCTGAGCCCAGGCGCCAACGCCGAAGCTGCCCATTACTTTCCGGCCGGAAAACCCGTTCCCATACACCGGCAAAACATTTATGCCTCCCTGTACGCCAAGTGAAAATTTCCAGCCGGAATGGGTGGTATGGATATAGGAAGTACTTCCGTAAAACCCGGTCGTGGAAAACGGGCTCATCTGGTCATTAATGGCGCTGAATCCCAGGCCGACTCTGCCGTTGGCAATAGTGCCGTCCGCGTAAAGAGTGGGGGTGACGGGTGCAGATGGGATCGAAAACCATCTTCTGCGGAGGAGGATGTTAAGATTGAAGTGCTCCTGCATCCCGGTATAGGCCGGGTTGATCGCAATGGGGGCTTCGATATATTGATCGAACATGACCTCTTTCTGCCCCATAGCAGTGTTGCAGAACAGCACCGAAGCGGAGGACAAAAGAAATGCGGTCAATGTTTTAAACAAGCGAGTCATAGCAGCGGCTTAACTGGCACCGGAATCCCTTAAATAAAGATGGCGGGCGTCTAATAAACGCCCGCCATCCGTACCGGATACTATGAATTTCCGGAATCTTTTTCTGAAGCTTGTCCTACCAGAGGCTCGTGCTGCTCATTCTCAGCCTGTTCGTGCGCATGCTTGACCACTTCTTCTTCCTCTTTGGCCTTGCGGTTGATATAGGCCTGGTAGCTGGTTTCCTTTTCAAAAGGCCGTTTGCCGATCAGGTGCTCCAGGTCGCTCTGGAAAAGAATCTCTTTTTTGAGCAATTCCTGAGCGATCATTTCAAGCTCCGACTTTTTGTCTGAGAGCAGCTTTTTTACGTGCTGGTAAGCCTGGTCAACCAGTGTTCTCACTTCCTGGTCTATCGCTTCGGCCGTTGCTTCTGAATATGGCTTCGTAAACGCATATTCCGATTGCTTGGAGTCATAGAACGAAATGTTCCCGATTTTGTCGTTCATGCCGTACATGGTAACCATGCTGTAAGCTACTTTGGTCACACGTTCCAGGTCACTTAGCGCGCCGGTAGAAATCTTGCCGAAAATCACATCTTCGGCCGCCCTGCCACCCAGGGTCATGCACATTTCATCAAACAGCTGCTCCGAGCGGTAAAGATACTGTTCGCGCGGCAGGTATTGGGCGTAGCCGAGTGCGGCCACGCCACGTGGTACGATCGTCACCTTTACCAATGGGTCGGCATGCTCCAGGAACCATCCTGCTACGGCATGCCCGGCCTCGTGATAGGCAACAATCTGTTTTTCTTCGGGTGAAATCAGCTTGTTCTTTTTCTCAAGCCCGCCGATGACACGATCCATCGCATCCTGGAAGTCCTGCATGGTTACCGAGTCACGGTTGCGACGCGCGGCGATCAGGGCCGCCTCGTTACATACGTTTGCTATTTCGGCGCCCGCAAAACCGGGTGTCTGAACGGCCAGCTTCTGTACGTCAACATCTTCGTTGAGGCTAAGCGGCTTCAGGTGAACTCTGAATAT
This sequence comes from Ravibacter arvi, assembly GCF_039540405.1. Classification (NCBI taxonomy): domain Bacteria; kingdom Pseudomonadati; phylum Bacteroidota; class Cytophagia; order Cytophagales; family Spirosomataceae; genus Ravibacter; species Ravibacter arvi. The sequence continues at coordinate 225,981 of NZ_BAABEY010000018.1, forward strand.
GGCTTCGCGCCCGATCACGTCGGGTTTGTCCACCGAAATCTGCCGGTCAAAACGGCCGGGGCGCAGCAAGGCTGAGTCGAGCACGTCCGGACGGTTGGTCGCTGCCAGGATAATAATGCCTGAATCGGTCGCAAAGCCGTCCATTTCCACCAGGAGTGAGTTGAGTGTATTCTCGCGTTCGTCGTTGGCGCCGGGCATGGCACCTCTTCCCCTCGACCGGCCAATGGCGTCAATTTCATCGATAAAGATGATACAAGGCGCCTTTTCCTTGGCTTGTTTGAAGAGGTCACGCACCCTTGCGGCCCCTACGCCTACGAACATCTCCACGAAATCCGAACCGGAAAGCGAAAAGAAGGGCACACCGGCTTCTCCTGCCACGGCTTTCGCCAGAAGCGTTTTCCCCGTACCCGGAGGACCTATGAGAAGGGCGCCCTTCGGTATTTTTGCACCCAGCTTTTTAAACTTGTCCGCGCTTTTCAGGTAGTCGACGATTTCCTTGATTTCCTCTTTGGCTTCATCCAGGCCCGCCACATCGCTGAAAGTGATTTTTACCTTGTTTTCCGCATCGAAAAGAGTGGCACGGGATCGGCCGATGTTAAAAATCTGGCCGCCGGGACCGACGCCGCCGGTCATTCTGCTCAACAGGAAGTACATCACCACAATCATAATGATGAAAATCCCCCAGTTGGCCAGCCAGGTCATCAGGTCGCTTCTCGTGTCAATTTTGTATTCGATTTTCTCGGTATCCGGCGTCTCCTTTTGCATTTCGGCGAGGTCCTTTTTGAAAGTTTCCGCAGAAGTGATCTGGAACTGATAATGCGGTCCCGACCGGGGGCCCAGGTAGTTGTTATCCTTACCCACCGATTGGTATTTTTCTTTCTTCAACGCCTCTTCGGTAAGGGTTACCTCGACGAGGTTGTCATTGACAATGGTGACCTTGGAGACTTCCTTGTCCGCCACCATTTTCTCGAACTTTTTCTGGCTGATATCGGTGGAAGTGCTTTTGTTGAGAAAAGTAATAATTAAGATGGCTGCAATCAGCGAAATGATGATCCAGCTCTGATATCCCCGGGGAGTCCCCTTCGGATTCATCGGGTTTCTTTTGTTTTCGTTATCTGACATTATAATCCCAGCGTAATAGATTCAAAATTGATTTGAAAGGCCCGCCGACAGGAATACGGCATGCGGGTGACAGGCTAAGCTATTGTTTCGGGCGCCTCGATCCTGATAGCGTCTCCCCAAAGGCTTTCAAGGTCATAGTATCCGCGTTTTTCTCTGTTAAAAACGTGTACGACAACGTCCAGATAGTCGATGAGAATCCATTCACGATTGGTCATTCCTTCCGAATGTACCCCTTCTGTGTAGCCTGTTTTATTCACTTCATCGATGACCGAGTCAGCGATGGCATGAATATGGGTATCTGAAGTTCCTGTGCCTATTACAAAATAGTCTGCGACGGCATTTTTGACATGTTTCATGTCCAGTACAACCACGTCCAGGGCCTTTTTTTCGTGCATTCCCTTGACGACAGTCTGGCTGAGGTCGTGTGAGGAAACTTCTTTCTTTTTATGTTGTTTCATTCAGTAATTTTGTGCCCCTGATTCGATTCACTTCTCAGGTAGTTTGTTAAAATGTAAAAGTATTAAAATAAACCCCAAAAAGTGTACAAACCCATTCCGAAAACAAGATTTATGGGTAAAAATATAATTTACCTGACATCTTGTCATTCAACTAACGACATAGCGACACATAAAGTTCGGTCAGGTCTGGCCGAAAACGGGGAAATCATTATTGCCGACGAACAGACGGCGGGGAGGGGGTTGCAGGGGAACCGGTGGATCAGCCGTAAAGGCGCGAACCTGATGTTTTCTCTTATCCTGAAACCGGAAAACCTGCGTGTTGCCGATCAGTTCAGGCTTTCCCAATGTATTGCGTTGGGTGTCGCCGGTTTTGTCGCTTCTGTCGCCGGTCCGGGGGTGTCGGTGAAATGGCCGAATGACGTGTTGATCGGGAAGCAGAAGGTTGCCGGAATCCTGATTGAAAATACGATCCGGGGGCAGATGATCGCGTTTTCAGTGGTGGGGATCGGTTTGAACGTGAATGAAACAGCTTTCGATAATCCGCGCACAACTTCCCTGTCGGCTGTTACCGGCCGGGCTTTCGACCTGGAGGAGCAGATGGGGAGCCTGCTTTGCTTTCTTGAAGAAAGTCTCGCCATTCTTCCGGCGGGAGACTGGCAGGTACTGGATGACCGGTATCTCAACCAGCTTTTCGGGCTGAATGAAACCCGGGAGTTTATAGCCGACGGACAGGTTTTCAGCGGAGTACCCTCGGGCATTACGCCCGAAGGCAGGCTGATCATTTTTACAGGTTCCGGCACGCGCATCTTTGACATCAAGGAGGTTTCCTGGGTGCTTTGAAGGCAGTCGGCAGCTACTTTTTTTCGGTTCTACGGGTGCTGAGGCCCAGCACCAGCATGGCCACGGCTACGATGCCCATGCCAAAAGATTCCCTTGCCAGTTCAATATTGAGGCTGCGCATGGTTTTTACCTCACCGAAGAGAAAGCCTTCAAATTCCGGCGGCCACTGCAGGATGGCAATTGTCAGGTAAACAGCTGCCAGTACAAAGTATACAAGTGAGGGCAGTTTTTTCCGGAGGAAAATAAGAGAAGCAATTGCCGGTACGGAATAGAGCGCGATCCAGGTGAGAGGGTCAGGGTCGTTCAGCTGGACGAATGCGCTGAGTATGAAACAAAGCGCAAAGACAATAGCAAGGTAACGCATATCAGGGGTTGGTAAAACGATTCGGTACTAATTTGAGGGATGTGCGGAAGATGATTCTCCGCAATGCAGGGCGAGTGCCTGGGTGGCATCCTGCCAGCCAAGCCGCTGGGCCTCTTTAAGGGAAAGGCAGCCCACTTCTTTTTCTCCTTTCATATACTGGGCCATTCCCAGACCGTAATAGGCCTTGCCGAAACGGGGGTCAAGCTGGGTAGCGCGCTTGAAAGAGGAAATCGCACGTTCATAATTCTGCTGCCTGTAATGGGCGTTGCCGAGGTTGTACCAGGCCAGTACGTTGTTGTCCTGGAGCTTTACCGCCTTATCGAAATCCTTTGTCGCCGCCGGGATGCTGTCCATGAAGGAAAGCACCTGGCCCCGGTTGAGCAGGATATCCGAGGTATCCGGCGCAATATCAAGGGCCTTGTTGTAGTCGGTCAGTGCTTTGTCGAGCTGGTTCCTGGAGGTGTAGAGAAGCGCGCGGTTAAAATAGGGCCGGTAAGCCGTGGGTTCCAGCTCTATGGCGCGGTTGTAGTCGAGCAGCGCATTGTCGAATTCTTTCATTTCGAAATAAATCACGCCGCGCATATTAAATGCTTCTGAATTCTGGTCGTCCGAATTGATCGCCTTGTTGGTGAATTCCAGGGCTTCCTTGGTTTTTCCTTCCCGCATGAGTGCTTTTCCTTTCTCCAGGTAGGCGGTAGAGGAGCTGGTACAGGAAATAAGCATTGCGAGCGCAAAAACTAAGTGCTTCATCAGGAGTGAATTAGGTTTGTTCATGACTATTTATTCAAAAGAATTGCAAAAATACATAATTGCGAATAGAGATTTTCGTATTTTTGCAACGGCAAATCAGAACTACCAGCTCCTACTGAATCCCCCAGGTCCTGACCGAAGCAAGGGTAGGTAGTTGTAGCGGTGAGATTCTTGATTTGCCTTTTTTTGTTTCAGGACGTTACTTTCTCTACTTTTGTCTGGAGATCCTTAAGGATATTTTTTCTTCTACAACCAATTCATTTCAGAATCCATGAAATTTTTTATTGACACCGCCAACCTCAACGAAATCAGGGAAGCGCAGGCTTTGGGCGTTTTGGATGGGGTTACTACCAATCCGTCGTTAATGGCCAAGGAAGGTATTGCCGGGAAAAACAATATATTGGCTCACTACAAAACCATTTGTGAAATTGTAGGCGGCGATGTGAGTGCTGAGGTGATTTCAACTGATTACGAGGGTATTATCAAAGAGGGGGAAGAGTTGGCTGAGATAGATGAGCACATTGTGGTGAAAGTGCCGATGATTAAGGACGGGGTAAAAGCGCTGCGCTATTTCTCGAACAAGGGAATCCGGACCAACTGTACCCTGATTTTTTCTGCGGGCCAGGCGTTGCTGGCTGCCAAGGCGGGCGCCACTTACGTTTCTCCTTTTATCGGAAGGCTGGATGATATTTCTTTCAACGGTGTGGATCTGATCGAACAAATTGTCGCCATTTACCGGAACTACGATTTTGATACCCAGGTGCTGGCCGCATCGATCCGGAATCCTATTCATATCCTCCAATGCGCCGAGATCGGGGCTGACGTTATGACAGGTCCTTTGAGCGCTATCCTGGCGCTGCTGAAGCATCCGCTTACCGACTCGGGACTCGAGAAATTCCTCGCCGATTATAAGAAAGTAAACGGGTAAGCAGCTGACGCCTTTATAACGACACAAAGATTTAGCGGTTCCTATGAATATGTTACAAGATCCTGTTGTAGTTGTGGAGGGCGCGGATATCTACCAGGGCGACAAACCCGTTTTGAATGACGTGAACTTTAAGGTTTTCCCGGGGGAATGGGTCTTCCTGATCGGTCGTACCGGGAGCGGGAAAAGTTCACTGTTAAAAACGCTGTATGCCGATTTATGGCTTGAAACAGGCTCTGCGGTAGTATCCGGCTATGAACTGCACAAAATCAAACATGACGATATCCCGTTCCTGAGACGGAAGATCGGTATTGTTTTCCAGGATTTTCAATTGTTGACAGACAGAACCGTCGAAGAAAATCTCGCTTTTGTTCTGAAGGCTACAGGCTGGCGGGATCCCTTCGCGATAGCCGACCGGATTACGGAGGTGCTCAAGCTGGTTGGTCTGGGAATCGTGCATAAAAAGATGCCGCACCAGTTGTCGGGCGGCGAGCAGCAACGCGTGGTAATTGCCCGTGCCATGCTCAATGAACCCAAGATCCTGATGTGTGACGAGCCGACGGGAAACCTGGATCCGGCAGTAGGGGAGCAGATCATGCACGTTTTTAAGACGATCAACAGGAGCGGTACCGCCGTACTGATGGCAACGCATAACTATGACTTCCTCAAAAACTACCCGGCGCGCGTACTCAGGTGCGAGCACGGCGAAGTAAAAGACGGGAGCACGCTGGATATAATTTAGGAGGGGTGAGCTGTGAGGCGTAAGCCGCCACCGGGATCGCACCTCAAACCTCATCCCTCAAACCTCACAGCTGGCATATAATTAAAAAGGCCGGGCGCATCATTGATGCGCCCGGCCTTTTTAATTATATGCCAGTGAGCTACACGTGTGCATTCAGCTTGTCTTCCAGGACAGCTTTGGGTACTGCGCCCACTACTTTGTCTACTAATTCTCCGTTCTTGAAAATCATGAGGGTCGGAATACTCCTGATGCCGAACTGGGCAGGAATCTGGGCGTTCATGTCCACATCCATTTTCGCAACTACAGCTTTCCCCTCATATTCGTGAGCCAATTGTTCCACAACAGGTCCGATCATTTTACATGGTCCGCACCATTCTGCCCAAAAATCCACCAATACGGGCTTGTCGCCGCTTACCAGCTCACTGAAATTACTGTCGTTTACTTCTATTGCTTTTCCCATGATTTTTAATTCAATATAATGAAACATGAATGATGATACCCATCTACCTTCTAATCCGAGAAACCCTTAAAAAAGTTCCCGGCAGGCTGCTTACTCCAGGTAAAAATGCATGCCATAACCGAAAATAGCCAAATTGGCAGTTGGTGGTGATCTGGCGATATCCGGGTCCCTTTTTTGACGGGACCGATTTGTAAGCCATTGAAAAAATACTTAAATCGGGCTGAACCTGTAGCTTTGCGGCGCTGCCGGTAGGTACTCCGAATTAACCCCGTTTCGATGAAAAGACGATTTCCTGTTCTGATTTTATATTTTTTTGCCGGAATTCCGGCCCTTTTCGGGCAGGCGCTCCCGTCGCCCGGAGAACATTTTGGTTTTGAAATCGGCGACGACTATCAATTGGCCACCTATGCGCAGACGGAAGCTTACTTCAGGAAGCTGGCGGCCGTTTCAGACCGGGTGAAGCTGGTTAACATCGGCAAAACCGAGGAAGGCCGCGACCAGCCGATGCTGATTGTGACGTCTCCGGAAAATCATAAGAACCTGGAGCGCCTGCGCGAGATTTCAGTCCGCATGGCCAGGGCTGAAGACCTGACCGACGAGTTGGCCGAACAGCTTTCAAACGAGGGGAAAGCCGTGGTATGGATCGACGGCGGACTTCATGCTACCGAAACGGTCGGATCGCATCAGCTGATTGAAACCCTATGGCAGCTGGTAAGCAGGAAAGACAAGGAAACGCAACGCATATTGGACCAGGTCGTGACGCTCTTTGTACACGCGAATCCTGACGGGCACGAGCTGGTCACCAATTGGTACATGCGTCACGCAGATCCCCGGAAAAGATCGCTTTTGCATTTGCCGGTGCTGTACCAGAAATACGCCGGTCACGACAATAACCGGGACTTCTATATGTTCAACCTCAAAGAGTCGCAAAACATAGGCCGTCAGTTATTTGTCGACTGGATCCCGCAGATTATGTATAACCACCACCAGCGCGGGCCCGCCGGCACCGTTCTGGCCGGTCCGCCGTACCGGGATCCTTTCAATTACCTGTTTGATCCGATGGTTATTACCGGGATCGATGCTGTTGGAGCGGCTATGTACAACCGTTTGAATGCGGAAAACAAGCCCGGTTTTACGCGCCTGGGCGGATCGGTTTTCTCGACCTGGTACAATGGTGGCCTCAGGACGAGTACCTACTTCCATAACATGATCGGCCTTTTGACGGAGCTGGCCGGAGGGCCTACGCCCGAAAACATAGCCCTCGTACCGGATCGCCTTCTTCCCGACAACAATACGCCGAATCCGGTCGGGCCGCAAAAGTGGCATTTCAGGCAGAGTATAGACTATTCCGTTTCTCTGAATTATGCCGTACTCGATTTTGCAGCGCGGCACCGTGACGAGCTGCTTATGAATATTTACAGGATGGGCAAAAACTCCATTCAACGGGGCAGCGCCGATTTCTGGACACCTTATCCCAGGCGTATCAGTGAAGTAAAGGATGCACATGTAAAGACGCTGCCGAAAGGAGGAACACTAGCTTACAGAGCCCCGGTTCCGGATGCCCTGTATGATTCGGTCATGCGAAAAAAGGCCGAAAGGGACCCGCGAGGTTTTATCATCCCTTCGGCACAGGCCGATTTCCCTACCGCAGTGAAGTTTGTCAATACGTTGATCAGAAGTGGTATTCGCGTAGAAAAGGCCACTGCTGATTTCCAGGCCGGAGGAAAGAACTTTCCTGCCGGTTCCTTCATCGTGAAGACGAACCAGGCATTTCGCCCGCATGTATTGGATATGTTCGAACCGCAGAACTACCCGAATGATTTCGCCTTCCCCGGCGGCCCGCCGGTTGCGCCTTATGACGCTGCCGGCTGGACGCTCGCTTTCCAAATGGGGGTGAGGTTTGACCGGCTTACAGACGATTTCGAGGGACCTTTTGAGCGCATCCCTTACGGAGAGGTACAAAAGGCAGGCGCAGTAGCCGCCCCCGCGAAAGGCGGATACTTTTTGCCCGCCTCGGTCAACGACAGTTTCCTGGCAGTCAATTCATTGATCAAGCGGGGCATAACGGTGTACCGGGTTAAAAATGGTCCTGCGGGAGATGCAGTCGGTTCTTTTTATATCCCGGAGTCACGGGCGAGCCGTGCCGCTATTGATAGTATCCGGCAGGTATGGGGCGTGTCGCCGGAGCGTAAAGTGCTGGGCAGGAACGGGTATGAGCTGCAGGAGCTGAAGCAGCCGCTGCGGTTGGGCCTTCTCGATATTTATGGCGGATCTATGCCGTCGGGGTGGATTCGCTGGCTTCTCGAACAATTCCGGTTTGACTTTAACGTGGTCTATCCCAAAGAAATAGATGCCGGCAAGCTGATTGAACGTTATGATGTGCTCATTCTGCCGTCCCGTTCAATCCCGCCGGTCGGAGCAACCATTTCGCAGCGTATTAAGGAAGAAGATGTTCCGGAGGAAGATCGCTTCAGACTTGGCGCGGTAGGAGAGAAGCAGTCGATTCCCGGCATCAGGGAGTTTCTTGGAGCCGGAGGGCGGGTAGTAGCGCTAGGCACCGGCGCCAATCTCGCCTATCACCTGGGAGTGCCCGTCCAGAATATGCTGACCGAAGTTACCCCCGAAGGCGGCCGGCGGGAGCTGCCGGCTGAAAAATTTTATATTCCCGGGAGCATTCTGAAAGTTCGCGTCGACACCTCCCTGTCGGCCAATGCGGGCTTCGGTGCCTCCGCCGACGTTTATTTTGAGAAAAGCCCGGTTTTTGCCATTTCGACCGACGCTTTGGCAGGCGGGCAGGTGAGGCCCCTGGCATGGTACGAAACGGCTCCGCTGCGTAGCGGGTGGGCGTGGGGACAGGCGTACCTGGAAAACGGCGTGGCTGCTTTCGAAGCCAATGTGGGTAAAGGGAAATTGCTGGTGTTCGGCCCTGAAATTACTTTCAGGGCGCAATCGCATGGTACGTTCAGGTGGTTGTTCAACCAGTTGTATTAACGTTCACAACCCAACGGGCAGCTACTTTCCCGGCAAGAGCAGCACATTGCCTGTCTTCTGGCCGGTTTCTACGTAACGGTAGGCTTCAACTATTTCGCTGAGCGGGTACGTACGGTCTACCAGGGGTTTAAAAATACCCTTTCCGGCCAGCTCTCCCAGCCAGGCGATGTCCTCTTTTTTTACCTGGGGTATGGGGAACAATACGCGCTTTCCCGAAGAAAATTTATGTGCAATGGCGAGGAAAATATTCTCGCCGTTTTTACCGGGCTCGGTGGAGATATAGCGCCCTGTAGGCTTCAGAATTTTCCTGCATTCGCCGAAAGAGCTTTTGCCCACGGCATCAAAAATAAAATCATACCGCTTTTCCGTATCAGTGAAGTTGCCCGACAGGTAGTCTCTTACCTCTTCCGCACCAAGCGACCTGACCAGCGAGATACGATCAGGATGACAAACCGCCGTGACCTGCGTATTCAAATGCCTGAGCAACTGCACAGCCGCGGAACCGATTGCACCCGTTGCCCCGTAAACCATCACGGTTTGTCCCGGTTTTACCCCGGCGGCCCTGATGTTGCACAACGCGTAATGAGCGCCTTCGGTGAGTGGCGCCGCTTCCATGTACGACAGGTTGTCAGGGACGAGATCAAGGGCGTCGGTTTCCCTTGCGACGAGGTATTCCGCGTGCGCTCCGAAAGAGGTATCGTTGTATCCGAACACGCGGTCCCCGACGCGGTAAGCGCGGACTAAAGCGCCGGTTTCTACTATCTCGCCAGAGAATTCGTTGCCCAGAACCGGTATCCGGGGTTTTAAGAGACCGCTGAAAAGGCGGCTGACGACGTATTCTGCGCTCCTGAACCCGCAATCGGTACGGTTTACCGTAGCTACGTGGACTTTGACAAGGAATTCGTGTGGTTTTATTTTCGGAGTTTCAATTTCTTCTACATGTACAACCTCAGGCGGGCCATACGATTGATAGATTGCAGCTTTCATGGCATGATTGGGTTAGGTGCTTACCTTTCAGGTATGGCAAAACTAATCAATCCGACCGTTGAAGTGCGTTTTTATACAGCAGTGGATTTCCTGCCTTACAAATGGCCGGAACAGCAGTTAAATTTCCGGCTCCTGCTGCGAAAGGCAATGAAAGCTGCCCTGGCCCCATATGATTTCGTCTGCCGGAAGTGGTATTACTTTTCGATCGGGGAACGCCTGTTCGAGGATACCGATTGCGCGGTCGTCATTGGGGTTGTTGAAAACCGGTACAATCACTCCCGCGTTGCAAATCAGGAAATTGGCATAGGAACCGGGTGCTCTGAAGCCGTCAATATCAATTGCGGCGGGCATAGGAAGCTCGATGATATTGAGCTGCTTCCCGTTCAGCAGCCGCATATCGCGGAGTTGTTTCAGGTTGGTTTGCAGCACTTCGTAGTTATCGTCACCGGGTTCTTCTTCAATGCAGGCGACAACGGTATCTTCATTTACAAAGCGGGTAGTATCGTCGATATGTCCGTCGGTATCGTCGCCCGCAATGCCGGCTTCTACCCATAGTACCTGGTCCACACCGTAGAAATTCATAAGGTAGAGCTCAATTTCTTCCTGGCTGAGATGCGGGTTCCGGTTCTGGTTCAGCAGGCATGACCGGCTGGTGAGCAGGCTTCCCGCGCCATTGAACTCAACTGCACCGCCTTCCATCACGATGCCCGGCTTTACAGACAGCAAATCCAGGTATTGTGCAATTGCCTGCGGAGTCTGGTTGTCCTGGTCAAAGGGAGGGTACTTCCCGCCCCAGGCATTGTATTCCCAATCCACAATCATTTTTTTGCCGGTAGCCGGATTGATCAGGAAAGCAGGGCCATGGTCGCGGCACCAGGCGTCGTTGGTTGGTTTTATTACGAATTCAATCCGGGAGAGGTCAACGCCGATCCGGTCCAGCTCTTCACGTATATATTCCCGCAGGGAAATGTCATTTGTAAGAATGCCGACCTGTTCCCCCTGACTGATCGCCTTGATAAACTGAAGGTATTGCGGCCGCATCCTGTCAAGCTTCTCACCTTGCCAGGAGGCTTCGGAGTGCGGGAAAGTGAGCCAGGTCGCGCGGTGCTTGTGCCATTCGGCAGGGAAGAGAAACCCCAGTTGTTTGGGAGTAAGCGATTCGTATCGGTTGGAGGAAAGATTTCCGGTCATTGCGTAAGCTGTGTAACAATTCGGTATTGAAATACTAATTTCCGGTTTTTAGCCGGAATGATGATCAAATTCGTGGTTTATCTTATTTTTGTTATAGCAAAGGGAGGTAAAGTTAAACAGGTGTGAGCCGTGAGCCATAAGCCGTGAGCCCAATACCTCACCCCTCGCCCCTCACACCTCAAACCTCATACCTCATACCTCATACCTCTCACCTCATACCTCTCACCCCATGAAAGATATCGTGATCTATGCCATACCGGTGTTTATCCTTTCGCTGACGATGGAAGTGCTGTATTACCGAAAGATAGGCGGGCACCATGACCACTACGGTGCGAAAGACACTGCCGGGAGCCTTACCATGGGAATCGGGAATGTTATTACCGGCTTTTTCTCAAAGGCAATCGTGCTGGCCGCGTTGGTGGGTGCCTACCAGTTCCGGTTGTTTGAGCCTGACCGGTCTTCCTGGATTTACTGGGTGTCGATTTTCTTTGCCGACGATTTCAGCTACTATTGGTTTCATCGCTCCAGTCATAAAGTCCGGTATTTCTGGGCTTCGCACGTGGTGCATCATTCGTCGGTTTTTTACAACCTCGGTACGGCGCTGCGGCAAACCTGGACGGGGAATTTTACGGGCAGTTTCCTGTTTTACCTTTGGATGCCGCTGGTGGGTTTTCACCCGCTCGATGTCGTCCTGATGCAGTCCGTCAGTCTTTTGTACCAGTACTGGATCCATACGGAGGTGATCCGGAGGATGCCGGCATGGTTCGAGTTTATCTTTAATACGCCTTCCCACCACCGGGTACATCACGGTTCTGACGTCAAATACCTGGATAAAAATCATGGTGGGATCCTCATTATCTGGGACCGCATGTTCGGCACGTTTAAGAGCGAGGAGGAGCGGCCGAACTACGGACTGACCACCAACCTGGAAAGCTATAACCCGCTGGTGATTGCGTTTCATGAATGGCGGGAGATAGCCCGGGACGTGGCCAGGGCGCCCACGCTGAAAGCAGCTGCCGGTTACATATTCGGTCCGCCCGGATGGAGCCATGACGGCAGTCGTAAAACGGCGCGGCAATTGCAGGATGAAGCTGATCATAAAGCAGGTAGCGCCAGCGATCCGACGGTTTAACGGCGCAAAAAAAACCGGTACCACATTGATACCGGCTTTTCTTTCGAAACTGCTCTGCTTAGATAGCCGCAGCCTCAAGGTTTATTTTGAAGTTGATTTGCTTGCTGATCAAATCATCCGGTTTGCCCGCAAATGAAACATTCCAGTCTTCGCGCTCGATGTTGAAATCGGCGTTAGCTTTCACCGCGCTGTCGCTTGCTTCGGCAACGTTGGCATCGAAAGTAATATTTTTCGTGATTCCGCGAATGGTCAGGTTTGCAGAAACAACTGCAGTACCCGGAGTAGCGCCGTCTTTCACGTCAGTGATTTCCAATACAGCCTCAGGATGAGTGGCTACGTCGAAGAAATCGCCACTTTTCAGGTGCGTTTCCAATTTTCCTTTGTACTCGCCTTCGAGGTCTTTGACATTGATCGTGTTAAGGTCAAGGACGATCTTTCCGCCGACGATTTTACCGTCTTTTACTTTAATGCTACCGTCTTTGATCTGCACGTCACCGGTGTGTTCTCCTGTAACTTTTTTGCCGGTCCACGTTACGCTTGAAGTGGTAGGGCTAACGGTCAAATCAGCACCTTCCGACGCGGTGGCGGTTTCAACTGCTTCTGTAGTCTCTGCTTTGTTTCCATCCGGGTTGCTTACGCAGGCGGCAAATAGAAACGTGCTCATTCCGGCTAATACTAATACTCTTTTCATACAGTTTGGTTAAATTAATTGTAGTTACATATAACGGCTATAACACAATAATAATCAATCGTGTTCAATGTTCTTCGTAAAAAATTAAAAATTACTTAGAGACACCTGCATGACGCATTATTCCCGCCTGTGCGGTTGTTAGCTGCTTTTTTCACCAGGCGTAACAATATGGATTTCATTTTGAGGAGGAGGAGCCATCACGTTGTTTGCATTCAGATCGTCGCGGATAGCCTCCTGGTTTTCGTAAAACGCCATGGAATAATCGGCTTTGGCAGTCCAGTATTGCACCAGCAGGTTCACCGCTCCGGGTGTGAGTTCGCTGAGAAGCACCTGCGGCGCAGGTGTTTCCAGTACCCTGGAGTCGCGGTTAAGAAGGTTCAGTATAAGATTCCGAACGCGCTTGACGTCTTCCTTGCTTGAGATCGCAATTTTGTATTCTATTCTCCTGGATTGTATGTCGGAAAAATTGGTGATAATGGAGTTGGCCAGTGTGCCATTCGGTGAGAAAACTGCCACTCCGTCGGCAGTCCGCAGGGTGGTGTACAGGATGTCTATTTTTTCGACAACACCGTTGGCGCCGGCCGCCGTCTGAATGCTGTCGCCGACCCGGAAAGGCTTGAACAGTAAAATAAGCACGCCCCCGGCGAAGTTGGAGAGGCTTCCCTGTAAAGAAAGACCGATGGCCAGGCTGGCTGCGCTCAATACGGCCAAAAACGAAGTAGTCTTAAACCCCATGGTGCTGGCCACTGAAATAACCAGCATGGTGTAAAGAATAAACCGCAGCACGCTGGCTACAAATTCGCGTAGCGAGGGGTCGACATCCCGCTTTTCAAACCGGTTGTGCAGAATTTTGTTGATCAGCCGGATCAGGTAGATACCGACAAAAAGTATCAGAAACCCAAATATAACCGACGGTATACGCTCGGCAACTGCCTCAATTATCTTTTCAATACTGACATGCATATAGATTCTCGTTTTTCATTACAAACCTGGTCGGTTTGCTCATCCGTTAGTGGGCCAGGCCGTCTGGATGTGTGGGAAAAATATTCAAAAATAGACAAATATGAAGCCGGCGGGGTGTTTCTCCAGGTTTTTAATATTTTTGCCGGAGCAGCACTTCGAAAACCCGGCGTTGGCCATGTTTGTACAATCTCAACTGGATATTCCGGCCCTGCGGCGGGGATTTCACCTCATTACTCCCCTGGTAATTGAAAGGATACCCGGGATCATGTCCTGGAAAGCAGGAATGTGCCAGGTATTTATTCAACACACGTCGGCGTCACTAACTATTAACGAAAACGCCGATCCTACGGTACGGAAAGACTTCGAAACGTTTTTTAACAAAGCTGTGCCCGAAAACGATCCGGATTACCTGCACGACTACGAAGGTGCTGACGACATGCCGGCTCACCTCAAGTCTTCTTTGCTGGGTGCGTCGGTGCTGATCCCGATCCGGAACGGCCGCCTGGCGCTCGGAACCTGGCAGGGGATTTATCTTTGTGAGCACCGGGATGACGGTGGCCGCAGGTCGGTAGTGATCACGGCCTGGGGCGAATAGGGACCGGCGCTATCGGGCGGTTTTGTCCGGTGGGTCAGCTCAGCGCTACAATGGTTACGCCGGCACCGCCGCGGTCTGCATGCTCGTCTGTCATCCGGGATACTTCTTTATAGCCTTTCAGGTGGTTGCGCACCAGCGTCCGGAGAATACCGTCGCCTTTTCCGTGCACCACGCGCAGTTCGTTATAACCGAGCATAAGTGCATTGTTCATGAATTGATCCAGCTGCACCATGGCTTCTTCTCCGCGCATGCCCCTGATGTCGAGGTTGAAGCTGAATTGCATCATTTTCTCGTTCAGGTTCATGGTCTGGCGGTTGTTTTCAGTCAACGCTTCATTGGTTGCCGCCTTGTAAGCCTTTGCGGAAATTTTCTCCAGGCGATTCAGTTTAATCGTCGACTTGAGCGCCCCGATGCGTACCTCGGCTTCTTTGCCCTTCAGGGAAAGCACCTGCCCCATGGCGCTCTGGTCTTTCAGGCGTACATAACTGCCTTCGGTAATGGCTCCGGCTTCCAGCTCTATCACCACTTTCGGGTCGGGCTGTTCTATAACCTGTTCCGTTTTGAGCTGTTTGGCCGAGAATTTTTCAAGTTCTGCCCTGATCGCTTTGGTACTGGTTTTTTCGGCCTTTTTCTCCTTTATTTCCCGGATCGTTTTTTCAATCATCTGGTTGGCCGACGCGACCAGTGCCTGTGCTTCCTGCTTGGCCTGGTTCCGGATTTTTTTCTGATCGTTATCGAGCGAGGTTTTTAGTGCCGTATATTCGGCAAGCTGCTGTGCGAGCTTTCGTTCTTTTATACCCAGTTCCAGGTTCTTTTCTGAAAAAACCGATTTTTCAATATCGAGCTCTTTGATCAGCTTTTCGAAGTTTACCTGTTGCCTGCCCAGCTTTTGTTTGGCTTTTTCTACCACGGACCTGGGCAGCCCTATCTTGGATGCGATTTCGAAGGCAAACGAGCTGCCCGGTTTTCCCATTTCCAGCTCGTACAATGGCTGCATGTTTTGTCCGTCGAAGCGCATGGCGCCGTTGATGAGCCCCGGGGTTTTATTGGCAAAAAGCTTCAGGTTGGTATAATGCGTATTAATGACGCCGAATGCCCCGGTTCCGGTCAATTCTTCCAGGATGGATTCGGCGATGGCCCCGCCTAAACCGGGTTCGGTACCGGTACCAAATTCGTCGATGAGGAACAGCGTATGCTTGTTGGCCCGCGTCAGGAACACCTTCATATTGGTGAGGTGCGAGCTATAGGTACTAAGGTCGTTTTCAAGCGATTGTTCATCGCCGATGTCGATCAGTATATTTTTAAACAACCCGATGCTGGAGCCTTCCATCAGCGGGACCAGGAGCCCGCATTGGTACATGTACTGCACCAGTCCGACGGTCTTCAGGGCTACCGATTTACCGCCGGCATTCGGACCGGAAATAATGAGGATCCGGTTTTCCCGGGACAATGAGATCTGGAGCGGCGTTACTTTTTTTCCCTGTTTCTGGAATGAAAGGGTAAGAATGGGGTGCCGGGCCGAGCGCCAGTCCATAAGCTGGGCGTCTTCGAACTTCGGGTTGATGGCGTCTATGGATTGGGCAAAACGGGCTTTGGCACGCAGAAAATCCATTAGACCCAGGAAACGGCAGGCTCGCAGAAGATCGTCCACATGTGGGCGTACCACGTCGGTGAGCACTACCAGAATCCGGTTGATTTCCCGCCGTTCTTCGTATTCCAGCTCACGGATTTCGTTGTTTGATTCAAAAATTTCAGCAGGTTCAATAAAAACGGTCTGTCCGGTCGATGACGCGTCGTGGACAAACCCCTTCATTTTCCTTTTGTATTCTGCCGCGACGGGGATGACCATGCGCCCGTTGCGTATGGTGAGTGAAACGTCGTCACTCACCCAGCCGTTGGCTTTGGCCGTCCTGAAAATTGAATCCAGCCGTGATCTGACCGTAGCCTGTTCCGCCAGCAGCCGTTTCCTGATCCGGGCCAGCTCCGGCGATGCATGATCGCGGACGTGCCCGCGTTCATCTATGACCCGGTCGATTTCGCGTATTACTTTTGCGTCAATTGTAATGTTTTGCGCGAACTCTTTCAATAGCGGGAAGTCGTCGGATGATTCAGCGCGCAGGGTATCCAGGCAAAGCTGAATGGTAGACAGGCAGAGTTTGATGTCGAAGAAAACCTCGGCGGAAAGAAGCATGCCCTCTATCCTGGCTTTTTCGAGGTAGGGCGCGATGTCAATGTAATTCTGGGAAGGGAAGCCGGTGCCCTGCTCTAGAATTCGCTTCATCTCTTCTGTCTGCCTGACCAGCTTGTCGATCAGCGCGTAGCTTTCGGAGAATCTTATTTTATCGACGAACTCCCGTCCCAGGGAGCTGATACAGTGTTCACGGAGTACTTCCTTGATCCGGTCAAATCCTAATTTTTGTTCTATATTAGGCGGGTAAAGCATATTTTTTGTAAATGGGGGTAGTGCCGTCAGAACAACGTTTGCGCCTCCTTTTTGAGAAGATCAAGCGCTGTTAAAACGGCAAGGCGTTCTTCTTCTATGACGCGTTTCATAATCTGGCGCGCCAGGTCATTTGCAGGGGCTTCCTGCGGGATCTCGCGTGCGGAAAGATTGACGATCGTCACCACTTCTTCTTTGGCATTCCTGATAATTTCCCACGTGTCGGTTCCGATATAAATCTGCTGCGCCAGGTTATGGTTGAACTCTTCGCGGATGTCGCGAAGCAGCAGCTGGTGCAGTTCTGCTGCGGTAGTGGCAGAGCCTGAAACTCTGATAATCAGGTTGTTCGGGGAAACCCTCTCCAGGAAAAGGCACATCCGTTCATAGGCCTGCAACCGAAGCGGCGTGATCATCTGGTGGTGCGCCAGCCTCTGTTCCCAGGCCTTTTTATCGGTGAAGCTTTTCGTGAGCGCCGAGATGCTCATATAAGTGCCGGTGGTAACAATCAGTACACAGAGAATTACGGTCAGCAATGAATTTAATTCCATCTTTACGTGTTAAAAAACACAAATATCGCGATTCTTACGAATATGGACATAGTTGATCAGCCGGTATCTATTACAGACCGGGCCCGGGAGGAAATATTGGATACGCTATCGTCCAACAAGATTCCCGATAGCTACGGGGTGCGGGTCGGAATCAGGGGCGGCAGCTGCAGCGGCACTTTTGTCCTTGGTTTTGATACAATGGGGGAACATGATCGTGTGTACCAGGTAAACGCGATCAAAGTTTTTATAGACAAGAGGCATTTGTTATACGTACTGGGCACGGAAGTAGACTTCGATGCCGTGGAAGGAGGTTACACCATTCAGAAAACTTCCTCTGCACCGGGCTCCTGACCGGCTCGCCGACGTCGCCGGCAGATCAGTCGTCTATCGTAACGTGCTTCCAGTTTTCTCCCGACCTGATACGGTTCAATTGGGTGTGCGTGATTCCAAATTGCTTCGCGATCATCCTCAACCTGTTTTTGTCATTCTTAAGCAACTTTTTTATCATTTTTACCTTGGATTCGGTAAGCTTGTAGTTGCTTGTCCTTTTCGGAATCGTCCGGTTCAGCACCATAGGATTGCTGCGGTTGTGTTCCGTCATTTCATCCTTGGTAACCCACTTGAGGTTCTCGAAGTGGTTGTTCTGCTTTTCATAGTCAAGGTGGATTACGAACTTGTGCTCCAGGCTTTTGCGGGGAACAAAGTTATCTGCCACCAGTTTATGAACGTAATGGTTGATGGTTTTTCCACCACCTGCGCGAATGTTCAGGGAACGATAGCCCTGTATGACGGAACCTTTGATTACGGCGCCGTTTTTAGGATCGGTTTGAAAACTTTTTAGTCTTCCGAAGTTTGATACCTCGTAGTGAGGTGGATTTTCTACGTCGTCAAAATGAATTTTTACCCACTCCTCGTTCCAATTGTTTTTGTTTTTGGCGTCTGTCATTTCTGAAGCTTAGTTTTAGTGTGATCAATTTTTCAGGCTCACCTTTTAATACGCACCCCCCTCATCCGGGGGAGGGTTATTACTTATACGTTAAGAAATATACTTTTGTTGTCTGAGAGATCTTGAAATAAACCAAACTCCCAGAGCAATAGCGGGAAGGCTCAGGTACTGGCCCATATTCAGCGCGAGATTGTCTTCGAATGCGACTTGATTTTCTTTAAAAAATTCAATAATAAACCGGGCCGTAAACACCCAGACCATGAACAGTCCGACCAGCAGGCCCGACGGAGTTTTGGCCTTGAATCTGTTCCATATCCAGCACATCACGAAGAAAAGAATGAGATAGGCGAGTGCCTCGTAAATTCCGGTCGGGTGCCGCGGAACGTGCGAAAATTCGTTGTTTTGAACGAAAATGAAGCCCCAGGGCATGGACGTTTCCTTGCCGAAAATTTCGGAGTTCATCAGGTTGCCCAGCCGGATAAATACCCCGCCCAAAGCAACTGTAATCGCTATACGGTCTGCTACCCAAAAAAAGTTCTGCCCCGATTTTACCCGGCTTCGGGAATAAAGCCAGAGTCCCACCAGAATGCCGATGGCGGCACCATGGCTGGCAAGCCCTGCAAACGGCGGCGTGATGATTTCTAAGGGATTTTTAATCAGCACCGATGGTTCATAGAAGAGGAAATGCCCTATCCTCGCCCCGATTACGGTAGAAAACAACATGTAAAGTGTGAGCGTATCAATATCGGCCATGGGCTTTCCCTCTTCCCTGAAAATATGCATCATGATCCGCTGACCGATGACAAAACCGAGTGCGAAGAGGAGACCGTACCAACGCACGGGAATCGGGCCTATGCCCCCGATTTGGGGAATCGTAAAAATTTCCGGGGAGACATTCCAGGTGATAAATGAAAGCATATCAATTTTTTTTACCTTATGCTGTAGTTTTTTTGCTCAGGTCACCCGCTTATACGTTGCGATTGCTTTGCAAATTTACAATTTTTTTAAAAATACAACCGGGTGTTGTTTACGATCAGCCGATCGCAATTTTACTCAGGATGGAATCGATAATGTGGGAAGTCCTGATATCGTCGGCCTCGGCTTCGTAATTGAGTAAAATCCGGTGATTCATAATATCGGGAACTACTTCTTTTATGTCTTCCGGCAGCACGTAGTTCCTGCCTTCCATATAGGCCAGGGCTTTGGCGGCCAGGTTCAGGTGAATGGTCGCCCGCGGCGACACCCCGAACTGGATGTAGCGCGCCTCTTCTTTGAAGTTGTATTCCATGGGGCGCCTTGTGGCGAAAACCAGCTCAATGATATAGCGCTCGAGCGTTTCGGAAATATTTACTTTGTTGACTTCCTCCCGGATCTTGAAGATGTCCTCTTTGGATAATAACGGCTGCGGCACGTATTTGAAATTGAGGTCGGCCATGCGGCGCATCACCTCCAGTTCTTCGGCCCGGTTAAGGTAGTCGAGGTGAACCTTCATCATAAAGCGGTCGAGCTGGGCCTCCGGAAGCGGGTAGGTACCTTCCTGTTCTACGGGGTTCTGGGTGGCCAGTACCAGGAAGGGTTTGTCGAGCTTATAAGTAGTATCGCCGATAGTTACCTGCTTTTCCTGCATCGCCTCCAGAAGCGCCGATTGTACTTTGGCGGGAGAGCGGTTTACTTCGTCAGCCAGGATAATGTTGGCAAAAATAGGCCCTTTCTTTACCTCGTAGTCGCCGACCTTGGGTTTGTAGATCATGGTACCGATCAAATCTGACGGCAACAGGTCGGAAGTAAATTGTATCCGCCGGAAATCCAGCTGAAGAACCTGGGATATGGTGTTGATAGATAGTGTCTTAGCGAGACCAGGCACGCCCTCCAGCAGGATATGACCGCCTGTGAAAAGCCCGATCAGGATCCGGTTGATCAAACTCTCCTGTCCGACCACCACTTTACCGATTTCCGCTAAAACTTCCTTTATTTTTTGTTGGTACATGAAACTTGGATTGACTGAAAAAATCTGACGGGATTTTTAAATCTTCGTCAGTCTAACTGATACTGGCGCGAACAAACCTGTTTTTCCCGTGAATATCCTTCAGAAGGGAGACCTGCCCGTACCCGTGCTTCACAAAAACTTCGGTGGTTTCGGGGCCGAAATGTTCATTGATTTCCACATAGCACCGCCCCCCCGGCTTCAGCGTCTTTTTCCCGAATAAGGCAATGGCCAGGTAAAAGAGTAGCGGGCTCTGATCTTCCACGAACAGGGCTTCGTGCGGTTCGAAGCGCAAAACGTTGGGGTTCATATGCTCTGCCTCCGAATAAGTCACATAGGGCGGGTTGCTTACGATGCAATCGAAGTATCCGGCCGGAACGGCATCATTCGTGCCCGGATCAAGAATGTCTTTCTTGTCGAAAGTAACATTGGCCATCAGCCTGAAGGCATTTTCCTGTGCTACTTTCAAGGCATTTTCCGAAACGTCCCACCCGTGGACTTCTGCGTTCGGCAGGAAGCGGGAAAGTACAATGGCAATACAGCCGCTGCCCGTTCCTATGTCGAGAATAGTGACTTTCTCTTCGGCTTCCGCGTAGTCCCTGGTGATTAACCTCACCAGCTCTTCGGTTTCCGGCCGCGGAATCAGAACCGACGGCGAAACGGTAAATTTCAAACCGCAAAATTCTTCGGACCCGATGATGTGCTGAACCGGCTCGTTCCGGTTAAGCCGCTCGATTACGTCTTCCCAGTCGGGTTGCAGGTTGTCTGCCGCGATCGGCCGGTCGACGAGGACATCCACGTTGCTGATTCTTAAAAAGTGATTCAACAGCATGTGCACGATGGCCTGCTTTTCCTTCAACGGGTAATTGGTAATGCGAGTTGTAAGGTAATCAAACAGTTGCCGGGCAGATGTCATCGGTTACTTCTTTTGTGAACTGGAAAGTTAAAAAAAAATACTTAGGTTGGCATTAGATTAGTGTCAAGAAACCAAAAAGGGGGACCGATCTCCCAGTTTCAATTGGAAGTACAGGAACAATATATGCAACGGGCCCTCCAGCTCGCCGGTTTGGGGAGGGGAACGGTGAGTCCCAATCCCATGGTGGGGTGCGTCATAGTAGCCAATAACCGGATAATAGGTGAAGGCTGGCACCGCAATTACGGCAAAGCCCATGCTGAAGTGGAGGCCGTCCGGAATGCGATGGCGAGGGGGTATTCGGAAGAGCTTGCCGGGGCCACGGCTTATGTGACGCTCGAACCCTGCAGCCACTACGGGAAAACGCCTCCCTGTGCAGATTTACTTATTTCGAAGCGTGTGGGCGCCGTGGTAGTGGCAAATGAAGATCCGAACCCGCTGGTAAGCGGACGCGGAATGGCCCGGCTTCGCGACGCCGGGATCGAAGTGGTGTCGGGCGTAAGGGCGGAAGAGGGAGCTTTACTGAACCGCCGGTTCTTTTCCGGCATCGAAAGAGCGCGCCCCTATGTTATTCTGAAATGGGCGCAAACCCGGGATGGCTATCTGGCCCTGCCCGGGGAAAGGACGAAAATCAGTAATCCGTCGGTAGATGTGATCGTTCATAAATGGCGCGCGGAAGAAGATGCCATCCTGGTAGGCCGGCAAACCGTGCAGACAGACAACCCCAGGCTGAACCTGCGTCATTGGGCCGGGGTGAACCCGGTACGGATTGTGCTGGACACAAACCTGACGACGGCCCGACCGGGCTGTTTTGTGTTTGACGGCTCGCAACCGACTTTTTTTGTGAACCGGGGGCGTGAGTCACTCCCTGAAGGCGTATTCAACCGTTACGCTGAACGCCCCGAAACAGGATTCCCGGTTTTTTATCTTTCCTGCGCAGACGGCACCAGGAGCCTTGCCGATGTGCTGGGCAAATTTTATCACCTGGGTGTTGCTTCCATACTTGTCGAGGGCGGGGGCGGGGTGCTGGCATCGTTCCTGGAAGAAGGGTTGTGGGACGAAATCAGGATGATCCAGTGCGATAAAATACTGGGCCGCGGCGTTAAAGCACCGCTGCCGGAAGGCACCATGACCCACTATGAACAGGTGCAGGACAATACAATTTTTTACTTCATTTCGCCGAAATAAAAGCCCCAGCCTCTTTCAAGCTGGTCCACTTTTACGAGGATATGGTTGTCGCCCCCGTTTAAAGTCACGGTGAAAACGTCCTGGTTGGGCTCCGCTTTGCGTGAAACCGGGCGGTCCAGCATGAGCCGGCCGTTTATCCAAACCCTGACGCCGTCATTGCTGCCGACACCGAATGTGGCTTTTCGCGACTCGGAAGAGCGGTAATTGTGGTAGGCATAGGCAACCGAGAAATCAGGGTTACTGAACAGCTTCGTAAAATCAACGTAAGCCGAGGTTTGCCCGCTGTAGGGCTGCCACTTTACAGAAGAGCCGGTCTTGTCTTTGAAAAGCTGTTCAGCAGACATAGCCGAGGTTTCAGGGGCGAAGACACGGGCCAGGCCCTTTTTATCGGTGTTGTCAAAAGGCCCGGTTACCTGCCAGTCGCTTACAAAAGCCGGTGTTGTCCTGACCCGCTGAAGAAATGCCCCGATGTTGCCGTAGGTTTCGGGGATGTCGCCCATAGCACTGATACCATGTTTTTTGATGACGCTTTCAAACCTGGCAAGGACCGCCGGCATCCGCTCGGGTTTCAGGTAGGCATTTCCGCCAATTGCGTAAAAATAAAGTTGCGTGTAGTCAATGGGCAGTGCAGCCAGCTTTATTCTCTCCTGCAACGCGCTGTCTCCGGAGGCGGCATTAAGCGCCAGCCTGAAAAGACTGTCGGCCTTGTTAATCATCTCCGGCCTCAGGTAGTTCAGCTCTATCGGCTGTGCCCAGATACTGAAATGTGCGCTGTCTGCCTGTACATCGGCGTGCATCATATCGATATAGCGCTGAACATAGGGAGCGGCGTCTCCGTAAACGTTGGTAACAAACTCCCGGATCAGGGCGTCGCCGTTTTGATTGGGGTTCCACATCAATTGCGCGAATACCCAGGAACGCAGTGCGGAAAATTCGCCGCCTCCATTTTTCGGAACGTTGTTTCCCTGGGCGAAAAGCCCTACTGCACCCTTTTCCGCATACCATTTCACATTGCGCGTAACCGATGCAAAGTTAGGGTAGGGCATCAGGTACTGGGCAAAATCGGTGAAGTAATCCCAGACAGAAATCCGGCGCGCGATTTTTTTCCAGGCCTCATAACGCTCCCTGAAAGGTTTGCTGTGCTCACATTGGTCTATCCCGTGTGCGGAACAATACCCGTACCTGCACAAACGGATGGTGACATTGGGGTTGGGTTTCAGGTGTTTGGGGGGCGCTTCGGTATAGGCGTAGGCAAAGGTCTGAATTTTCAGGTCGGGATAAACTTTGCCGACCGTATCCGACACGTAGTTGACGAAGTCTATGAGTGACCCGCTCGGACCGCCTTCTCTTTCGTCTATCGCTTTGCAGTCAGGGCATTCGCAAAAACCGTAGCCGTCATTCTGATCGACGGAAAAAACATTTACTTCCGGACGTTCTTTGATCCAGCCGAAGACGGTCTGAACGGCTTCTTTCCGCATCGCCCGGTTGGTGAGACAGAGTTGTGCGTGCTCGCGTTGCCGTTTCCCGTTCACCATTGCGAAATACTCCGAGTGGCTTGAGAAATGTTTTTCGGGTGGAACCAGGCTATAAAACGTATGTGCAAACGGGTAGGTAATATAGCTTCCGCCCAATGAGTCGGGTATGGGTACAATGCTCGGATTGAGTCGATTGAATAAGGCCCAGCGGGTGTCGTACGCCTCCTGGTACCAGGCTTCCCGGTATTCGAAAGCGGGTTGCTGCTGCTCGTCGAACTCGTTCAGCGCGATGGTGGTCAGGTTCGGGATTTTATGAACGTCTCTTGTGTACCAACGGCAGCCGATGTGATCGGCGAGATAACCGATAACTCCGTACATCGTGCCGCGGCTTCCGCCTCCGGCGATCAGCAGCGAGGTGCCGTCGGAGCGAAGTACATAGCGTTCGTTGGGAAATGATTCGGGCGAAAGGCCGGCTGTCAGCGAAGCAGGTGCGCCCCGGAACCCGACGTAAATAGTTTGCGGGTGGGGCTCGTGCGTGACAGGGAGCAGGGCGCCGCTTACCTTCAGTAAATGCTGCTGCAGCTCGTGTGCCGCCTGCTTTTCCGGTTCCGGCGCGTCTTCCGCTATAAAAATCCTGTAGTTGCTCGTTCCGTCCTGGACCAGGTAGGTTTCAGACCGGCATGACCACTGCAGTTGCGCAAGCACAAGGAGTATTGAAAACCTGATGCAAAACAGGAAAAGGCCCGGTGAGCAAAACGGACCGGACTGATAGGAGACTTTCATGGGTTCAGGATAAAGGAGTGAGCGGTAGGGGTTACATCATGAGCATTTCGTCGTTCCAGATGCTCCAGGATTTTTCTGCCTGCAGGTACAACATTTTGAGGCCGTTGAGGGTGGCAGCACCCTGTTCCTCGCCTTTTTTCAGGAAAAGCGTTTTCTCCGGGTTGTAAACCAGGTCATACAGATAATGACGTGAGGTCAGCGCGTCATAGGGAAGGGCTGGGGCCGAGTCAATATTGGGGCTCATGCCCAGC
Organism: Ravibacter arvi; assembly: GCF_039540405.1. Classification (NCBI taxonomy): domain Bacteria; kingdom Pseudomonadati; phylum Bacteroidota; class Cytophagia; order Cytophagales; family Spirosomataceae; genus Ravibacter; species Ravibacter arvi. Next base: position 250,720 of record NZ_BAABEY010000018.1, read on the forward strand.
GGCGTGGTATTGACGATCAGCAGGTGTTCGGCCAGTACCTCGGCGGTGACCTCTTCGTAAGAGATGGCATGATCGCCGGACTGCCTGGAGACCAGTTGGTAAGGCGTTTGGAGGTCATCGAGCGCCGTCATCACCGCTTTGGATGCGCCGCCGTTTCCGAGGACGAGCGCTTTCAGATCAGCCGGATTGTCGCCACGGTGGTCCATCCACTCTTCGAGCGAATACCGGAAGCCGTAGTAATCGGTATTAAAACCTTTGGTTGAGCCGTCCGGATATACGGATATGGTATTGACCGCCCCGATCCGGCCGGCGGTCCTTTCGTCCAGCTCGTCCAGGAAGGGAATTACTTCCACTTTATAGGGAATCGTGACATTAAGCCCGATGAGCCCCTTGGTTTTCAGCAGATCTTTGACCTGCCCGATCTTTTCCAGCGGGAAGAGGTCATAGGAGCAATCTGAAATCTGCTCCCGGATAAACTTATCGCCGAAGTATTTCTTCGAAAACGAATGCGTCAAAGGGTATCCGATCAGGCCGTATTTTTTATGAGATGTCATGGGAAGATCCTTTTTTGGGAAAGTCGTCCGGTCTCCTATTGCCATTCTATGCCATTGGCGACCTGGATGATATGGCTTTTTCCGCCTGCTTTTTCTATTGCCTCGGCTACCGTTTCAGCATTTTCAGGCGCATACACAAACATGCACCCGCCGCCACCCGAGCCGTTTATTTTACCGCCGAGCGCCCCGACCGAGAGGGCGGCATCCATCATTCTCTCTATTTTCGGGGTTGAGGTTTGCTTGAAATCCCGGAGGTTCCGGTGGTGTTTGTAAAGCAGTGACCCTAATTCGCGGTCCAAGCCGGCGGAATCCGTTGCGGATTGCAGCAGTGCTTTGCCCTTTTTTAACAATTCCCGGTCTTCCAGGTTGGCACGGAGCAAGGCAAGCTCGTCGGTGCTGAGTAATGACCGGTAGTCGTCGACGGCGGATTCCTCAGTAGTAAAAATGCTGAAGGCAGGATCCTTTTCAGTCACTTTCTTAACAATGGCTTCCATTCCATAGCGGCAGCGGGCCAGGATGCCGATGGTGTCTTTGGGCTCGAGGGAGTCGCCCAGAACAAAGCTGCCCAGCTGCGGCGTGAGCGCTTCCACCTGTATTGCCGGAACGGATTCCAGGTAAATGACATTCCCGATAGCGGTTGAATAGTGATCCATCATACCGCCGGGTTCGCCAAATTCGGGAACTTCGGCCAGGTAGGCGATTTCCCCGATTTCCTTAGGGGAATATCCCACAGGCTGGTCGCTCATCCGGTCGAGGAACCCCGCCCATGAGACAATCAGCGCCGAAGAGCTGGATGTGCCTGAATTAATGGGGATATTTCCGCGTACCACACAGTCAAATCCCCTCGAAAAGCCGGCGCCTTTTCGCCGGAGCACGTTGATGGTGCTTTTGTAATAATCCCGTTCCTGCGTGTAGGGAAAAGTATGATCAATAGAAAACTCAATTTTCTGATTGAGGTCCGGGAGATCAATAACTACTTTTTTGTCGTCCCGGTAGGTCCCGGATACCTGGATTCTCCTGGAAATTGCGGCGGCCACCACCGGCAGGCCAAGGTAATCCTGGTGCTCTCCAAACAGGCAGATTCTGCCCGGCGTACTAACCAACATAAACTACCAGGATCTTTTTTTGTGTCCAACCAAAGCATAAAACAGGATGTACCCGTATAGCGGCAGTAGCAGCCAGTAGGCCTGTTGCGTGCTGCCGATGCTGTCAGCAATAGCGCCGTAAACCATAGGCAGTACGGCACCACCGGAGATCCCCATAATCAGGAGCGCCGAGGCTGTCTTTGTGAATTTTCCGAGCCCGTCGAGTGCGAGCGGCCAAAGTGCCGGCCACACCAGCGCATGGGCAAAGCCCAGCAGGGCAATACAGTAAACCGAGGTAATACCGGCAGTGAAAATAGCGAACAATGAAAACGCGATTCCCATAAAGCCCGAGGCAATGAGGTAGGTGGTCTGCGAAATGAATTTCGGGATCAGAACTACCCCTAACAGATAACCGATGGTCATTCCCCAAAGTGTAAAGAGACCGAATTTGCTGGCCTGTTCTTCCGGGAAACCGAGGGAAATACCATAGCTGATAACCGTGTCGGCAGCGATTACTTCAACGCCTACGTAACAGAAAATAGCCACGATGCCGAGGATCAGGTTGGGAAATTGCCAGATGCTGTTTTTTTGCACGGACGATTTGGAATCGGCAACTGTCTCTTCTTCGGCTTCCAGTTCCGGAAGTCCTTTCGTCGTGCGCACCACCAGGGCGAGAAGCACAAGAACGCCCGTAAGGATCATGTAGGGAACTTCCACCTTTTTCAGCTCTTCCTGTGCGGAAACGGCTACCGCCCCACCGCCGAGAAGGATGCCGGCGAAGATCATCTGGCTGAAGACCCCGGCCATTTTGTTGGCGATCCCCATGAAGCTGATACGTTGTGCGGCGCTTTCCTTAGGACCAAGAATGGTTACGTAGGGATTTGATGCGGTTTGCAGCAGGGTTAAACCGATACCGATGGTGAATAAGCCGGCGAGGAACATGGGGTAGGAGGCGATTTGAGCCGCCGGGATGAAAATAAGGGTACCCACAGCCATAACGAGCAGGCCGAGTGCCATCCCGTTTTTGAACCCGATCTTGTTGATTACCATCGACGAAGGCAGGGCCATGATGGTGTATGAGATAAAGAAAGCGAAGGTTACCAGGTAGGAACCCGCGTTATCCAGATTGAATGCTTTTTTAAAGAAGGAAATCAGGGTTGCGTTGACCCAGGTGACAAAACCGAACACAAAGAACAGAACGCCAATGATGATCAGAGGGCCTAAGTATTTATTTTTTTGGGTACTCATCAGTTATGTGATTGGGTAAGTTATAGATTCTCTTGCTTCGGTTGCGAACTTTTATAGATGCGGGCTTGTTGTACCCTCGGATGGGTTCGGCACCGCGAATGTACTAAAGAAAGTGTTTTCCGTGCTAATTGTGGGTCAAACTAGTTAAAAATAGGGACCGATTGCCCGGGGTGTCGTTATTTTTGCGACCTTCGACGCTGCTGAACCGAAGTTTGATTTTCGTTTTTTGACGAAAATGCCAGTTGAAAAGTCTTTGGAATGCTTCGCCTCGTTCCGAACCTTGGAATGTGTTGTACACAAACTTTGTAACGACATTGTAAGGAATTATTTATAGTCAGTAAATATGTCCGAAAAGATAGTTTCTGTTTTTCGAAAGGAAGGCTTTAACGCTGCGCATCGCCTGCATAACCCTGCCTGGTCGGATGCGAAGAACCAGGCCGTGTTCGGGAAATGTAATAACCCCAATTTTCACGGGCATAACTACGATGTCATTGTACAGGTGACGGGGCCGGTTGATCCGGAAACCGGCTATGTAATGGACATGAAACTGCTCAGCGACCTGATGCAGGTTCATGTGGTAGAGAAATTTGACCACCGTAACCTGAATATTGAGGTAGCGGAATTTCAGACTGTGATGCCCTCGGCAGAGAATATAGCCATCGTGATACACGATTTGCTCCGGCCGCACATTGACCCGAATTTGAATTTGAAAATCAGATTGTATGAAACAGAACGGAACTTCGTCGAGTATCCTGCTTGATGACCAGGTCGAAGAAAAAGGCGACCAGCATCATTTTGCATCTTTGGAAACACCGATGCGGGAAGACGCTTTTCGTTTGGACGACGAGCTTAAAATTGAGCTGATCGGCGAGCATTTCAAGAGTATTATGGAGATTCTGGGGCTTGATCTGAATGACGACAGCCTGAAGGGAACTCCGGCGCGGGTGGCAAAAATGTACGTGAAAGAAGTGTTCAGCGGGTTAAACCCGGTGAATAAACCCGCAGTCACCCTGTTCGATAATAAATACAGGTATAACCAGATGCTGGTGGAGAAAGACATTACCGTTTTTTCAAACTGCGAGCATCATTTTGTTCCCATTTTTGGCAGGGCGCACGTCGCCTATATTTCCAGCGGGAAGGTGATCGGACTTTCCAAGCTCAACCGGATTGTACAGTATTTCTCCAAGCGGCCGCAGGTGCAGGAGCGCCTGACGGTTCAGATCGCCAACGAGCTCAGGCAGGTGCTTGATACCGAAGATATAGCAGTACTTATTGATGCCAGGCACATGTGCGTATGTATGCGCGGTGTGGAAGATCATGCGAGCACTACCATTACCTCCTATTATGGCGGGAAGTTTCAGAAAGAAGAAACCCGTAGTGAATTTCTCAGGTACCTGAACCTGTAGCTTCAGTAGAAGATTTCCCCGTTGCGTTGTTCGACAGTTTCAATCTGTCGGTTAAACTGTACGTCTCTTTCTTTTTGCAGGAAAGGGTTGCCGCGCAAAAAGATCCTGTCCAGGTTCATGAGCTCGGTCAGCGCCGGGGGAAAGGCCGGTAGCTTGTTGCCCGAAAGATCGAGCTCTTTCAGGTTTTTTAAATGGTTTACGGGTAGGGGATAGCTGTAAAACCAGTTGTAGCCTATGTCCAGTACGCCCAGGCTGTCGAGTGCGCCTATACTCTCAGGCAGTTTGCTCAGCCGGTTGTGGTGCAGGTACAGGTACTGCAGCTTTTTTAAGTTGCCCATGTTTTCCGGCAGTTTCTCCAGCCGGTTGTTGGCCGCTGCCAGGTGGGTGAGCCGGCTGAGCCGGGTAATGGCCGCCGGCAATGCTTCCAGTTCGTTGTAGTAAAGGTCCAGTACCTGCAGGTTTTTTGCCAGTCTGATATGGGGCGAAAGCGATTTGAGCTTGCAGGCGTACAGGTTGAGATCTTCGATGCGACGGAGGCGCCGGAAATCCTTTTTGCGTAAATCCAGCTGGGGATTGAAACCCAGCCACACCGATTCCAGTTGACGTAGTTTTTTCAGCGCTGCCGGTGAATGCTTCAGTTTTACCGTTTGCAGGTTGATCCGTTTGAGACGGGACTTACCTTTCAGCTTCAGTTGCGTCAAAGGGTTGGAGTGAAGCATAAGCGTCTCCAGGCGCGGAAATTTGTCGAGCCGGAACCGGGCGCTTGTCAGTTGATTGGCCTCCAGGGAAAGAACTTTGAGATTTGGAAATCTATAGATTTCTTCAGGCACCTGCCTGAGATCAAGCCCGCCGAGATTGATGGTGGTAATTTTTTCGGGTAAGGGATACGCCCGTAATTCTTCCAGGGTGGTCAGGGTAGTGCTGTCGGATTTTGGCCTTAACCGTGTGGGTTGCCTCACACCCTTTGTCCCGAAAAAGAAGTTGAAGAGGTACTTCCTGTCAACGCCGGTCATTTGCCAGCTCGAAAAAGCCGGGCCCAGCTCATGCTGCATTATGCGGACAAGAACCTCCTTTTTTATGTCATCTCCGTGGACTTCGTATACCAGGTAGTCGATTTTCCCTTTGTCGCCGACAAAAACCCTCAGCATTACCCTTTGCGAATTGGCCGAATACCTGGGAAAGGCGGCGTCCAGTATTTCCTGGAAGCTTGCGGCCAGTTCTTTTCCAAGCTGGACCGGACCGGCCTGGTAATCTTTCATCCAGCCCTGATCCTGAGCGGAGAGCTCATCTTCCGACACGATCGTCTGCCCCATACAAGGGTACGACAGTATAAACAATACCAGCAGTTTTTTCAGCATGTCAACTAATAAATTAATTAAATAACTATTTATTTAGTTTTCAAATATATAATTTTTGCTTACTTCTTTAAAATTTACGGTAAATAATTTGGGGTAGTCCTACTTCTTCGTCGAATCCCTGACAAACAACTCGCCGGACAACACGGCGGTTTCGCCGGGAAAGTTTTCCTTCTTTATATGTTTCAGAAGCAATTCGCAGCTTTTTCTACCGATTTCGTAGGCAGGTTCAGCTACGGAGGACAGAGTGGGGGTGACAATTTCTGCTACGGGGTCATTGGTAAAGCCGATAACGCCCATTTCCGCTCCGACCACGATGTCGTTTGTCCGGCAAGCGAGCATGGCGCCTATAGCTTTTGGGTCGTTTACAGCAAATATAGCGTCGGGACGTTCGCTCATTGCGGAGAGCAGCAGAGTATCCTCAAAGCCGTGTTGCCTGGAGAAACCGGAATGAATCACCCAATCCGGATTAAGCTGGATCTGTGCGTCCCGGAGTGCAGCGACAAAACCTGCCAGCCGGTCTTCAGTAAGCTGCAGCCCGGAGGGGCCTGTGATGTGGGCCAGCCGTCGGTAGCCTTGCCGGACCAGGTGAGTGGTGGCACGGTAAGCACCGTTAAAATCGTCCTGCACGACCTTGGAGGTATTGATTTCGGACGGTACCCGGTCAAAAAAGACAATGGGAAGGCCATCTTCCATCAGCTCCGCAAATAATTCGTAATCAGTTGTTTCCGAGGAAAGGCAAATAAGGAGACCGTCTACGCTGTGGACCGAGAGGTTACGGAGAATGTCGGCTTCTGAGCTGCTGCTGTCATCCGATATATATAAGACCAGTTGGAAGTCATTTTCCCTGGCTACGTCCTTCATGCCGGTAATGACAGTGGAGAAGTAGTAATTGGTGATGGCTGGAATAACGACGCCGATTTTCTTGGTACTGCTTTTTACCAGGCCGGTGGCATTGAGGTTGGGCCTGTATTTCAGCTGTGCAGCCATTTCCAGGACCTTTGACCGCGTTTCCTGGCCCACATCATAAGTATCTCGTATCGCTCTCGACACGGTAGAGACAGAAATATTCAATGCTTTCGCAATGTCTTTGATTGTGGTCGGCCTTTTTCTGTTTTTTCCCTGTCGTAGCATGAGCGTATGAATTTTCACCGTGTGTACCCAACAATAGAGAAATCCGGCATTTTAGGTAAAGATACCCGTATCCGTTCAAACTAGTAGAAACGAATTGGTAAAAGCCTGCATTTCCAAAAAGGTAGCCTTTTGGCAATCTCCCGTTTTTTTTACATTTTCACGACGTTTTATTTTACATCGTTTTGCTTTCTTATATCAAGCCGGTATGTCGAGGATATCCCTTTCAATTTCACTTTTATTAGTCCTGGTTCAATTTTCGCTCCAAGCGGAAGTGCGTCTGCCGCACCTTTTTGGTGACCATATGGTGCTTCAGCGAAACAAACCAATCCCGGTTTGGGGTTGGGCGGATCCCGGTGAAAAGGTGTCGGTCTCGCTTGTAAAGACGGGAGCAAATGAAAAGTCACTGACCGTAAAGGCCGATAAAGACGGTAAATGGCGTATTGATCTGCCTGCAAAAGAAGCCGGCGGACCTTATGACCTGGTGGTAAAAGGAAAAAGGAATTCGCTGACCGTTGGCGATGTGTTCATCGGTGAAGTCTGGATTTGCTCCGGGCAGTCGAACATGGCCTGGACGGTAAATGCAGTAACCAACGCGGAGCAGGAAAAACAGTCGGCTGATTTTCCTATGATTCGTCATATTACGATCCCGAGGGTAATTTCCCTGAAAGAGGAGGAAGATATCAAAGAAACCCCGTGGGTAGTGGCAGGACCGGCAACGGTGGGAGACTTTTCGGCCGTGGGCTTCTTTTTTGCCCGCGAGCTTTTTAAAGACCTGGAAGTACCCATCGGGCTGGTGAATACGTCGTGGGGCGGTACGCAGATTGAATCCTGGATCAGTCGTGAAGGAGTGGACAGTTTCGATGAGTTTGCCGGGATTACCGCTAAGCTGCCGGCCAGCGTGGAAGAGTTGAACGAGCGGCGGAAAAAACTCCTGTTGGACAAGATTTCAGCTGAGCAGGGGGCGCTTCCCGATGCTTCGGAGGCCCGGCGCTTCTCTGAAGCGGCCTTCGATGACAGCGGCTGGAAATCGTTAACGCTTCCTGTAGTGTTTGACCTCCAGTTGTTGCCCTATTTCGACGGTACGATCTGGGTGCGTAAAACGATTGATGTGCCTGCGTTTGAAAGCAACGGCCCCGCGCTGCTTAGCCTGGGAGTGATGGCCGATGCGGATGAGACCTATATAAATGGTGTGAAAATAGGGGAGACCCCCCTTAAAAATAAAATGCCTAGGTTTTACCACATCCCGGCCAACGTGCTGAAATCCGGTAAAAATACGATTGCCATCAGAATTCGGGATACAGAAGGAAGCGGCGGGTTTTCAGGCAGAGCCGACCAGATGCTGCTGGTGCAGGGGCAAACCCAGGTCGCTTTGGACGGGGACTGGAAGTACCGGGTGGCCGAGGTGATCGATAATAAGCAATTTACCGGGCCCAACCATGCTGCGACACTGCTTTTTAATTCTATGGTTGCGCCGCTGGTGCCCTACGCCCTCCAGGGAGTCATCTGGTACCAGGGAGAATCCAATGCCGGAAGGGCCGTACAGTACCGTAAATCCTTCCCGCTCATGATTTCGGATTGGCGAAGGAAATGGAAGGAGGAATTCCCGTTCCTGTTTGTACAGCTTGCAAGCTTCAAGGCCGCCGGTGGAAACAGTGAGACGGGAAGCACCTGGGCGGAACTGAGGGAAGCGCAGACACAAACGTTGGCTTTGCCCAAAACGGGTATGGCCGTGATCAATGACATTGGCGAACGTGACGACATACACCCGAGGAACAAACAGGATGTGGGCAAGCGACTGGCGTTGAACGCGTTTAAAGTTGCTTACGGCAAAGATGTTCTTTTCAGCGGCCCGACGTTCAGGGAAATGAAGAAGGAGGGAAATGCGATTTCCGTTGCTTTCGATCATACCGGGAAAGGCCTGGTTGCGGGCACCGATAAATACGGTTACCTGAAAGGGTTTGAAGTGGCGGGCGAGGACCAGAAATTTCATTGGGCGAAGGCCGAGATTTCAGGCGATAAAGTAGTGGTGTGGGCTGACAACGTTCCGAACCCGGTTGCGGTAAGGTACGGATGGGCCGATGACAACCTGGAGGCCAACCTGTTTAACGCGGAGGGATTGCCGGCGCAACCGTTCCGGACTGACGACTGGAAAGCAGTTACCGCCGAAAATAAATTTAAGTGATTAGGAGTGAGCGGTGAGGTGCAAGCCTGCATCCGCAATAAGACACCCGACGACACAACCCTCAACTCTCATAACCCGCCTGCAGCGGCCTTCAGCATCAAAGTCCGGGTACTGCCAAATATTCCTTGCAGTACCCGGACTTTTTTATAGTCATTTTGACCCGCAATGCCGTATATAGGTGTGAGCTGTGAGGCGTAAGCTATTACCCTTCCTACATACCTCAAACCTCATACCTCACCCCTCAAACCTCACCCCTCATGAAAAAAACAGATACTTTTCCCGCAATATTGTTAACCGGCCTGGCATTGGGAACTGCGTGGGCTGTAAGAGGCCAGTTTGGTCACGAGCACGGTGCGACATGGGCGGGAGGAATAGGTTGCCTTACCCTGCTCTTACTTTCCAAGCGGAAGGACTGGATCGCATCAGCACTACCGGTCACCCTGGCGGGGGCCTTAGGCTGGGGGATAGGAGGGGTGGCAAGCTATGGCAAGGTAGTGGGTTACGCAAGAAGCACTGACTTTGGTAATGTGTATTATGGGTTGCTGATGCTGCTGATTATAGGCGGATTGTTCGGTTTCCTGGGCGGCGGATTGTTTGGAATCGCTTTGAGTACCCCTAAAAACAGGAAAGGGATTCCGTGGCACAAGCTGATCACGGAGATGGTGATCGGGGCAATCGTGACTTACTTTTTTGTAGTAGAGCAATTTGGCTGGCGGATGACACCTCCGCGGTCTGAGCTTTGGGCCGGATGTCTGGGCATGGCGTTTGCTGCCGCCTGGTACATGGTCCGGCAGGAAATGTACGCAGCCCTGAGGGTGGCGTTGTTCACTTCGTTCGGAGCGGGCTTCGGTTTTGCCTTCGGGAATTTTCTCCAGGTGCTCGGGAGTGTATCGGAACTGAAGTTCAATTTCTGGAATGTCATGGAGTACAGCATCGGTTTTTTTGGCGGTACTTCGATGGCCTATTCGGTTCTTACGTCGAAGTGGGAAGAAAAAGATCAGGGAGCCGGAAAGGTTGTCCACCAGTTGCCGCTCATTATCCTGATGGCCGTAGTTCCCTTTATCATGTGGCAGCAAAACGTGGGGACCGAAAAGCTGCACGCGCGTTTTTCCGGGTTGCACGAAGGGTTTCCCTATTGGGTGTCCGGTCTGGTGAACTGGGGGCCTTACTTTCTTTTTTTCGGGTTGACTTACCTGATGTCCCGCAAAGGCAGCTCGTTACGTTCCTTTGAAGGGATGTTTAGCTTTTACAAGGTCTACTTCGGGCTGTACATCCTTTTGAGCATCCTGGTGACGGGGGCTTTCTTCTCCCTGTACCGGGTAGAGCAGTACCTGTACCTGCTGAATTTCATCCCGATCATTTACCTGGTGCCAAGAATAGCACCTGGTTGGAAAAACGACCTTCCGGCCCCGGTAAATTACAAGCTGAATTTAATCTGGCTACTGATTTTTCTCGCCATTCTGGCGGTGTTGGCGGCCAATAGCCATCCGAATGACCTCGGCGGCGCAAATTATCGTTTCGGCCCGAAGGCCAACCTGGAAGCTGAGTGATTCGTCGTGCCATTCTCACCGAACGGGCTATTCTGACTGGACGGGTATTCAGACCGGAGGGTCACTCTGACCGGAGGGTCACTCTGACCGGAGGGTCATCCCGACCGCAGCGGAGGGATCTCCCTTTCCCTGCACCCAATCCCTTTCAGAGGGCTTTTTTCTACCAACAGGAGATCCTTCAGTTCCACTGCGTTCCATTCAGGATGACCATCCGGCAGAAGCGCTACCATTGACAACAACAGGTTTGGTGGCGCTCTAACCGGAGGGTCATCCCGACCGCAGCGGAGGGATCTCCCTTTCCCTGCACCCAATCCCTTTCAGAGGGCTTTTTTCTACCAACAGGAGATCCTTCAGTTCCATTGCGTTCCATTCAGGATGACCATCCGGCAGATGCGCTGCCATTGACAACAACAGGTTTGGCGCCGCACCATCCGGAGGGTCATCCCGACCGCAGCGGAGGGATCTCCCGCTCCCTGCACCAAATCCATTTCAACGGGCTTTTTAGTACCAACAGGAGATCCTTCGACTCCGCTGCGCTCCGCTTCAGGATGACCGTCCGGGTGGTAGCCTCCGGCTACCATTGACTTCCATTGACAACATCTATTTGTCATCTCCGCTACAAGGTGTTTTCGCAAAAAACTTCTTTCTCAGAATGACCGTCCGGGTGACGACCTAAAAACGTTTTCCCGGCGGCAGGTTACTTTCCTTTCACCGCTTGCTTCAGGCGATCTGTCTGTATGACGTCTACCCCTATTTCTGCGGCTTTCCGGTAATTTTTGCGCTTGTCATGGAACACGAGCAGGTCGGTGAATACCCGGATGCCATAGGCATGAACGGCTTCAACTAACCCTTTATCGAGTTGTTTCCAGTCAATGTCAAAAGCATAAGGCCTTAAGCGGGCTGCTTTTGCGTCCAATTCAGCTGCAGACCGGAGTGCAGGCATGAGTCTCGCCGCCGGCTCAACTTCACGGAGTCGGGAAAGAAAATCATCCGAACCGTAAAATACCGAGTGCCGGACTAGATCCGACGCCTTGAGTATTTCTATAAGCTGCCCGGGGTCGACATTTTTGCAGTCCACATACAAGCAGGCCGGAACAGTACTTGTGCGGTTCCACTCCGATACGGTTTCGGCCACCTCTTGAAGCGTGGGGACACGTTGTTTCCCCGACCGTTTCACATAGGCCTGCTTGATCTCCCGGAGTGTAAAATCCCTTACGGCGCCTTTCAGATTGGTGGTTCGCTTCAATGTCCCGTCGTGCATGATTACAATTTCGTTGTCTTTTGTTGTGCGCACGTCCACTTCCAGGTAATTGGCTCCCCGGCTAAGTGCTTCCCGCATGCCGGCAATTGTGCTTTCAGGAGCCCGGCGCCGCCATTTGGAACGGTGGGCCGTATAAAGCATTTTCTTTTCAGCGCTTCCGGTAAGATTGCCGGCGAAATCGGGGCGCTTTCCCATTTGGTGCAGCAGCCCTTTCAGCAGTTGAGGCTCATCGGTCTGAACTATATTGGCGCCGTGCGCCAGCAGCGGCTCAAGTGCCGAACGGCCGAGCCCGGCGGCTATTGCCCGGTCGGTTTCACCCAGGGCATTGATCCAGATGCGCGCTTTTTTTGACTTGATCAGGCTGGCGGTTTCAGCGGTGTTGAAAGTGGGGTCAATGTGCAGCACAACAGGGAAAAAGGTATTCAGCATTTCACGGGCGGATGCCAGATCGTCGCCACGCGGCATTACCATCAGCTTGCTGATTTTCCGGACCCGCTTCAGGACTTCGGGGTCGCCGTCGAAGACAAAAACTATTTCCTGGGTACCCGTTTTATTGATTACTTCCACGACAGCCTCCACGTCATCCGTTTTCATATCCAGGTCTACAAGGATTTTTCCCTTTGCTTCCCGTAAGGCTTCTTCCAGCGTCGGAATCCGCTCCTCCGTAGGCTGCCCGTTATGGAGCAGAAAAAGGCTTCTGAGTGCTTGCCAGCTCATTTTTTCGGGATCTCCTTTCCCGGTGGTGGTCCGGTTAATGGTCCGGTCGTGCATAAGGAAAGGAACGCCGTCTGCACTGGTTTTTACGTCAATTTCGATAATGTCGACGCCGGTTTGAATGGCGTGACGGATTGCCGGGATGGAGTTTTCGGGGAAGTCCCGGTGGGAAGCCCGGTGTGCCGCGACCAGCACGGTTTCGGATTCCGGGTTCAACAGCAGTTTTCGCAATTGGGCAGAATGATCCTGGGCCGGAATCGGAAGGGTAATAAGGGCAAGAAGGGCGCCCAGCAAAAGGGTACGCATTAGGGTGAAATCAATTTGTGTTTACTTTGAAGAAAATCTACCGCCAGGGTGGCCAGGCTTTTTACGCCCAGGACAAAGCTGGCTTCGTCTATATAAAAATCGGGAGTGTGATGGGGCGGAGCCTCTTCTAAGGGAATCCCGGGTTTCTTGGCGCCGAGGAAAAAGAAAAGGCCCGGTACTTTTTTCTGGTAATAGCTGAAGTCTTCAGCGCCGGTTTGCAGCGGGAAGATCTGTACCTTGTCGGCGCCGGCTACTTTTTCAAGGGTAGGCACCATAACCTCCGTAAGCTTAGGGTCATTGTAGGTGACCGGGTACATTTTGTCAATCCGGACGTCGGACTTGGCGCCCGCGCTTTGCGCTACATGCGTGGCGATTTCTCCGATGCGCTTGTGGATAAGTTTCTGATGATCGTCGCTGAAAGTACGGATCGTGCCCAGCATCTCTACCGATTCGGGAATAATGTTGTAACGGATACCGCCATGAATAGCGCCTATGGTAACCACCGCTGGAGAACTGGAAATATCCAGGTTGCGGCTGACGATCGTTTGAAGGGAGCTGACAATTTGCGCCGAGGTGACGACCGGGTCCACACTCGTCCAGGGGCGGGCGCCGTGGCTCTGTTTACCGTGAACGGCAATGCGGAATTCGTCGACAGAAGCCATAGTGGCGCCGGGCCGGTACCGGATATGGCCGGACTCTACTACCGAGCTGATATGAAGCCCGAAAATGGCAGTTACCGCCGGGTTTTCCAACACTCCTTCCTCAACCATTTGCTTGGCGCCGTAGGTATCAAGCCCGCTGATGCCTTCTTCCGCAGGTTGGAAAATAAACTTGATGGTGCCGGGAATTTCGTTTTTCCTTTTCGCGAGTATTTCGGCTACGCCCATAAGCATAGCCACGTGCGCATCGTGGCCACAGGCGTGCATGACGCCTGTTTTCTGGTCATTGAAAGTAGTGGTGACGGTCGATTTGAACGGCAGATCTACCCGTTCCGTCACGGGTAAGGCGTCCATATCGGCTCTCAGCGCCACTACCGGCCCTGGTTTTCCGCCTTTCAGCAAGCCTACCACGCCGGTTACGGCAACGCCCTCCTTTACTTCCAATCCGAGGCTTTTGAGATGTGCAGCTACTATCCCCGCTGTCCGGACCTCCTGGTTACCCAGCTCCGGGTGCTGATGAAAATCACGGCGCCAGGCAATCACCTTGGATTCAATTGCCGCGGCATCCCGGCTGATTTCCTGTTTCAGGGCGGATTGACTATAGAGACTTGAAATCGAGCCAATAAAAAAGCCGGTAGCCCAAAGCAGGCCGTTCCGGTGTGGTTTTCGGGACGCAGTAAGATTTTTCATACAGGAAACACGATGACCGCCAATTATAATACGCGGAATGGAACAATCGGACTAGCGGAATAATCATAAAGGTACAGGGCACAAGCCGCAAACAAGCGACCCGCTGGTGCTCATACCTTCTACTTTCGATAAAAATCAAAATCAACGGCCGGTATCAGCGACCAAAGCCTGCGCGGTCCGACCTGCGCGGCCCAACCAACTTCCGATTCCCGACTTCCGATTTCCGACTTCCAACCTAAATTACAAATTCTCAGGAATCCATATACTCCCAGGCGCTGCGATAGAATTCATTTTCCTGTGCATAGGTAATAAACCTCTCGTAAAATGGCTGCGCGCCCAGGGTGCTGCTGTCACCGATTACCACTAACTTTTTCCGGGCACGGGTCATGGCTACATTCATCCTTCGTGTTTCATTGAGGAATCCGGTTTTCCCCTCGGAGTTGCTCCTGACCATCCCTATCACCATTATGTCGCGCTCCTGGCCCTGGAAGCCGTCAATTGTATTAACCGTAAGCTGAGACGACCAGTTGGCATAGTCGGGGTGGGCGGTGACCATAGACTTTAAGCGTTCCACCTGTTGCTTATAAGGCGAAAGCACTCCCACGGTAATTTCGTCGGACCGCGTGTTTTCCAGCTTCAGGCCCCGCAGGTAGTCAAACAATACAGTCACGAGCAATTGCCCTTCTTCGGGATTGACAAAACTTGTGGAAACGGGCTGTTCCTCGAAACCGCAGCCGGCCGTATCTATGAATTCGAGCGGGAGGTCATGGTCAAACAAAGTTTGGGTTCGTACTGATTCATGCGCCTGCAGACGTGACCCGTAGAAGGTTTCGGAGGGGTAGTACATGATTTTCTCATGCATGCGGTACTGTTCATTGAGCAGAACCGTCGCTTCCGGATGATACCCGGCGCATTTTTCCATCAGAGTAAGGGTCAGTCCCTTCCGGGCAGCCTCTTCCGATTTGACAGTGGGCGGGAGCTGCAGGTGATCGCCGGCCAGGATAACCTTTTTTACTTTTAATATCGGTATCCAGCAGGCGGCTTCCAGGGCCTGGCCCGCTTCGTCGATAAGGGCGGTGTCAAAAGAGAGGTCGCGGATGGCATAGTGGTAAGCGCCTACCGGCGTGGCGGCAATAACCTGGGCGCGGTGGAGCTCGTCTTCCGTGATAAAATCTTCCAGGTGGGCAACTTCATGGCTGATGCGCCCGGCTTCTGCAAAAAGTGCCTTGCGTTGCTGCCTTTCCTCCGGGCCGAAATTGCGCTTGTATTTGTGGGCCATGTTCCGGAATTCGGAAGCTCTTTTCTTCAGCTCCCTGATGCGTTTGAAATCTGGGTGAACCGAAATCCGGTGGTCCAGTGTTAACTCCTGGAGTTCGTCGCTCACACGTACCGGGTTCCCGATCCGGACTACCCGGACGCCCTTTTGTGCCAGACGTTCGCACAAAAGGTCAATTGCCGTATTGCTGGGGGCAATGGCAAGCAGCGGTTTGGACGTTTTTTTCAGAAGCTCCAGTGTGGCGGCCACCAGTGTGGTAGTTTTCCCGGTACCGGGAGGCCCGTGCACGATGGCGAGGTCGTTGGCAGAAAGGACTTTATTTACCGCCTCGTTCTGCGACGGGTTCAGATAAGGGAGTATGACAGGCGGAAGTGAGTCATCAAAAGTAGGAACCGCCTTCCCGGTTAATATTCTTGTCAGCCTGTTTTGATCGTAGGTATTCCCGGCCGTAGTAAGGGCCAGTTCCATAGCGTCGTAGCTATCGTCGTCAAAGAGTGCGCGGATTCCCAATTTGCCATGACGGGTCCAGTCGGGGAGCTCATCTACAAAAAGCGTGATGCGCAGCCGATCGCCGCCCACATGCTGAATAATGCCTTTCGCACCAGCTTCATCCGGGTTGTAATTGGAAAACAGCTCGGCCTTTCTGCCGCTCTGAAGGGTGTGGATCAGGTGCTGGTGGGTGGTTCTTTCTACTTCAAGCGAAACATAGCCGCCCCGGCCGGTATCCTGTCCCCGTATGGCGATGGGGTACCAGACAAAGCCGTTTTCGCGCTGCTGCTGAACCCCGGTGTTCCTGATATTCTGTTCATAGGTCTCCTCGTCGACCCGCCGTTCCAATTTCAGCAGGTCCAGTTGTTCTTTGAAATATTCATTCATAAGAACAAAGATACGGAGGTTCGTGCCAGGCCAGGTAGTGCGTTACAACAATGTCCGCTCAAAATGTGCCTTTAGTTTCCCGGCTTTGTCTTTCCCCACCACTTCGGCAATTTCCTCCAGGGAATGTTCCCGGAGCGCTTTCACCGATTTGAAATGTTTCAGAAGTTTGGTTGCAGTAAGCTTGCCGATACCTTCCACACCTTCCAGTTCGCTCACCAGGCTGGTTTTACTGCGGCGGTCGCGGTGGAAAGTAATGGCAAAGCGGTGTGCCTCATCCCGGATCTGCTGGATGAGTTTCAGCGACTCCGAACGTTTGTCGATGTATACCGGCACACTGTCTTCAGGGAAATAAATCTCTTCCAGTCGCTTGGCGATGCCGACGATCGGAACTTTGCCGTAAATCCCCAGGGCTTTCAGTGCGTCGCATGCCGCGCTGAGTTGTCCCTTTCCGCCGTCTACAATAATCAGGTCGGGGAGCGGTTCATTTTCATTGAGGATACGCGTGTAGCGGCGGGTAACAATCTCATGCATCGACGCGAAGTCGTTGGGCCCCTCCACGGTCTTGATCATGAAATGGCGGTAATCTTTCTTGGAAGGCCGGGCGTTTTTAAAGCATACCATGGAGGCGACCGGGTTGGTGCCCTGGATATTGGAGTTGTCAAAACACTCAATATGCCGCGGAAGCGATTTTAGCTGAAGGTCGGCTTTCAGCTTGATCAGTACACGGTCTTTCCGGGAAGTAGTTGCAGTAGTTTCGGCCGCACGCTGCTCAGCTTTTTCGCGGCGATAGAACAGGACGTTTTTAAGGGACAGTTCCACGACTTTGCGCTTGTCGCCGATTTTGGGGACCGAAACGGGTTTATTCAGCTCTCCCTCCGGCATGAGGTTCGACAGTACTTCACGGGCTTCGTCGCCGTAGCGCTGCTGCATTTCCACCAATACCATGGCCAGTAGCTCGGCGTCGCTCTCGTCCATTTTTTTGCGCACCTCCATCGCTTCCGTGGCAATGATATGCCCGTTGGCGACTTTCATGAAATTAAAATAAGCCGATTCTTCATCCGATACTACGGTGAGCACATCCACATCGCCGATTTTTGCGTTGGTAACGGTTGTTTTGTTCTGGTAGTCACCGAGGAGGTCGTACCGGATTTTCCAACGGTGCGCCTCTTCGAATTCCATCCTGGCGGCAGCGTCAGCCATTTTCTGTTTCAGGTAATTTTCTGCGGGAGCAAGGTTCCCTTTAAGAATCTGCCTGATCTGCTCGACCTCAGCCAGGTATTCGGCTTCGGAGACCAGACCTTCGCATGGCCCTTTGCAGTTATTGATGTGGTATTCCAGGCAAACCTTGAACTTGCCGGCCTCTACATTCTCCGGGGAGAGCACCAACTGACAGGACCGTATATTGTACAGGGCGCGAAACATGTCAAACAGCGAGTGCATGGTCCGGACCGACGCGAAAGGGCCGAAGTATTCACCGGTTGAACGGTCTACCTTACGGGTGCTGATAATGCGGGGGAAACGTTCACGCGTAATGCAGATATAGGGATACGTTTTGTCGTCCCGGAGCAGGATGTTAAATCGCGGCTGATAATTCTTGATGAGCTGATTTTCCAGCAAAAGCGCTTCCCATTCGGTGTAGACGATGGTGAACTCAATACGCCGGATCTGGAAAACCAGTTGCCGGGTTTTCCTGCTGTGCTGATTCGAATTGACAAAATAGCTGCTTACCCGGTTGCGGAGATCTTTTGCTTTCCCCACATAAATAATTTCGTCCCGGTCATTGAAATACCTGTAAACGCCCGGTTGATGGGGGATTTGATTAAGTACCGGTTTCGGGTCGAATTTATCCATATAATACGATGCAGTTGGCCCGGCATTTTGTGCAGACAGGCTAAAACGCTACAAAGATACGGCGAAGCAGGGATATACGTTTTTTTGTATCCGGATCCACCATCCGCGCGGCACAACCGAAGGCCGGAGACTGAAATGCCCGGTGAAGCACATTCCTTCGCTAATTTTTTTCAAATTTGTGAAATCAACAAACGAAGAGAACGGCAGGGGGCGGAAATCGGGGACCGGAAATCGGAAATCGGAGATCAGAAATCGGAAATCAGAAATCTGTTTTGCAGCGGCCCGACCTACGCACGATCTGCGGGGCAGGCCCCACACCTCACAGCCCACACCTCAAACCTATCAAACGCATGAACTATTTTAACTTCAAGGAAATTATTTCGGTTACCCTCATTTTGTTTTCAGTGATTGATATTGTAGGCAGTGTGCCGGTGATTGTGAACCTGCGCAAAAAAACCGGTCATGTACAGTCGGAGAAGGCGACGCTGGTGGCGGGCGGGATCATGTTTGCATTTTTGTTTGTGGGCAATCGTATCCTCGGCCTTTTCGGAGTGGATGTCTCGTCGTTTGCCGTTGCCGGGGGACTGATTATTTTTCTTATCGGGATGGAAATGGTGCTCGGCCGTAATATTTTCCATCACGAAGACTTGGAAGCGTCCTCCGCTTCCATCGTTCCGATCGCCTTTCCGCTGATTGCGGGCGCCGGCACTATGACTACGCTGATTTCGCTCCGGGCCGCTTACGAAATACAAAATATCGTTGTGGGGGTGGTGCTTAACCTTATTTTTATATACCTGGTGCTCAAGTCGTCGGGATATATCGAACAAAAGCTGGGAAAGGGCGGATTGGAAGTGATGCGGAAAGTTTTCGGGATTATCCTCCTGGCCATTGCCATAAAACTGATCAAGGACAATTTCTTCCTGGTTCATCAACTGTCTTGAATCCGACTGGCTATATTTGCGGATTCTAAAAATAAGCATTGTAATGAAGTCACCAGATAGTCTCAACCAGGTTGCCGAGTTTCATCAGACCTTTAAACATCCCATTCTTTCGGATCCCGCGATTCCGTCGAAGGAACGTTGCCGCCTTCGCGTGTCGCTCCTGGCGGAGGAGTTGAAGGAACTGGAAGAAGCGATTGAAGATAAAAATATAGTGGAAGTGGCAGACGCGCTTTGCGATCTCCAATATGTATTATCGGGGGCGATCCTTGAGTTTGGTTTGGGCGGGAAATTTAAGGCGCTTTTTGACGAAGTGCAGCGGTCCAATATGTCGAAGGCCTGCCACACGGTGGAGGAAGCCGAGGCTACCGTCAAGCACTATGAAGCGAAGGGAACAGAATGCTACTACAAAGAGGACAACGGGATGTATCTCGTGTACCGAAAAGGGGACGACAAAACCCTGAAAAATATTTACTATTCGCCGGCAGATCTTGCCGGGATCGTGGGCCAATAATGGGTCGTAACTGAGTTGAGCCGGCTGAAAAACTGGTATGTGCTATGACAAAAAATGACACGGTCCTGGAGCGCTTTCTCCGGTACGTACAGATCGATACGCAGTCGGACCCCGCTTCGGATACTTTTCCGAGTACCGAAAAACAGAAAGACCTTGCCCGGGTGCTTGCGGCGGAATTGCTTGAGCTGGGGCTGGAGGATGCCCACATGGATGCGTTCGGATATGTGTACGCCACGCTGCCCGGCAATACGACGAGGACCAACATTCCTGTAATTTGTTTTTGCGCCCATATGGATACTTCGCCTGATGTGACGGGCGCCAATGTCCGTCCGGTTGTTCACAGGAATTACCAGGGTGGGGAAATTGTGTTGCCGGATGATCCCGCCCAGGTTATACGACCGGAAGATCATCCGGATCTTTTTGCCCAGATCGGGAATGACATTGTAACGGCCGGCGGTACTACTCTTCTGGGTGCCGATAACAAGGCGGGAGTGGCGGCCATTATGACAGCGGTATCCTGGCTGCAGGCAGACCCCTCGCGGAAGCATGGTACGATAAAAATACTCTTTACCCCGGACGAGGAGGTGGGGCGGGGAACGGAGCACGTGAACCTTGAGAAACTGGGTGCGGATTATGCCTACACGGTCGACGGTGAAACCCTGGGCAGCCTGGAAGACGAAACTTTTTCGGCCGACAGCGTGCTCCTGGAAGTGTTTGGCGTGAGCACCCACCCGGGTTTTGCATTTGGAAAAATGGAAAATGCAATAAAAATAGCTTCCGACATTGTAAACGCTTTACCGAAAAACCGCCTTTCACCCGAAACTACACAGGACCGGGAGGGGTTTCTTCACCCGGTCAGGTTGGAGGCGCAGCAGGAACACGCGGTACTGGAGCTGATTGTGCGCGATTTTGCCGAAGAGGGGTTGAAGGAAAAGGAAGCGTTTTTGGGAGGACTGGTAGAGGACATTATGGCGCGTTACACCGGTTCTTCCTATAAAATGAAGGTGAAGGCGCAATACCGCAATATGGGAGAAATACTCGCGCAGCATCCTCAGGTCGTGGGGTATGCTCTGAAAGCGATGGAAAAAGCCGGCCTGACGCCGATACGCCGAAGCATCAGGGGCGGTACCGACGGTTCAAGACTGTCCTTTATGGGTTTGCCCTGCCCGAATATTTTTGCCGGCGAACACGCTTTTCACAGCAGGCAGGAATGGGTTTCGGTCCAGGATATGGAAAAGGCAGCACAGGTACTGGTCGAGCTTGCCGGAGTCTGGGAATCAGAAGTATAGGGAGGGGGCTTAAATTACCGAACATCTTTGCCAAGGAATCATTTTTTTAGTTTCAAATCGTTTACGGTTCATCAAAACCTCAGCGCCATGAAGGTGTGTACCGACGCCTGCGTCTTCGGGGCGTGGGCCGATGTGGAGAAAGCCATGCGCATCCTGGACATAGGTACGGGTACAGGCCTGCTTTCGCTTATGGTGGCGCAAAGGAACGAAGAGGCGGGAATTGAGGGTGTCGAGATTGAAGAAGGCGCTTTCCGGCAAACCCAATATAATTTTTCGGAGAGTCCGTTTGCCGGTCGGCTTACCGTTCATCGTTCGGCCGTTCAGGATTTTTTACCACCGGCGCCGTTCGATTGCATTGTCACGAATCCACCCTTTTATCAGAACAGCCTCAAATCGCCGGATGCAAAGGCGAACCTGGCGCACCATTCCGATTCCCTGAGCTTTGCGGACCTTCTGGCCGCCTCAGACCGGTTGCTGGAAACGGGAGGCCGGTGCAGCGTATTATTGCCCTTCGAAGAAAGCCTGGTTTTCGAGAAACTGCACGTACCGTCATATTGGTATTTAACCCGTGAGCTGGTGCTGGCACACCGGCCAGGCCTGTCGCCTTTTCGTCGCATGATGACCTTCAGGAAAGGCATTCCTCCCGTCACGGCTGTCGGGGAGGTAAACCGGGAGCTGTTGTATATTTATGAAGAAAACGGTAAGAATTATGATTCTGCCTTTAAAGCATATCTAAAAGCGTATTATCTGGGGTTTTAAGGGATTAAATTCCGACATTTGCCCCAAACCACAGCAAGGAGCCCTTATGGCCGATCCGAAGATCCAGATTTCAGTCGTAGTACCCCTGTTCAACGAGGACGAATCGTTGCGGGAACTGCACGACTGGGTGAAACGGGTGATGGCCGAGAATAATTTTACCTACGAGCTTTTGCTGGTCGACGACGGGAGCACCGACAACTCCTGGGGGGTAGTGGAGGAGCTTGCCGGGGAAAATGACAGGGTACGCGGTTTTCGTTTTGTAAGAAATTACGGAAAGACGGCTGCACTCCAAACCGGGTTTGAGGCCAGCCGGGGAGAAGTGGTGATTACCATGGACGCCGACTTACAGGATAGTCCGGATGAAATTCCGGAGTTGTACGAGATGATTCACAGCGGCCGGTATGACATCGTGTCCGGGTGGAAGAAAAAACGGTACGACCCGCTCACCAAAACCATTCCTACCAAATTGTACAATGCCGTGACCAGGGCAATTTCCGGCATCAAGCTTCACGATTTTAATTGCGGTCTCAAGGCCTATCGCCAGAAGGTCGTAAAGAGCATTACCATTTATGGGGAAATGCACCGGTACATCCCTGTAATCGCGAAATGGAATGGTTATGGCAGGATCGGCGAGAAAGTCGTTGAACACCGTGCAAGGAAATACGGGCATACCAAATTTGGCCTGGAGCGTTTTCTCTTCGGGTTCCTGGACCTGCTTTCCATCGCTTTCGTCAACAAGTTCGGCCGGCGACCCATGCATTTTTTCGGGAGTATCGGTACCCTCATGTTCGTGCTGGGAAGCTTTATGACCCTGTGGGTGATCGGCGAAAAACTGTATAACCTGTACGTGGGATTGAAATTCAGGAACGCTACAGACAATCCTTTGTTCTTTCTGGCGTTGGTTTTTATTATTGTCGGCGCCCAGATGTTCCTGGCCGGTTTTCTAGGCGAGCTTTTTATCAAACAGTTCGTGTCAAAGACCAGTGAGTATAGTATCGCCGAAAAAACAGATAACACAATCGAACCAAAACATAGCTGACTTTACCAAGTAACTATTAATTTTTGAGTAATTACATGAACGCAAACGTACACAAGGCTCACCCGTGGCATGGTGTCCCGATAGGGGAACAAGCACCGAATATCGTAACAGCCTTTATTGAAATTGTTCCCACCGATACGGTTAAATACGAGATAGAAAAGAATACCGGTTATCTGAAAATCGACCGGCCTCAGAAATATTCGAATATCGTTCCGGCATTGTATGGCTTTATCCCAAAAACCTACTGCGCTGAAGGAATTGCACAGCTTGCCCGTGAAAAATCCGGCAGGGAAATTACCTGCGGCGACGGTGACCCCCTCGATATCCTGGTATTGTGCGAAAAAATCATCCCCCACGGAGATCTCCTCTGCGATGCCCGTCCTATCGGCGGAATCCGGTTGATTGACGGCGGGGAGGCCGATGATAAAATCATTGCCGTTCTGAAAGGAGACGTAGTGTTTGGCGTGTATACCGACCTTGAGGAAGTACCGGGGGATGTAATCGAGCGGTTGAAGCACTACTTCCTGACCTACAAAAACCTTCCGGGAGAGGAAGCCAAAATACAGATCACTAACGTTTATGGCCGGGAAGAGGCAATAGAAGTAATCAAGACTGCTGTAGAGGACTACAAGCAGAATTTTTATTGACTGATGGAGCAATTCAGGTCAGGCAAGCATTGAAATGACGCCGCTGGCAGGTTTTCAGGCCGGTTGAGGGTTTACCTTAACCGGCTTTTGTTTTGGGTTCGATATTTGTTTGGAGAATAAATTATGCTGTTTGCAGCATTTTAATATAATAAATAGATGTTGTATATAGCATTTTTTTAATGTTGAGGATGTCGTAACCTGGTTAATGGGGCGAAACCAGGACTAAATACATCCGGGCTTTGCGGGAAGCGGATGCCCGCAACTATTCCTTGCTCGAAAAGTTCGTCCGGTTATAAGTCACTTTCCAGAAACTCATTTTTCTCCTGAAACGGAACCCGAGCTTCTTGTAAAGACCTATTGCCGATTCGTTATTACTTGTCACGTGCAAAAACGGAGTTTTGCCTTCTCCGTAAATTTTGTCGGCGCAGTGCGCGACGAGCTGTTTGGCAAACCCTCTTCCCGTAAATTCCGGGTGTGTGACGACGGCGCTGATTTCAGTAAATGAGGCAAGTTTCATGCGTTCACCGGCAGCAGCTACCAACTTTCCTTCGACGAAAATTCCGGAATAGGCGCCCATTTCAGGTGTCCTGGGACAAAAATAACCCGGTTGCACCAGGTTGACGAGCGCATACAAATCGTCTTCGTAGCCGCCGTTCAGCGCCTGTATAGGGTAGTTTATGGTAGCCTTTATCGGATCATGAAGCACCATTTGATCGCAGACCACTTCTTCTAATTGGCCTTGGAGGGCGGTGACGCTGGGATTTTCCCCGACGAGAAAAAAAGGCGCTCCCGATTGCGCGGCATACCGATTTATACTATCCGTTAGGTCAGCCGGGGCTGAGAAAGCGCCAAACCGGCAATAATCGGGGTGATAGAAACGGACATTGTCCTGCAGCTCCAGCCGGAAAGGGGCGTGGGCTTCCCCGAGCGCGTGCCAAACGGGGTTATTTAATGGCGTGAACATGGTGGATGGGTGCTTTTCCTGTAGAGACTCATTTCCGGGAAGCCCGGCAGCCGACCCTCGGTTATGTGAGGGCGAGTGAGAAATACTTCGCATTGCCCTGCGGGTTGAAGTAGTAGGGCCGAATTTCCCGGAAGCCGCAGGACCGATACAGTTCCATTGCCGGTTTCATGTCTGTAGTGGTATCCAGTTTAATGGCCTTGTAGCCGAGGTTTTCTGCATGGGTTACACAAGCATCTATCAGCTTTCTGCCCAGGCCAAGCCCGCGGTTGCCCGGCTTTACATACATGCGTTTGAGCTCGCACTCGGTGTCGTTCAGCCGCCTGATCCCAGCCACGCCTACATTGACCCCGTCTACCACGGCCAGGAACATCCCGCCAACAGGCGGTCCGTACATGGTCGGGAGTGAAGCGATCTCGGCATCGAAATTCTGAAACGAAATATCAAATCCGAGACTGTCGACGTAGGCCAGGACCAGTTTTTTTACCTCTTCGAAATCATTATCGTCTGCCGCTATCCTGACGGAGACCGACTCGTTCCTCTGTTCACTCATTTTTCAAGGGCTGAAGGACGTATTTTCTAACCGGATACCGCCTTCAGGCCGATTATGGATCCGATCAGGGTTATAATAAAGAATATTCTCCAGAAGCTGGCCGGGTCCTTGAAAACGAGAATACCCACCAGGACGGTTCCGACTGCCCCTATTCCGGTCCAAACCGCGTAGGCGGTACCGATGGGCAGGGTTTGTGTGGCTTTGATCAGCAAAAGCATACTGACGGTCAGACAAATAAAAAAGCTTCCGTACCACCAAAAGGCTTCCGTTCCGGTGACCGTTTTCGCCTTTCCCAGGGAAGAAGCAAATCCGACTTCGAACAAACCGGCGAGAATCAAGAATATCCAGCTCATGTTTTTTTGTGTTAATAGTGTCAAAAAATGGTTTGACAAAATTCGGCACGGAGGCTGAAATACTATTTTACAAATGATAAAAAAACTTCAGCGTACCTCGGCCCTGATTCTGCTGAGGCTGACTTGCGTAATGCCGAGGTAAGAAGCGATGTTGCCCAGGGAAACCCGGCGCAATAGTTCCGGGTTCTGCTGCATCAGTTCGGTATAACGTTCCCTGGCGGTTTTAAACTCGCGGGAAATCTGTCTTTCTTCAGCCCTGATCAATTCTTTTTCCGCCAGGCGTCGCCCCCAGTTGGCAATATGGATATCTTTCAGATAGAGTTCCCGGAGGTCTTTTACACTGATCTGGAAAAGCACGCAGTCTTCCAGGAGTTCAACCGACTCGTACGCATTCCGGTTCTCCACATAATTTTTCATGGAGATGACCGGGTCACCCTCCTTGCCAAACCAAAAGGTGATCTCATGGCCATCTGCTTGGGCATATGCCCGCACGATCCCCTTTTTGATCAGGAAAAGATTTTGAGCCAGCCTGTTGTTTTGAATGATCAGATGGCCTTTTGCAAAATGTTTTTCCTCACAAATTTCCCGGATCTGCTCCAACGATGTCTGGGGGAGCGGATAAGTAAACTGCAGGATCTCCGCCAGGCTATCACTCATCGGTCACCGTTCGCTCCGCCAATCTCCCCGAGTTCCTTTACTTTCCGTATGTCAAACGGTGTTTCCTGGTAAACGAAATAGTTGAGCCAGTTGTTGAACAGTAAATTTGCGTGACCGGCCCAACGGACCACCGGCGGATTAGCAGGATCATTCCCGGCGTAATAGTGTTCCGGCACGTCAATTTTCAGCCCTTTTTCTACGTCCCGCGTGTACTCTTCATGCAGGGTCAACGGTGCGTATTCGGAGTGGCCGGTAAGGTAAAATTCCCGCCCGCCTCTCGAGGACATGATCGCAAGCCCGGCACCGTCAGATTCGGACAGGATGGAAATTTCGGGCTTCGTCTCGACGTCTTCCTTACGGATGGTGGTATGACGGCTGTGCGGTATGAAAAATTCATCGTCAAATCCCCGGAAAAGCGGGTGTTTGCTGATGCTGGCCGTATGCCTGAATACCCCGAAGAGCTTTTGACTAAGGGGAATCTTATCAATCCCGTAGAAATGGTAAAGCGCAGCCTGCGACGCCCAGCAAATATAAAGCGATGAGGTCACGTGGATCCTGGCCCAATCGAAAATCTGCGTCAGCTCGTGCCAGTAGGTGACGTCGGTAAAGTCGAGCATCTCTACGGGCGCGCCCGTTATGATCATCCCGTCGTAGAAATTGTCTTTAATTTCCCTGAAACCTTTGTAAAACATTTCCAGGTGTTGTTGCGAGGTGTTTTTCGAGGTATGGGTATCCAACCTCAGAAATTCAATTTCCACCTGGAGCGGGTTGTTGGAAAGCAATCGCACAAAGTCGGTTTCCGTGGAAATCTTGATCGGCATCAGGTTCAGGATTAACACACGAAGTGGTCGTATGTCCTGGACGTCGGCGATCAGGTCGCTCATTACGAATATGTTCTCCTTTTTTAGCAGCTCGATGGCCGGTAAATTGTCGGGTATTTTGACTGGCATAAACGAATAGACTCCTCCTTTTTATTCGGCTGCAAAGTTAGGAATAAACTGGGGGAATCGGAAAGCTCAAAGTGATAGCTCGCCGGGGTCGATTGAAGTCAGCAATTCAGAGAAGGTTTTGCCTTCGCCATCGGGAATCGCGGTGTCCGCTCCCGCCCGGATCAGCAGGCGCAGGCAGCTCAAATGCCCGGTCCGGCCGTTTTTTTCGGCACGTCCGAGCCCGTTTATAGCCCAATGGAGTGGTGTAGCCTTAAATTGGGTGCACCGGGCGTTAAGGAATGCACCGGCTTTGACTAGTCTTTCAACAACGACCGGCCGGCCGCACCATGATGCCCAATGCAGGGCGGTACCGCCATAACATCCCTTGTGGTGGATATCGGCCCCCTTTTCGATGTAAAAAAGGGCCATTTCGTCGGCATGCAGGCTCGCCGCTGCGGTCAGCGGCGAGTCTTGCCCTTCTTCTCCTACATTTCCATTGATATCGGCGCCGTGATTTACCAGGATCATGGCCATTCTGAGTGCTTCGACCTCGGTATAAGCGCCGGAAAATACGCGGTCACACAGGCGGTGCAGCGGGTGTGCAAGGGTGGTGTTGACATTGTCAAATGGAATACCCTGGTTGGCCAATCCCGGATTTTCGCCGAGGTATTGGTCTAATCCCTGGAAGTCTTTCTCATCCAGAAGTGCACATATCCTGGCCTGCATAACCGGATTTTTCGTTTTAGGGGATTCCTGCTACTCTTTTACCTGCGTGGTTGCTCCTGTTTTAAGCGACAAATCTACCGGTGCGTTGGTTTTCCAATTGCCCCTTGTGAAATCCGGTACATCCACCGAATTGGAACGATTGGCTACGGAGGCAATACTCAGCGGTGTAATAGAGCTCCAGAGCGCCGCATCGTACACATCCTGGTCCATGGCCAACCCGTTGCGAATGCAATCAATATTCCGCCAGTCCATCAGGAAGTCCATGCCGCCATGACCGCCTACTTTCTTTGCAATTTCGCCTATTTTTTTGATTATCGGCGGAGTAAATTTTTCTTCCAGCTCCTGGTACTCCTTTTCGCTGAGCCACTCGTGGCTATTGGCAATCCGGGCCGGCAACGGGAATTTCTGGGCGGCCCCCTTTGTACCGCTTACCAGGTGAATCCGCGAATAAGGGCGTACGGACGATACATCGTATTGAACTACCATTGTTTTCCCTTTCAGGGTCCTGATGGTGGTGGTATTCATATTGCCGTTAAAAGCCTTGCCGACGAAAGGCTTAAGGCTATTGTCATTTTCTGCTTTTTCTTTTACCAGGGGCGCCATGGTGAAGTCATTGGTGGAAGTCGACACCAGGTATTCCATCCGATCTCCCCGGTTGATGTTCATCACCTGGCAGATAGGGCCCAGGCCATGGGTAGGATAAAGGTTCCCCATTTTGCCTACTGCCTGCTGCAATTCCCATTTCTGGTAGAAGCGGTCGCCCAGGAAAAGCTCGGCGAGGTCGTGAATGTACGCTCCTTCTGCGTGAATAATCTCCCCGAAATAACCCTGTTGGGCCATGTTGAGGACCATCATTTCGGTGAAGTCATAACAGCAGTTCTCCACCTGGATGCAATGTTTTTTTGTTTTTTCGGAAGTGTTCACCAGTGCCCAGCATTCCTCGAGCGTGGTCGCAGCCGGTACTTCCACGAAAACATGTTTGCCGTGATTCATCGAGAAAACCGCCTGTGGTGTATGCAGGTTCCAGGGGGTTAATATGTAGACCAGGTCAAGGTCTTTCCGCTCACACATTTTTTTCCATGCATCGGGTTCTGTGTGGTAGGCGGTAGGTTTCTGTCCTGCCTTTGCCGCATATTCGCGACCTTTTGCCACCTGGCTTTCGCGCAGGTCGCATAGCGCAACAATTTCTACTCCCTCAATCCTGAGCATCCGCTGGAGTGCGGCCATGCCCCGGTTGCCGAGACCGATAATTCCCAGCCGGATCTTCTCCAGCTTCGGCGCAGCATAGCCGCTCATGTTGAAAGCGGGTTTTTCCGCCATTTTGCCAATCGCCGGATCAGCTATTAACGGAGAGGCCAGGGCCGAAGCCGGGCCCAAGCCGACGGTGGCCAGACCAATTGATTTGATAAAAGTCCTTCTCGGATGCTGAAATGTATTTTTCATGTGTTTTGAGGTTTGAGGGGTGAGGTATGAGGTGTGAGGGGAGCTTGTACCTCACACCTCATACCTCACCCCTCTTTTCAAGGGAATCTCAGATAAAAGAACAGCACCATTGCTGTGATAATGGCCCACCAGATGACCGGGTTGCGCCAACCCTGCTGCTGTTCTTTTTCTTCAGGCCTGAGCGTAAGGCTTTCTTTGCTCCAGATCAGTCCTTCCAGCTCGGTTTCCGGTTTGGGTTTAGTCAACAGGCTGACGGCGACACAGGTAGCCATGCAAATCCAGAAAACGATGCCTGTACGGTTAAAGAAGGGCATTTCCGGGAAGAAATACTCCAGTGCCATCGAAAGCGGGATGGTCAGGATACCGGCGGCCAGCGCACCCGGCTCGGTAGTACGCTTCCACAGGATTCCCAGGAGGAACATGGTGGCAATACCCGGCGTGAACAACCCGTAGGCGTTCATCAGGTAAATAAAAATGGGTTTGTGCGAATATTGCATGAGCAGCAGCGTACACAGAATGCCGAGCAATATAATAACCGTTCCTGCGAGGCGGCCGAACCGGACCGCCTGTTGCTCCGTGGCGTCCTTTTTAAAAAAGGCCAGGTAGACGTCTACTGTCAGGATGGTGGTACACGAATTGATAGCGCCGGAGAGGTGAGACATTACCGCTGCGATCAGCCCGGCCATTACAAGGCCCACCAAACCGGAAGGTAAGAGTAGTTTTACAAGCGTAGGGAATAACAGGTCCGGCTTTTCCAGGTTTGGTACGATCTTGTAGGCAACCAGCGCGGGAAGCGTGATAATGAGTGGTACCAGGAATTTCAGGTAGTCACCGAAAATGACGCCCATACGGGCATGCCATTCATTTTTCGCCGCCAGAACGCGCTGTACTATGAACTGGTTGGTAGCGCAGTAAAACGTGCTGATACACAGGACGCCGCCCAGGTACATGGTCCAGGGAAAGTCGGGGTCATCTGCCGGGAGAAACAAATGCCAATCCCGGGTGGTAGCGAGCAGGGTGTCGATTCCACCTGCGGCATTCATGGTCGCTACGGTAAGAATGGCCCCGCCTATAACCAGAATGACGAGCTGCATCATTTCGGTCCAGATTACGGCGCGCAACCCGCCCAGGATGGTGTAGACACCGGTGAGCGCCGCAAGGGCCAGGATGCTGGTGAAAACCGGGATGTCCAGCAAGGCATGCAGTGCAAGCGCGCCGAGGTAAAGTACTGCGCTGATTTCCACGAAAACATAGGTCAGCAGAATCAGGAAGGCATAGGTAGACCGCGTGGCTGCGCCGAATCTGCGCTGCAGGAATTCCGGTACAGTGTAGAACCCATTCCGGATATAAAACGGCAGGAATATCCAGAGCAGCGCATTGAAACCGACCAGGATAGCGCCCCACTCCATGGCGATCACGACAAAGCCGCGGTCGTAGGCGGCGCCCATTGCGCCCACCAGATGGTGGCTGCTGATATTGGCAGCGATGATACTGCCGCCGATCATCCACCAGGGCAGCTTGTCGCCTGCCAGGAAGTAATCGCGTTTGGTCTGTTTTCCTTTTTGTGAGGCATACAGTCCCAGGGCCAGTACCGCCAGGATGTAGACGCCGAAAATGACAAGATCAAGGGTCGAAAGGTTAATATCCATCAGTTTGCAAGAAGTTGGCCGACGGTGTCAGAAGTGGTCTTCATGAGCAGATCGAGTGAACCGGCCGCGAATGGCGTCTGCCAGACCGGGTAGGTGTTAAGTTGATAAAGCGGGCGGGGGGGCAGGTAACCGATAGAACCGTTCACAAGGTTCATGACGACAACCGCGCGCGTTGAAAATTCTTCACGGACCGACTGCTGGAACCCGGAATAGGCTTCGTTGGGTTGTCCGACCAGGATCGAATCACCGACCTGCCAGATCCAGAGCGATACTTTGGCCGTATCGCCGTCGCCTATCGCCTTCCGGATGCACAATTTGCGCCATAGCCGCTCTTTTAGTACATTGTCGGTACACTCAGACCATTCTGCTTCGAGCTCGGCCGACAGAGGAAAATCTTTGATCGGGTAGGCGACCGATACCAGGGTGGCTTTCAGGTCGCCGGACACCTGTACCGGTTCCGGTTCCCACATGCCGAGCGATGCGCCTGACTCTACAACGCCTTTGTAAGCAAGACGCGCTCCCGGAGACTCCATGGAAGCGAGCGTAGACAATACTGCATAGCCGATTTGCCGGCCATACCGGTCTGCAAGCGCCGTTTCGCCAACAAATTGCTGCGGCGGAGATAATTCACCGGAAGCGCCCTGCATGAAAAAACAGGGTGCATGGGTGGCAGATTCTACGGTTTCGCGCATCGCGCCTACGTAATCCGGTGAGATCAGGCGGTTCTGCCACGCCAGGGTGGTCGGGTGGCACGCATAGTTTACCAGCGTGCCGAGTATTTCGCCGTTCTCCCGGGCAATTCTTCCTACCAGCAGCGTATTGTCTGCCGGCTGGCCCGGGTAATATCCGGTAAGGATACGGTCAGCGGCCGGGTCCGGCAATTCCCGGTTGACGGCCAGGTTGCACGCTCCGTACTGCCAGGTGAGAATCGCCTGGCCAGCGTTTTGCAGTGCTCTACGGGCGGCGTCAACGGAGGCGGTGATGAGACGGTCGAAATAAGGCCGGATGAGCTCTCCGCCGGGCTTGTTGGCGTCATCCAGGCAAATCCCCGGACCGGCATGGGTGTGCGACAGGCAAAACATGAGATTTTGTTCCGGCAGCGACAACTGCGAGAGGATCGCGTGCCGCAGGATTACTTCATGCTCCGAATTCTTCCACCACCCCAGATCGGCGCCGAGTAGCACCAGCGGCTGATCGCTGCTGTGCTGTTGAAAGGTTATACAGGTGAGCGTAAGCGGCCGGTGAATTCCCTCCGCGACGTCGTGCGTCGCTGCCCCCCAGTTTCGGGCATAAATGCCGACAGGAGGCGTTATATCGTTCTGACAGACGCCGATGAGTCCAGCGAATCCGCTGGGAGAAGGCACTGTCGGTATTGGTTTCTGGTTCAATGGACTCAAAGGTTTTAGAAGTTAATTTTGAGGGGTGAGCCGTGAGCCTTGAGGTGTGAGCTGTAAGCTGTGAGGCTCATACCTCATACCTCATACCTCACGCCTCCCCTAAAGACAGGCCACCATCCATCAGCAGGGTTGTCCCGGTGATGTGCCTGTTTTCGCGGCGGCAGAGGTGTACTACCTCGGCCGCCACTTCGTCGGGTGAAATGAGTCGCCGGACGGGAACTTTTGAAGCGGCCTGTTCCCGGAGCTCGGGATTGGTTGCCCAGATTTTGGCGCTGAGCCCGGCGTCTACATAGCCCGGGGCAATTTCGTTGACCAGGATGCCATGCGGGGCCAGCTCCAGGGCCAGGCATTGTGCCAGCATGCGCAGGCCAGCTTTGGAGACGCTGTAAGCCGGTATATGCGCATGAACTACATGGGCCGCCCAGCTTCCGATCACTACCATATGCCCCTGGCGTTTGCCGGCAACCAATTTCCCGGCAGCGATTTTACCAAGGTAAAACGGCCCGTTCAGGTTGACGCGTAATTCTGCGTCCCACTGTTCCACGGTCAGTTCCTGCAGGGTGGCCAGTGTGACCGTTGCGGCATTGGCAATAATAATGTCGGGAGCACCGATTCTTTTTTCACAGTCGTCTATCCAATTGCGTACCTGGTCCGCTTTCGATGCGTCAACGGTGTAATAGATGGCATTTACACCGCACATCTGCAGGCTTTGCAGGAATTCGGTTGCTTCCGATTCCGGTTGCAGGTCGCCGAGCGAAACAGAAGCCCCCCGTTCGGCCAGTGCCCTGGCAATGGCGCGTCCGATGTCACCTAAACCGCCGCTGATTACCGCTGTTCTCCCGCTAAATGGTTTCTCAATAGAACTAGCCATCCTGTTGTCTCAAAGTTTAACAAAGATCTGAACGGTCTGCCGCCGTTGCACATTGCACGGCGGCAGACCGTTTGAGGTAATACCGGTCTACCAATCGCCCACGCTGCCATCCTGGTAGAAGGAGCGCTGGAGTACTTCCTGCTGGAAAGGATGCTTCCGGATTTCGTCTTCATTGATCTCGATACCGAGGCCGGGCCTGGTATTGGGCTTGACGATTCTTCCTTTCTTTTCAACTGTAAACCCCTCTTCAACGATGTCCTGGCGCCAGGGGACGTCACTGTGAACACTTTCACAAATGATATAGGAAGGCGCCGAGAATCCGAATTCAATGGATGCCGCCGTGCTCACCGGTCCCTGCGGGTTGTGGGGCGCCACCGAAACCCGGTAGGCTTCGGCCATAGCGGCAATCCGGCGGACCTCGCTCAGGCCCCCGCAATGGGTAATGTCAGGTTGAATAACGCTCGCAGCTCTTTTTTCAAACAGTTCGCGGAAGGCGTGGATACCGATAAGGCGCTCGCCGGTCGCGATCGGCGTATTGACCGACCGCTGGATCAGCGCAATGTCTTCCATGGTTTCGGGCCAGCAGGGTTCCTCGAAAAAGTAAAGTCCGAAAGGTTCCAGCGCCTTGGCAAACATCATCCCCATCCGGGGCGAAGGTCTTGCATGGCAGTCTACCATGATGTCGATGTCGTCGCCCACAGCCTCGCGCATAGCGCCTACACAGGCTTCCGCGTAACGAATTGGGCGAAGCCCTTCCAAAGGCATGGTTTCGGGTACAGCCATCGATTTGAATGCGGTGAAGCCGTCTTCCACTGCTTCCTGCGCCAGTTCGCCGAAACGTTTGGCATCGTTACGCCCGGTTTCATAGAAGTCTTCCATTTTTCCGCCGCCCAGGTGGCAATACAGGCGGATATAGTCCCGGACCCGGCCGCCCCATAGCTCATGACAAGGGACACCGTGAATTTTTCCGGCAATGTCCCACAGCGCGATGTCGATACCGCTAATGGCAGTTCCCCGCACGATACCGTTACCATGCCAGAAATGCTGGCGGTACATCATTTGCCACAGGTATTCGATACGCCTGGGGTCTTCACCGACCAGCAGGGTCGAAATGTCTTCAATTGCACCTACTACGGCGCGGGTATGCCATTCGAGAGTAGCTTCTCCCCATCCCCAAAGCCCGGGTTGGTCGGTATTAATCTTTACGAAAATCCAGTTACGCATACGCGCATGACAGACTTTCGCTTCAATGGATGTAATTTTCATTTGTGTAATAGGGGTGAGGTGTGAGGGGTGAGGTTTGAGGTGTGAGGGGCTCACAACTCATACCTCATACCTCACACCTATTTAACCACTGCTTTGGTTTTTTCCAATGTTTCCTCAATGTCTGCCGTCGTATGCGCAAAAGAGATACTCCCTTGCTTAATGGGAAGCGGGAAGTTGAAGATACCCTCTTCTATGAGCGCAAGCCTGTATTGCTTGTCAAAAGCGAAGTCGTGGTTCAGCAGCACGTCGTGGAAATCTGCCGGCGCGTGATCCATGAAATAAACGCAGAAGGCAGATCCTTGTCTGGCAACATGGAAGGGACGTCCCGATTTCGAGAAAATATCCTGCAAACCATCTTCCAGCATTTGTCCCAGGGCGTTTACGTGTTCGTAAACCTTGTGCTCCGGCGATGCCAGTTTTTCGAGCGTAGCAATTGCCGCGGCGGTCGTCAGGGGGAACGCATTAAAGGTGCCGGCGATCAAAACTCTTTTTGATTTTTCGGGGTGAGTGAAATAGTCCATGTACTTTTTCTTGCCCGCGATAACGCCGAGCGGGTAACCATTGGCAACGGCCTTCCCGAATGTGCTCAGGTCGGGTGTTACGCCGCAGATGCTCTGGTAACCGCCGAGTGCGTGACGGAACCCTGTTTTTACTTCGTCGAACACGAGGAGGAACCCGTTGTCGTCAGCCAGTTTCCTGAGTGATTCCAGGTAGCCCGCCTGCGGCTTCACGATCCCGATGTTCTGGAGTATCGGTTCCAGGATCATACAGGCGACGGGATAACGTTTCAGGATGTATTCTACGGACGCGATATCGTTGTAATTGATCACGTGTACCAGCGATTTGTGCACGGCGGGAATGCCGGCAGAACCTGCATCAAAAGGATATTCTCCCGGGCTTACACGTGCGCCGACGTCTTCAAGCGTGCTGATTACGTTACACGAAACGTCGTTGTGCCACCCGTTGTACCCGCCCTGCATCACGATGATATGGTCGCGGCCGGTGATAGCCCGGGCGAGCCTGATGGCGTGGTAGGTAGCTTCGGAGCCGGTAGTCGTGATCTGAATGCTTTCGGCGGTGGGTACCGACTGGCAGAAGAGCTCGGCGAAGCGGCCTTCCAGGTCGGTAGGGCCGGCGCCCATCAACAGGCTTTGGGATACCAGGGTATCTTGTACGGCTTTATTAATGTCGGGGTCATTGTGTCCCAGAAAAGAGGCAGCAAATCCGGCCTGATAATCGATATAGCGGTTTCCTTCAAGATCCCAGACGTGACTGCCCTGGCCTCTGGTGAAGCAGATATTGGGATCTGATTTACGGTTGAGGGATACGACACCGCCCGGTATCCATTTTTCATTTTGTTTTAATAGTGCAGATGACTGCGGCCACGATTTACTCATGATTGAATGATATGTTGATATTTAAAAAGAAGGTCGTCTTTGGATTTGGAACAGTCAGCCTTTACTTGTCGAAGTTTGGTATTCTCATGTATTCGCCGTTGTTCAGCGCCGATTGGTGCGCAATGATGCCCGGCGCAGTAAAAGCCAGCGCCTCGTAAATGTTCACTTCCGGCAGACGGTTGCTGATGATGGAGTCGATCCATTCGTGGGTGATGAAAGTATGGCTTCCGCCGTGCCCGCTGTTGTGGCGCATCGGGGCAGGCAGTGCATCCGTTTTCCACCACTGCGGCTGATCAAAGGGCTGCATTTCAGGTTCGGCAATCTTGAAGCCGCCATCATCGGTCCCTTCTTTTTCAGTTGCAAATACCTGGTGTACGTCTACGCCTTTGTAGCCGGCATAGAAACTCATCTTGTCGCCGTGCCATTCGCCGCGCTCGCAGCCCACCAGGGCGCCCTTCCAGCAGACTTCACCGGTAAAGGCATGGCCCTGGCTGGTTCTGAAGAACGCGGTTTCATTCCAGAACGGGTTCTTGTACGGGTTGTTTTTCAGCATCGGGCTGTCGTCTCCCCATCCCTGGCAGGTCACGTGCGTGAGTCTTTCGCCGGTTACGGAAATCAGGAACGCCGTAGTATGGGTAGGGTAGAGCATCGGCGGAAGCCCGTGGCGCCAGGTAGGCTTGCCGTTGTTTTCAAAGTACAGTACTTCGAGACCCGGATGATAATACTGGGCAGCACTGCTGAAAATGGTTCCGAACTTGCCTTCTTTGAACATTTTTTTTGCCGAGATAGTATCTTGCCGGTAGACCGAGGTTTCTGCCATCATATAGGTAAGACCGGTCCGCTGAACCGCTTCCAATACTTCGTAGCATTCCTGTATGTTCATCGCGGCAGGTACGGCGCAGAGTACATGCTTTCCGGCATTAAGCGACTGAACTACATGCCTGGCGTGATCAGGTGCAGGGGTAAACAACGCAACAGCCTCAATTTTCGGGTCTTTCAGGAGCTTTTCCAGCGACTCATAAGATTTGCTGCATTTGTAAGTTTTCATCAGTGCCTCCCGGCGTTCAGGCCGGAGATCGCTGACCGCCTCAACCGTACAATTGGGGTGTTCATTGAAGAAAAAGCCCAGGCCGAACCTGCCGCCTACGATTCCTACCCGGAGTTTTCGCTCGGAGGTGAAGGGGGCGGCGAAAGCAAACCGCGGAGAGATGATCGCAGCGGAAGCCGCACCGGCAAGGCCTAAAAACCTGCGTCTGTTCAAAGAAGTGTTCATGATAATTGAAACCTGTATTACAGGGTGTATTGTGGTATTTTTAATAATTCTCCATTTTTCATTGCAGACTGGTGCGCCACTATGCCGGCTACCGTCATGTTAAGTGCCAGGGCTACATTTACCAAAGGAGTGCGATCCTGCAAAATTGCCGAAATAAACTCGTCGGTAAGACGGCCGTGCGACCCTCCGTGACCTCCTGCATCTACCGACGGCGGCAGCGGCGGGCGCTCAATTGCGGGTACGTTTTTATCCAGCCCTTCGTATTTTCCATAGTAGGATCCTTTGTCGCCCCTGACCCGGCCTCTTTCACCATGATCGCCTGGGGTATCCCAGCTTACTGCCATCCTGGAGGTGCCGCCGTCGTGGGTGCGAAAGAGCGCTATTTCGGTCCCGAACGGGTTTTTGTACGAATTATTGGCGGGTTTGAGATGCTCCACCACACTCGGGATTCCCAGACAGGATACCTCTACGAATGAGCCGTCGTTGATCCCCAGGTGGTAGGCGTTCGAGTGTGTCGGGTAAAACTGCGGCGGCAACCCGATTCTCCACCCTTTGTAGGAGTCGATAGGCGTATCCATGTAGTGGTAGTATTCGCCCTCGGAATAAACAAGCTTGCCGAGGTGCCCGGCCTTGTAAAGCTGCCGGGCTGCAAAAAGGTCGTCATGGAACATGGAAGTTTCGTACATCATATATTTCAGCCCGCTTTTTTTGACGGCCTCATACAATTGGTCCGCTTCTTCCAGTGATCCGAAAACGGCGGGAACCGCGCTGGCCACGTGTTTGCCATGCTGCAGTGCCAAAATTGCGTGCTTTGCGTGGCTGGGGGCGTCGGTAGCGATAAATACCGCCTCAATCCGGTCGTCTTTTACAAGCTCTTCCAGCGAAGGGTATGTTTTTTCGCACTTTACCACTTTGGCCAATTCTTTGCACCGGTCCGGTTCGAGGTCACTTACTGCCACAATTTCAACATTGGGGTGATTTTGAAACTCAAACGCCGCGGCAAATTTGCAAACTCCGTACCCGATGAGGCCCACTTTTACTTTTTTATCCGAAACCGGCTTCCAAATCTGCGTGCCGGCTTTTTCAGCCGTTTTTTCGAAGCCCTGAATCACTTCTTCCTTACCTTCCGACTTCGGCTTTTCGGTGCAGCCGGTTGTGAGGAGGGTAATTGCCGCGCTGCCAAGCCCGAGGGACTGAAGGAATTTGCGGCGGTTGGAACTTATGCTCAGGTCCGGCAGATTGGGGTTTTGCGCTTTTTTCTGGTTCATTTTTGTAGGATTTAGTAAATGAAATACCCGATGGAATCCCGGCGGTATGGTCCGCCAGGATTTACTATTTTGAGTATCCGGGGTTTTGAGACAAAGTTGCCGCTCCGTTCTGGATGCTCAGGTCAATTTGCTCCAAAGGAATCGGGTAAAGCTCGTTCCTGCCTTGCGTGAACTTGGCGCCTACCATATAGTAATGATTAAAGTTAGGGACGTTTACTTCGTGCTCGATGTATTTGTTCAGCAAACTGCTCATATAGCCGGGTTTTGCGAGGTCATACCGTTGCAGGTCAAAGAACCGGTGGTGTTCCATAGCCAACTCCAGTTTCCGCTCGAAGCGAACTGCTTCACGCGCGAAATCTTTCCCTTGCTGGGCAAACTGGCCAGTGTATAATCCCACCTTGTAATTGGCCGCCGGTTCGTTGGTCACACCCTTCAGCGGGTCGCTGTTGTCGATATACTTTTTAACCCACGTCTCAGGATTAGCGGCTCTTGCCCGCACCCGGTTGACGTAGATTTCTGCCTGTTGAAGCGTGCCGACCTCCACTTCTACTTCTGCTGCCCACAGCAGCACATCGGCAAAGCGGATCAGGTTGTAGGTATTGGCAGTGCTTTGTACCTCTCTTCCACCCGGTTCGGATTGCGGGTTGGCAAATTTGATGTGCAGGTAGGGGCCTCCTACGCTTTGCTGGCGTACCCACGAAAGGCCCGGGTTGATGCCCCAGTCAAGATAGGGAATTCCCCTGCGCCCGACTGTCCAGTCCAACCTTGAGTCGAGTGTGCCCTTGTAAGGTTCGAAAGGCTGCGACGACTGGATGCCGAGATCATGCTTGATGTCCGAATCGTTGAACGTGTTGATCAGCGGCAGGCCGGTTGCAGCGTCTGTTTTGTAGGAGTTAACCAGCGTAAATGAAGGCTGGTAGAAGCCGTAGGTAGGGAAGGGGCCGCCGTAAGGACCGGCATTTGCTTCACCGCTCGGGTTGTTCCCGCGCTGGCCGCCTGCTCCGTCATTGACCGAATGCATTACCGCAAACACCTGTTCGGGACCGTGTTTGGTAGACGGTTTGAAGTTGTCGAAATAGTGCTTGTTAAGATCATATTTCAACCCATTGCTGGTGACGCCATTCGCGATGATGTCATCCAGAAGCGGTTTGGCCTGCTGGTGTTTGTTTTGAAACATGTATGTTTTAACAAGAAAACACTTCGCTGCCCATGAGTTCGCGCGCCCGACTTCTGATTTGGTGGGGGTCAGGTTGTCTGCCGCAAACTGGAAATCAGCTTCGATGGAAGGCCATACCGGCTGGTTGTTGGGAACAAAATAATTTCCGGCTGCTGCACTGATCTTTTCGTCGACGAAAGGAATGTTGCGCCACATCAGCGCGGCATTGAGATGATATACGCCACGTAGGAAACGGGCTTCTGCCTCTACCTGTTTCGCGGCGGTTTCGGTGATCGATTTGTTGGCAAGTACGGTGGGAAGTAGTCTCAGCACGTCATTGGCTCTCTGCACACCGGCGTATAATACCTTCCAGCGATCATTCAGTCCCCTGGTTGCCGAAGTATGAATGTAACTTTCAAATTCCGGGACCGGCTGTAATGCGCCCGCTTCCGTACCGGTATGCGCATCGTCTGAGGCAACGCCGCCAAAAATCCACACGCCCGAATGCCACCCGCTTCCGGAGGTTCCGCCATGGTTCAACAAAGAGTAAGAGCCGATAAGCAGCCCGTTTACGCCCGCTTCGTTGGCGAGGCTTCCGGAAAAGAGCGCCCCTTTCGGACTTCTGTCCAGGAAGTCGTCGCTGCAGCTTGTTGCTACGCTGAGCAAGGCAGCAACTGCCAGCGATTTTATAGAAAATTTATAGATGCTCATTTTGAATAGTCTTTAAGGATTAAAAGGAAATGTTTACACCAAGCAAATACACCGGCTCATTGTTAGGGTAGTTGGCCCAATCGATACCGAAGCTGGAGCTGCTTCCTTCAATTTCAGGATCAAGCCCTGAATATTTGGTGAGCGTGAAGAGGTTCATTGCCTGGAGATAAAATCTAGCCTTTTTCATCTTGATTTTTTCGAGCAGGGAATTGTTGTTCACGGTATAGCCCAGGGTAAGTGATCTCAGTTTCAGGAACGAAGCGTCTTCCACGAAATAGGAATTGAATACGCCGGCGGTGCTGAAGCTGTTCTGGTTTTCAATTTTAGGAACATCCGAGTTCGGGTTCTCCGGTGACCAGGCATTTCTCAGGACGTTGCTTTTGGCGCCTACATAAGTGCCGAAAAAGTGGGTTTGAACTTTAATGGCGTTCACAGCCTGAGCGCCCTGCGACCCGTAGAAGATTGCGGAAAGGTCAAACTGACGATACTGGCCGGTAAGGTTTACGCCGTAGGTGAAGTCGGGGTTCGGGCTTCCGAGGTAGGTACGGTCGGCAGAAGTGATTTTATGGTCGCCGTCTACGTCCTGGTAGCGGAATCTTCCCGGCGCGGCTCCATCCTGGGTAGCGGCTTCCGTCACTTCCTGGTCGCTCTTGAACGTGCCCAGTACTTTGTAGCCGTAGAATGAACTCACTTCCTGGCCAATTTCATTCCGGACAATAGCACCGAGCTGCTGGTGCGAAGCGGCGGCAAAGTAGCCGGGTGAGGGTACGCTGACCACCTTGTTTTTATAGGTGGTGATGTTGGCGCCGATTGAATAACTGAAGGCATTCCGGTCACCGCCATGATAAGTGGCCGAAAGATCAAGCCCGGAGTTGCGTATGTTCCCGATATTGATAGTGGCGGGGGTGATTCCACCTGCGATTCCCGGCAGGGTTTGTCCGAAGAGAAGGCCGTTGACCGATTTTTTGTAGTACTCAACCGACAGATCCAGGCGGTAGTTCAAAAGGCTTGCATCAAAGCCGACGTTGGAAACGAGGTTACGCTCCCAGCCGGTCCTGGGGTTCCCTGCCCTGGTCTGTATAAATCCCTGCACCAGGCTGTTGCTGGTTCCGCGGATGTCGTAATAGGCATTGGCAAGCGTACCTCCGTACAGGTCAAACTGGTTGTCGGCATCTACGTTGTTCTGGGAGCCGAGGACCCCGTGGCTCGCCCTGATTTTCAGGTCGTTGATCCAGCTTACACTTTTAAGGAAATCTTCCTCGGAAAGACGCCAGCCGGCGGAAACCGACGGGAATACACCGAACCTGTTTTCAGGACCGAACCGGGAAGATCCGTCTCTCCGTATGGTACCGCTCAACAGGTACTTGTTGTTGAAGGCGTAATCCACACGACCGAACATCGACCAAAGTGCGTCTTCGCTCGCGGAGCTCCCGTTGGCGATATTGGTGGTCCCGGTGGACAACGTCAGGTAGTCGGGGTCTGTTGAAAAGTACTTCTGCCTGGAGCCGGAAAGTGACCGTCCGAGGTTTTCAATGGCTTCGGTTCCCAGCAGGACAGTGAAGTTGCTTTTGCCGATTTCCTTGGTATAGTTCAATGTGTTGGTCCATACGAGCCTCCTTGAAAAAGAAGCGCTTTCGCTGTAGGAGTTGGGGTTCAGGAAGCCTTCGGCGCGTTCATAGGGCGTAAAGGCAAACGAGTAGCCGTATGCGCTGGTCATGGCGCCCCCCACGCTGGTTCTGAACGTAAAATCTTTCAGGAAGTTAACATCCAAGTAAACATTTCCGACGGCATTCCAGGTATTGCTCAGGCTCTGGCCCAGGCGCTCCTGGTTGGCAATCGGGTTAGAGTTTGTACCGACGTTGATCCCCATCCTGGTACCGCCATAGTTGCCCATGATGTCGTGAACCGGGATGATCGGCATCATCCGCGCCAGTTCACCGATGTTCCCGAACTGGTTATCAGTCGTGAATCCGGGGCTGACCCGGTAGTACAGGTTCAGGTTCTGCCCGATGGTGATATGTTTCCCTACTTTAAAAGAAGTGTTGACGCGGCCTGAATAACGTTTTACATAAGTTTCAGGCGCGGTGCCCTGCTGGTTGAGATAGCCGAGCGAAATATAATAGGTAGCTTTTTCGGTAGCTCCTCTGACGGAAAGGTTATGGTCGGTCCGGAAGGCCGGTTTGAAGAATTCATGAAACCAGTCGGTGCCGGATTTGTTGACTTTCTGGATCAGGTAGTTGTTGGCGGGGTTGGTCGGGTCGAGACGATAGCGCGAAGGATCTACCAGAGGGTTTCCCTCCATTGCAATCCCACCGCCCTGGGGGCCGGCATACAGGTAGTCGGGTATTCCGTTTGCGAAGAGCGGGTTGTTAGGGTTGGCGATCAGCGACAGCCTCGCAAATTCTTTGGTATCCAGTATGGTATTGAACGGGTTGCCTCTGAGCGGTGTTTGCACGCCGGCGTAAGCATTGTATTCTACGGTCGGCGTACCCAGCTTTCCTTTTTTTGTGGTAACCACAATAACACCGTTTGAGCCCCGCACCCCGTAAATAGAGGCCGCACCGGCATCTTTCAGGATCTGAATAGACTCAATGTCGTTTGCATTCAGATTGTTCAGGCTGCTTTCCACACCGTCGATCAGGATAAGCGGGGCCGAGTTCCCGAACGAGGAGATCCCCCGGATAAATACATTCCCCTCTCTCCCCGGGACCCCGGATGCGATTACGTTTACCCCGGCCGCCTGGCCTTGCAGCGCCTGCGTGGTTGACCCGACCGGTATTTTGCCTACCGCACTCATGTCGACGACAGAAACCGAACCGATAATGTCCTGTTTCCGCTGGGTTGAATACCCGGTTACGACCACCTCGCTGAGTGCCTGTGTATCGGTTTCCAGTCTTATGGTGAGTTGGGTCTGGTTGCCTACCGTTATTTCCTGTGTAACGTAGCCGATAAAGGAAAAGGCAAGCGTAGCCCCTGCCGGTGCAGTCAGCGAGAAATTTCCGTTTACGTCAGTGGTTGTTCCCTGTTGGGATCCTTTGACCATCACATTAACACCGGGCAGCGGATTTTCATTGCCGGCGTCGTAGACAATCCCCGTGAGCTTTTGCGGGGCCTGGGCGGCTAATCCTGAA
Organism: Ravibacter arvi; assembly: GCF_039540405.1. NCBI lineage: Bacteria > Pseudomonadati > Bacteroidota > Cytophagia > Cytophagales > Spirosomataceae > Ravibacter > Ravibacter arvi. The sequence goes on from NZ_BAABEY010000018.1 coordinate 293,794, forward strand.
TGAAGCATCGTCAGGGCTGCCGTTAGAAGGAAAATAGCCGCTGTAAATCTGCGGAGTAAAGGGTTTCGCATACTGAGGATATGTTAAGGTTGTTTGAAATGTTTACAATATTATTACTAAAAATGTAAACAAAAAATAGGGTATTTCGTATTCTTGGAAAAATATAACATGGGTAGTCTTATCCGAAGGCGGAAGATATATGCCTCGGCTAAAAATCCAGAAATGAGATATTTTCCGGAACTATCTGTGGGATTTCAGGAAGAAATATGCGGGGAACTTCCGGGAGAAGAAGTCAGGAGATAAGGTCGAGGGTAGTGACCTCACCTCTTACAAGATGTTTGATCAGGGTTCGCTCCGCTTGCTGCAGGCTTCTGGTCCGGAGTGCCTTTACAATCTCCCGGTGCTCGGCATCGGTGAGTTCGTAGTCGTCCATATGGGTTTGGGTCAGGCCCAGTTTCTGGTGAAACAGCGGTATATTGCTCGTAAAGTAGGCGGCAGTGAGTTTTTTATTGCCGGAATAGGTGATCAGCGTTTCATGAAATTTGACGTCTGCCTCACAGGCGCCGCTGAAATAGCCCCTTTCGTACATGGCAGTAAAGTCGTCACAGATACGTTCGAGCTCTGCAAGCTGCTCTTCGCTGATAATTCCGATCAGGATTCTGATCGCGCCTGTTTCAAGAATTTCGCGAAGCTCCCTGATATCGCGAATATCCTCAATCGTAAGGGATTTTATAAAGAAGCCGCCTTTTTCGCCTTTTGTTAACAGCTGTTCGCCCTGAAGCCGCATGAGGGCCTCGCGTAAGGCCATGCGGTTGACGTCCAGTTTTTTAGACCATTCGTCTTCTTTGAGTCTGCTGCCGGCAAGTAACTGGTTGGAAAGAATTTTGCGCCTGAGTTCTGCATAGGCGCGGTCTGCCAGGGAGTCTTCCTTCATTATTTTGTTTACAAAATTAATCCTGCCCGGTAGTCAGGCTGATGATTTCCGCAAAATTAAGAAAAACGACGGTATATTGGAACCGAAGAGACAATGGGGCGGCATTTGCCGGCGGCCCGCCGGGCAAATGCCGCCCCATTACGTGATAGATTCCCTATTTTTCTGAAATGATTTTTTTAATAAACACCACTTCCGATTCCTTATACGGCGTACCGTCTCTACGGAAGATGTCGTGGAACCAGGTTTCAGGTTCCCCGGTATAGGTTTTCTTCCAGCTGTCCCAGGGATAAATGGTTTGGGACTTGCCGTCGACCAATCCCCAGTTGATGGCTGCAACCCGATGCGCTTTCGCTATCGGAAGAATTCCTTCAAACGTGCTGTTGTTTCCGCGCGCCATGTATTCGGTGCATATCAGCGGCCGGCCCAGGGGCTGGAGCCATTTTACCCGTTTCTCAAATTCTTCCGGACTGTCGTAGGAGTGAAATGAAATCACGTCAGATTCATCCAGCATGAGCCGGTTTATCGGGGTGAGCTTGCTTTCCTCCGACCAGTCGTCGCGCCACACGCCTGCCGTAAGCGGTTGTACGGGATTGACGGAACGGGCTGTATGAAAGGTAGTCTCCAGCAAGGGCAGAACCACCGTAGCCTTGTCCGGGATTTCTACGTCTCCGTAAGCGCTTTTGTTGGGGTTTTCGGGTTCGTTCCATACATCCCACGCCAGTATGCGCGTGTCGTTCGCAAAATGCCCTACGGTTCCGCGCACATAATTTTGGAGGCGCGGATGCCGGGTACTGTCCAGCAACGCTTCTTTTCCGGGGCTCTGTACCCATCCGGCATTGTGGACATGCGGTTTGGGTACCCGCTGTTCCCCCGGCTTTGGAAACGGGTCCCATACCGAGTCAAAAAGAACCAGCACGGGCTTGATTTTATGCCGAGAGGCAATTTCAAGAAAGGTATCCACGCGCTGGTAAAAACCGGAAGAATCCTGTTCATACAGGAGGTCATGCAGGTAAACACGAACGGTATTCATGCCTAAACCCGCAGCCCAGCCCAGTTCACGGTTGATCGTGGCGGTATCGAAACTTGAAGCCTGCCACATTTCGAGCTGATTGCTGGCAGTGCTCGGTAGAAAGTTACAACCTACCAGCCAGGGTTGGGACTGGTACCAGTCATTGGCCTGTTGGACAGTCCAGCGGTCGCGCCCGCTATCCACGGGCGGCTGTTCTTTCTTTTTTTCTCCGGTACAAGCCCCGGCGGCGAAGGCCATTGCGGCCAAAAGAATGAAATAAGTTGATTTCATAGGTTTGAGGTTTGAGGGGTGAGCTGTGAGGTTGGAGTCTTGAGGTTTGAGCCGTGAGGTGGTGCTGACACCATCCCTCAACCCTCACCCCTCATACCTCACACCTCACCACCATTAACTAAAATCCGGGATGCTGATTCGTTCGCCGCCTTTCATGGCTGACTCGTGCGCGCAAATTCCGGCGCAGGTGTAATTGGCCGCGAGGGCTGCGTCTACTGCGGAGTCGCGACCTTCTACGATTGCCGCGACAAATTCCTGGACCAGGTGCGGATGCGAACCGCCGTGGCCTGCTCCCTGGAGGAAGGATACGTGATTGGGGTCGTCGATTTTTTCGCGTTTTGTGAAATGCTTGATCGGTTCGATCAACAGGGCGTCCGTATCGGGTACGTCGATCCGGACGGCGTTTTCGCCGCCGTCGAAAACGACATGCTGTTCATCCTGGAGCTGTTCCCACTCAAACGACATTTTGGTGCCATAAACATCGTAGCTTTCCCGGTACTGGCGTACAACGTCGAAAAGCGAACGCGTAGCTTCTGCTACCACATCGGAGCCTTTCAGGGTAAATGTTGCAGTTTCAACGGCAAACGGCGAACCGTAGCGGCTGGCCAGATCGTCGCTGAGGCGTCCCGATCCATGGCATACTACCGTTTCTGCAGTGGTGTTATTGATCCGCAGCAAGGGAGAAATGGCGTGCGTGCCGTTGAGCATGGGCGGGTACCCTTTCCAGTATTCGGCCCAGCCCTCCATGCTCATGTCCTGGATATGGGAGCCGCGGACAAACTGGATTTTTCCCAGCCCGCCCGATTCTGAAAGCTGCAGCCCGTACAGGAACTCCCTCGTATACAATGCCGTCTCCATCATCATGTAAACTTTGCCGGAGCGGCGTTTGGCCTCGACAATAGCTTTGCAGTCTTCTACCGTCATGGCCATAGGGATCGTGCAGGCGGTGTGCTTGTTGGCATTCAGCGAGGCCAGGGTCATCCGGGCATGCTCCGGAACCGGTGTTACAATATGGATGGCATCGACATCCTCACGCCCGGGAATATCTTCAAAATGCTCGAAGACAAGATTGGGGTCAAGGTTGTACCGGGCCGATAGTTCGTCGCGCCTGGCTTTGCTGCGCGTGCATATCCCGACGGCTTTGATGTTGGGATGACTCTGGTAAATGGGAATAAACTCTTTCCCGAAACCCATTCCGACGATGACAACGGTAATTTGCTTTTGGCTCATCAAGATTTTTTTATAGGTGATTGGCTGATTTTACTAGAAAAGTGCTTGAGTTGCGGGCGGACTAACGGGCTGCCCATCGTACAGTATTCCGGAGCAGTGTCCGGTAGATGTCCAGCTCGTGAGAGGCCGCGTCATGCCCCAGCGCAATAGCGGCAATCCGGCCTTTGGGATGTGCAACTGTAAAAATGCTTGGAAAGGTTTCCGTTTTGCCGGGCTTTTGTGCCGAAGCCAGTACGTCGACTTTGGCTCCGCCGGGATCAATTTTGTGGAAATAAAGTTCGTCTTCCAGGCTGAATTCGCCGGGAATTCCCTTCATGATCGGATGTTTTTTCCCGGGCGTCGGGATCACCCGGAACGAGCCGTATTTTTCATGTCCCGCCGAACCGCCCCCAACAATCTCCCGGTTGTATTCGGGCCAGTCTTTCCAATTGTACCAGATTGCGGCATGGAGTAAAACAACGCCTTTACCGCGATCCAGGAAATCAAAAATAGCCTTTCGGGTTGCTTCATCCGGAATGGGCTGGTTGTTGCTGAGGACCAGCACATCAGTTTCGGCGAGATGGCCGAGAATTTCTGCAGGCTGATCGGTGTAGGTAACCCGTGCGAAACCGTTTTCCTCCAGGGTTTTGACATCCGCCCCCTTGTACCATTTGTTAAAATCATGAGAAGCCCCACCGCCTACCAGCAGGACCCGAAGCGGCTTCCTTTTTTGCGGAAGCGCTGAACCCGCTACCGATGTAAACAGGATGGCCAGGGTAAGAAGGCCGAGACAGAAGCATTTTTGGCAAACAGACCGAAACATAGAAATGCGTTTTGTTTTAAAATAAAAAAGTCACCGGACCGGCTTCAGCGAACTACACGGAGTATACCGTTCATGCCACGCCAATGTCCCGGGAAGGTACAGACGTACGGATAATCGCCCGTTTGCGCAGGCGCTGTAAACTCCAGTGAAACCACTGCACCAGGCTCAATGAGCTTTGTTGAATACAGAATGTCAGGCGTGGCAGGCACATATTGTTTTTCGAAGGCTTTCGGGTCTCTGAGCAATTCATCAGCGGCTTTGCCCACGCGGTTCAACGAGCCTGGCCGGATGACCAGGAGGTTGTGCTGCATGGCATCCTGGTTGTCGAACGTAATGGATACCTTGCTCCCCGCTTTTACGGTCAGTAATTTCTGATCGTAGGCCATCATGTCGGGAACTGCCTTCAGAACCAGGTAGGTCACATCCCGATCCCTGTGCATATGCGCGGCGGCAGGCTTGCTTTCCGTTTCGGGGTCAGTTACTTCGAGTGCTCCGTTCTGAAAATTTCCGGCCAGTTCAAAACTCCCGGTATAATCGCCTATGGGCGCCTCATCCGCCTGGAAGTCACCGCCCGACCTGAATCCGTAACCAGGGTTCTGGTGAAAAAGGCCGGCTGCTTCGGCGGTCCCCGCTTCTTCGCCGTTAATGTGTATGGTCATTTTCCCGCTTTTATGAAGCGCCACCCTGACGGAGAATTTTTCGGGCAGGCTCGTTTTCGACACCGCATTTACATGCCTGCCATGCTGGTTTACGGTAAAATTGACTTTCCCGTCTTTTACAAAAACCGCATAACCGTTTTCGCGGTTTCCCTGGCCGACAATAAAGCCCGCCAGAGGTTTGTCGGCCGGTTTACTGAGATCGGCGGAAAAGCTGAATGCCTTCCCGGCAATTTTCGGAGCATCCTGGTAAAGGACGGAGCGCGGAACGGGGTAGACCGACTTTTTCAGCGACTGGCTCACCGCATGCACGAAGGCGCCCGGTTCAGGTTCATCCCGCAAAGCTTTTTCAAAGCCCGTCGAATGCTGGTCTATTGCGGCAAACAACGCTCTAGAAAGCCATTTATCCGAGCTGTTCTGAAGATTTTGCGCAGCTTCAAAGAGTGCTTTTCCAATTTTCTCGGAGGCCGGGTAAGCGGCCAGTTCTACGAAAACGGCGAGCCTTGTATTCAGGTCAGCATCCTGTAGCATGCCCGCTGAATACAGGGCGCGAAACGAGGAGTCGTTTTTCGGGAGTACCTGGACGGCTGCTTTCCGGACGCCGGCGGCAGGGTGGAGGAGCGCCGATTTGGCCGCTGCGAGTGCTTTTTGATCCTCTATCAGGCCCAATCCGTGCAAAGTCCAGAGCGCGTGTACCGCAGGGCTGTTGAGCCCGACTTCGTCTACCAGCTGCTTTTCTATGAGCCGGCACAGCCCGTCGAGCGCCTGGCGGTTTTGTGATTCGACAAGCAGGCGCTGCGCAGTCATCCGCCAGAACATGTTGTCGTTTTCCAGTGCAGCCAGAAGGCCCGGCAAATCGGTTTTTGAAAGTTTCAGGGGGGGATGCTTTTTTGCATGCTTGTAAACAATCCTGTAAATCCGGCCGTGGTTGGTATCGCGGAGCGGGCTGCTGAACGCGTTTCCTTGTCCGTGCGGCTGGTCGTTAAATGGTAAAATGAATTCGGAGGGCGATTGGCGGGGGACAAAAACATTGTGTTGAATAATAAAATTGTACCAGTCGGCAACCCAGACCGCACCGTCGGGGCCTACGTCGGTGTAAACCGGTCCGAACCATTCGTCGGAGCTTGCCGTCAGGTTCCAGCCGTCGGCTTCTTTGAAGCCTGCTCCGTCTCTCTCTATCAGCGCATTGTGGACCAGTCGGATGGTAGGTTCATTGACAAAGGCAACGCGGTTCCAATAAGATTTGGGAAAATTCCGGGCCGTGTAAAACCGGTGCCCTGCCGCGGAGGTGAAGCCGCCGGTTACGTCAACCTGCCGGGAGTTCGGGGTCAGGTGGTGGGCTTCGTAATGCCCGTCAATTTTCTGAATGGCCTGCACTGGTTTCTGGTCGCCGGCCAGGCTTTTGTGGAACAGGCGCATGGGCATCGAATAATAGGCGCTGTGGGTATTGTTCGCCGTGGAAATAAACACGTTATTGTCTTCCGTCAGGCCGAGGCCCCAGGTATTATTGCTGGAGCTTCCCAGGTATTCAAAGTCGGTTCCGTCGGGTTTAAACCGGTACAAGCCTTGCGGAAACCGGTGCTTACTGCCGTTAATTGTGCCATTGAATCCCGAGTACCCGACGACGCCCCACACTTTGTTGTCAAAGCCGTACAGCAGGTTGGAAGGTCCGGCATGGGTATCAAACTTTCCCCAGCCGCTTATAACGGTTTCGCGAAGATCGGCACGGTCATCGCCGTTGGTATCTTTCAGGAAAATGAAATTCGGCGCCATGGAAACCAGAGCGCCCCCATTGATCAGGACAATGCTGGTGGGGATATTCAGGCTGTCGGCGAACACGGTAAATTTGTCCGCTTTGCCGTCACCGTCGGTATCTTCGCAGATTTTGATCCGGTCATTGGCCGCGCCGTCGGTTTCGACAAAGGTGTTCGGGTAGTCCACGGATTCAACCACCCACAGTCGCCCCCGTTCGTCCCAGGTCATGGCGATCGGGTTAATAATATCAGGCTCGGCAGCAAACAATACCAGGTCAAAATCCGGGTGGACCTGCATAATTTTCTGCGCTTCAGCGGGAGAAAGCGGTTCCTGTATTTTAGGGACAACATGTCGCTGGGCATACTTGGAAATGGTGTCGGCGTTGTAGATGTCCACATCCCGGATATTCAGGGCGCGGATGCCGGCCTGTACCTCGTCGCCGAGCGCCCACAGCACCCCGTTCCTGACCAGGTTGAGAAACCCGATATGGGTCCAGGTTTTGTCTTCGTGACCGTAGGCGGTATAGAAAACGCGGGCTTTACCCTCCGTCCTGACCCAGGTGTAGGGTTCTTTGCGGTCGCCTTCCACGCGGTAGCCCAGGATTTCAATATCCGGGTTGATACGTTTGTGAACATAGGTTTCGTCCCAGGTTTCAAATTCTGTAATCCCGGCCATAACCGGGTGTCTGGCATTGGCGATCACGTTTTTGAAAGTACCGGTCTTGTGGGAGTCGAACGCGCCGCCGATGGTGCTGATGTACCAGTCTGAGTTACGGAAACAACCCGAAGCTGAGTGCAGCGGAATAAGGGCTTTGCCGGCTGATACAAACTGTTTCAGTGCTGCTTCCTGGGCCGGCGGCAAATATTCGTGGTTGGCATAGATGATCAGGCCGTCGAATTTGGCGAGGTTTTCGGGATTAAGGTCTTCGAGTTGAGTGGTATAGGTGGTGTTGACCCCGCTTCTGAAGAGTTTTATGGATAGCCAGGGAGCAAATTTATCTGCGTCATGGTGTTTGCTGTGGTGCCCCAGGAAGAGCACTTCTGCACGACGGGGTTGAACGGTAGCCGTTTTTTTTGGGGATTGCTGGCGGCTGCCGGCACAGCCGAAGATGAACAGGATGCTGAGACAGCAGGCTAAGAGGTTGGGTCGAATGGTCATATCGGGTGGAATGGCGGGAGGTTAGTTGTCTGAATTTTCGCTTCTGATGGTATTTTTTACTTCTTCCCACATTTTTTTGCGCTGCTTCATAGTCGGCAGGTCCCGGCCGGTGTCTTCAGCAATGAGGTTGATGTACTGTCGGGCTAGCTCAACGGTAGCCTTTTGCCGGGGATAGGATTCCAGATATCGCTGCCAGAAGGCATTGCTTTCCGGATTCGGTTTTCTCACCCAGGTAATGAAATCATCGTCCCGTATGAGATCAAGAAGCGGGTAAGGGGGTTGAGACATCCTGTTTCAGTTTAGGCTGGTACTTATACAGAGCGGCGCAAACAGGAAATGACTCCTTTTTATGAAGAAAAAAATTGAAAAACTTATGATTTCCCGGCCGGACGGTGTTTGGAAGGGCCGGAGGAAGCGGTTAAAAAAGGCGTTTTACGGGTATAGTGTCAGCAGGGTCGCCATTCCAAAAAGTGCTTCGGGCGATAATTCAAGCCAGTTTTTATGGCTTTTTAGCGTGCACAGTCCTTTGTAAAGGAAATTGCGTACCGATTTTTCGTTTACCTCCATGATCCGGGCAATCTCGGCAATTTCAAAGCCCTCCAGGTACTTCAGCGTAATGGCCTCCAGTTGACGGTCCGGTAATTTGTCCAGTACTTCCCTGAGCCTTGCGTTCCGGATGTGAAGGGATTCGTCCCGGATTACCAGGCTTTCGGGGCTTTTTTCCGAAATCGAAAGGGTATTCGCGTCGATCGGTACGGAAGGCAGGAAAGGGTTTCTTTTTGCAGCCAGGCAGACCTTTCGCCGTAAAGACCGGTAGAGGTAAAACCTGACGGAGCTGATTTCGTTGGTCAGGGAACCCCGCAACCGCCAGATGTCAATAAAAAGATCCTGGATAGCGTCCTCGACCGTGCCCGGCGAGCCAGGCAAGAGTTTCAGCCCATAATTATACAGCGCGCGATGATGGGCCTCAAAAAGTTCGGCAAAGGCATTTTCATCGCCTTTTTTCAAGAGCGACCACAGGGCTTTGTCAATATGTTGGTGATCGGCGTCTTTCATCGCATTTGGAACGTTGCAAATAAAAGATAATTTTTTGTGGAAATAATAAAATTAATATCTCGCGGATGAATTTTTAATGCAAATTGCCGGGGTAATCCGTTCATCGGCCTCTGTCGTGGAAGAGATCCCGGCAAAGGCCATTGCCCATTGCAATCGGGTTTATTATCCCGCCGGTTGCTTGGCCATCCGTCCGGAAAATAGTTAAAACCTTCCTTCTTAATAATATGAAAATGAACCGCTTTAGCTCTTCGCGAATTGCGCTTTCTGTAGTGCTCTGCGTCTTTTTTCTGGCCTGTAAAGACACGAAAAAACAAGATCCGGACCAGGAGTTTAACGGTACGGAAATAGTAACACACAACAAAGACGTGTCGCAGTCCGAACTGGTTCAGCTTGTCGCCAGCGGTGAGCATTTCGGTAACGCTGTAATTGAAGCGGATCTTGGAGGTATAAAATTGAAGCTTTTTGCCAGCGGAGATACCCTCTCATTTGTAGTTCCGGATGTTTCCCCAGGTGTTCACGCGTTGTCTTTCAGGGCGGGTGAAAAAGCCTACCGCGCAAAGTATAGTATACGGACAACCGTTGTCTCCGATATCAACGTCCCGATAGCGGCGTTCAAAAAGGGCATAACAGCGCATATAGAATTTCTCGAACAGCACCTCCGGATTTCAACGGTTCCATCCAATAATGTTGTTAATGCACAGGAAATCGCCGCGCTGAAAGTATTGCTTGAAAAATTTCAAATGGATGTGGCCGCCGCGACAGAAGCAGAAAGGAAGGCCCTGGCAAGGTTTCTGCAAGCGAATTCCAGCGCGATGGCATTCGGGGAAAATTTTCGAAAGGGCAGGGAAGGGGAGTTGTTGAACGGCTTTCTGGCGGCGGCCGAGGCTATCGTAAGCAAGGAGGGCGCCAAGGCGGTTTTTTTAGGTGCGTTGGGCAGAATATTGATGACAGGCGGTGCGCTGGGTGTTCTGGTGGGGGCGGCGGTATTGGTTTATGCCGCAGTCATCCTGAAAGTTGCCTGGAGTAAAATTATGGACCTGTCGCAGGTAAATGCCGCAAGAACGGGGGCGGTAGGACAGATTTTCGCGAATAGGGTGGCCGCAAGAGAAGTTTACCGTGAAAAGCCCTACCGGATAGTGGTTGGCAGTACTTACAGAACCATTGGAAAGGAGGACGCGGGCGACCCCCGGCTGGTCAGACTTTTCGATCTGAACGATAAAATTGTGGCGATAGCCAAGGTGCTTAAGCAGTTAAAGGTATTTTCCGGAGATGTGTTTAACCTAAGGGAAGTTACAGGCAGAGAAAAAACAATAACCGTTCCGGCACAAAGCATAACGGCTGTAATCAGCGACAATAGCGCTGTGATGTTTAAGCGCAGTGAGGTAGCTGCAGACACATTGGTACTCACTTTTGAGAGCAGCTCGGACAAGGATGAATCATTTACGTTGAAATATTCATTTAAAGATGAAGAAAATGAATCTGTTTCCGTGACCGAATTGTTTGTTCTTAAGGCAAAGGCGGTGGATTCGCTGGAGATAACGCCTGCAAAAGTCGGGAACTACAGGTTACTGGGTAAAGACTCGGAAAAAATTTCGTTCAGGTTGGTTGGTGAACCTTCCGGCGCCGAATGGAGTGTTCCTTATTTCACGAGGCAGAACGGACATATCGAGCGCTATGGCAGTATCAGCGACGATGGGGTTTACACCGTCAACGAGCTTTCACAGGTGATTGGTGAAGTCAGGGTAATGGCAAAAGCCGGTAGTCGGACCGGTATTGCCAGAATTGATATCACCGCTTGCGTACTTGAGATCATGGTTTCTTCCTTTGCCCCGATCTGGAATCAGAACATTGATTACGAAAGCGTTGTTAAAGGCAACGGTATCGGGAAGCTAATAGAGCTGAAATGGGGTGACCGGACGTTTTATACTTTAAAATACGAGTATGCCCCTCAGTTTGGCGAGAACTCACTTCTGCTTAGCAACCCGTTCAATGTCCCGATCGGTGTAGATTTTTACAAAATGCCTTCAAATTCTTCAGGAGTTCCCGCACGTACCGAGATCACAGGCAAAGCCACCGAAAAAATAACTTATGAGCTGCATCCGCTGCGATATCCCTAGCGGGGGTGAGCAATAAGGGCGAACCCGCAACTCATACCTCACCCCTCACTCCTACTCCTGCCTGATCTTCGGCAGAAAAATCGCCAGGATGCCCAGCAGCGGCATAAAAGAGCAGGTTTTGAACAGGAATTCAAGTGTTGTGGCGTCCGCCAGCATGCCCAGCAGTGCAGATCCTATTCCGGCTACTCCGAAGGCAAAGCCGAAGAACAGCCCGGCTATGGTGCCTTCTTTGCCCGGTTTTAGTTCCTGTGCGTACACCAGGATAGCAGAAAACGCTGACGACAGGATTAAGCCCACCATCACCGCCAGGATGTTGGTCCAAAACAGGTTGGCGTAGGGGAGGAGCAGGGCGAAAGGCGCAGCGCCAAGAATCGAAAACCAGATCACATACCTGCGCCCGATCCGGTCGCCGATCGGTCCGCCCGCATAGGTGCCTATAGCAACCGCCGCCATGCAGATAAACAGGTAATATTGCGACTCCTGGATACCAATTCCGAATTTGTCGATCAGGAAAAAAGTATAATAGCTTCCTATGCAAACCATGTAGATATACTTGGAAAATACGAGCACCATTAACACCGCCAGCGCAAAGTTGATCCTCTTCTCAGAGATTCCCTCGAGAACCGCCTGCCCGGCTTTTTTGCTCAGGCGCAAGTGCCGGTTTCTAAAGGCCCACCGACCCAGATAGAAAAGGATCAGCCCGCCCAGCAGCGCCAATACCGAAAACCAGCTGATAGCGCCCAAACCGTAGCTGGCCACGATTAAAGCCGCCAGTAAGGGGCCAATTGCGCTCCCCGCATTTCCGCCTACCTGGAAAAGCGACTGAGCCATGCCGCGTTTTCCTCCGGAGGCCATAAAGGCCATACGAGAAGCTTCGGGGTGGAAAATGGCAGATCCGAAACCAGTTATGGCTACGCTGACCAGGACGAGTATAAAGGAATTGGCAACAGATAGAACCAGCAGCCCGACGAGTGTAAAAAGCATCCCCAGTGTAAGCGAGTAGGGTGCCGGGTGCTTGTCGGTATAGTTTCCGACCACAGGCTGAAATACGGAGGCCGTCATCTGGAATACAAAGGTAATCAGCCCGATCTGCATGTAGGTGAGGTGAAAATTTTCCTTCAGGATCGGGTAGATTGCAGGGACGATGGCCTGCAACGTGTCGTTCAGTAAATGGGAAAAGCTTATGGCGAATAAAACGGGATACACCGTTTTCGAAGCTGTTTGGGCCGGACTGGCCGAAAGTGTTGTGGTGTTTTGTTCAGTTGACATATAAAGAGAGATATTAAGCGCGGTTTTCCAGGTTCAGGAGCGAACGATAAGGTTGAGCAGTTCGGTGGCTTTTTCAGCGTTTCGCAAAACAATATTTTCCAGCAGTTCTTCGTGGAGGCGCTGGGTCTTTTCGAAGCTTTCTACATTCTTAAACCGGTCCTGGAAAGATTTTTTTAAACGGATGGCCAGTGCCTGGTAGAGATCGGCGAGCACAGGGTTGCCCGAGGCTGCGGCCAGACGTGAATGGAATTCAAGATCAATTTCAATACAGGCCGCGGTTTCTCCTTTCTGTGCATGAACCTGGCGCAGTCTGAGACACTCCCGCATGTGCCTGATGTCCGCGTCCGTCCGATGAACAGCAGCTTTTTCAACAATGCGATATTCGAGCAGGCTTCTCACTTCTTCCAGGTCTTCTTCTTCGCCGCGTTTAAGCCGCTGACCAAGCGGCTCGCCCGAAACGTTATTGGATTCTACAAAGGTTCCAAGTCCTTGCTGAACTTTCACCCAGCCGGAGTTGGCGAGCACGCGCATGGCTTCACGCACTGTGGACCGGCTTACCTCAAAAAGGGACATCAGTTCCGGCTCCGTAGGGAGCCTGTCTCCCGGACCGTAAGTACCCTTCTGGATTTTCTCCCGCAGCCGGTCCGCCAGTTCATCCGAAAGGCTTCTTTTTTTTAATGATGTCATCATATCATCTGATGTTTGCGCAAACTTAGACTTTTCCCGGTTAGCTTGCAAAGAAAAAACGCACGGTGGCCGTTTATTTTCTTTGCGGGATCACTTCAATGTGATTTCCTTGAAAGTTTTGGTAAGGTCCGTAAGCGACTGTTCAACTCCCATTCGCTCAAGTGACGAAGCCCCCACAAACCCGTGTGCGTCCGTCCTGGACAGAATTTCGACAACGTCTTCCGGCGTGTTTACCGGGCCGCCATGCGTGAGAAAAAATACATCCGGGTTGGCCTCTCGGACCGCCTCAATAATGCGCTGGGTTTTCTCTGCGGCGATTTCCATGGTTACCGTTGCGTTTACCACGCCGATTGAGCCGCCCACTGTGGTTCCGACGTGCGCGATGATGGCATCGGCGCCGGCATCCGCCATCTGGATGGCTTCTTCCGGGGTGGCCACGTAGACGATAGAGAAGAGGTCCATTTTGGAAGCGAGCGCTACCATTTCGACCTCCTTGTGGAACCCCATGCCGGTTTCCTCCAATACCTGCCTGAAATGGCCGTCGACAATACTGTGGGTCGGGAAATTGTTGATTCCTGAAAAACCCATCTCTTTTACCTTCAGCAGGTGGTGCCACATTCTGCGGCGGGGGTCCGATCCGTGAACACCGCAGATGACCGGTATTTCTTCCACCACCGGAAGCACTTCAAACTCGCCGATCTCCATTGCCACGGCGTTGGCGTCGCCATAGGCCATCAAACCGGCGGTGGAGCCGTGACCGGACATTCTGAAGCGGCCGGAGTTATAAATGATCAGTAGGTCCGCACCGCCTTTTTCTATAAATTTTGCGCTGATACCGGTTCCGGCACCCGCGGCGATAATCGCCTTTTTACTGTCGATTGTAGACTGAAGCCGGTCGCGGACTTCTTTTCTGGTATAGGGATTTCCCTTGCCGGTCCAGGGGTTTGGCATGGTAGTTCGGGGTTAGAAGTGATTTCCTTTTCTATACAAGAACAGCCCGGAGCGGATATGACTTCCCGGCGGGCGCAATTTTTTCCGGGAACTAGATGGCCATGATGCCAATCAGTCGTTCCAGCACCTCAAGCACACCATCTTCGTTGTTGTTCTTTGCGATGAAGCGCGCCACACCTTTGACTTCAGGGTGGCCGTTGGCCATGGCGTAACTGAAATAAGCTTCATTCATCATTTCGAGATCGTTCAGGTAATCGCCGAATACCATGGTCTGCTCTTTCGTGGCGCCGTACATATTTTGCAGCATGGAAACGGCATTGCCTTTATGAGCCAGCTTGTCTGAAATGTCGAGCCAGGTGTCGGCAGAGACTTTTACCTGGTAATGGTCAAATAAATGAGCAAAGCTGGGATACGAGTTTTGTTCGGAACCGGTAAGGTCGCATACCGTAAATTTCAGAATATCGTCGTCAACCGACCTGATATCAGGAACGATTTCGAACGATTCGAAGTAGGTGGAAAGATGGTTAATAAAAACCGGGTCATTGTTTTCTATATAGGCGGCTTTTTTTCCGCACAGCACGAGATTCGCGCTGGGCACGTTTCTGCCAATGCCTACCAGCTGTTGAATTTGCTCGCTGGAAAGGGTTTGGGAATGAATTTCCCTGCCCTGGTACACTACGTAGCTGCCGTTTTCGGCTGCAAAAATAACCCGGTCCTCAATTGGTCCGAATAATTTCCGGAGATTCTGGTATTGGCGGCCGCTGGCTACGACAAAAGTGATGCCGGCGGCGTAAAGTTGTTCGAAGACATCAAAAAACTTTGGATTGAGCTGATGCGAAGCGTTCAGCAATGTGCCGTCTACATCAGATACGATAAGCTTGATATTAGATTTGTCCATTCAATTTACTTACGGCTGTACTTTTCAATTGCCGCTTTAATTTTTTCCATTCGGTTTGCGGGACTGGGATGTGTGCTCGCGTACTCAGGAGGGGCGTTCCCCCCGGAGGCTTCTTCGAGCACGTGCATTACCTGGAGAAGTGCCTCCGGCTTATACCCGGCCTGAATGAGGTATTTTACGCCGAAGTCGTCAGATTCCAATTCGTCTTCACGCCCGTATTTCAGGTTGATCATATTGGCCACGTACTGCGCAATATAGGCAGAATTGCTCGGAGATCCCGGGTCGCTCATGGCAATGGTCGCCGCCCCTGCCAGGCCTGACATCAGTTCCTGGGTAGCCATTTGCTCGGCAGAATGCCGTCCGACCACGTGGCCGATCTCATGCCCAAGCACGCCGGCTACCTCGTCTTCCGTTTTCAATCTCTGGAGAAGCGCGGCGGTGATAAAAATCTGGCCGCCCGGCAAGGCAAAAGCATTAACGGTCCGGCTATCGGCCAGCACGTGAAAATCATACTGGTAGGGTGAGCGGGCAGCATCGGAGTTTTTGACAATTTTTTGGCCAATGGCCTTGACTGCCTGTTGGACTTTGGGGTCCTGGTAAAGCCCGCCAAATTCTGCCGCCATTTGGGGAGCGCTCTGCAGCCCCATCGCCACCTCTTGTTCGGGGGTGAGGCTTACCCGCTGTTTCTCGCCGGTTACCGGGTTTTCCTGGGTTTTGGTCCAATAGCCGATCAAGCTGATGAGTGCGATAACAATCGCTATCAGAAAGCGTCCAGATCTGTTTCTCATAATTTTGCCGGTGACTGAGATGTCAAAATATTTATCAAAAATGGGTATTTATTTCTTCCTTTGCAATGAAGGGGAAATCGGAAATCGGAGATCGGAAATCAGAATTCGGAAATCGGAGATCAAAATTCAGAAATCGGATGGGAGCGAGCCTGCGGGGCGCGGCCGATTTCCGACCTCCGATTTCCCTCCCTTCCCTTCAGACGAAAGCATTCAACACATGTCACGTAATAGTTACCAGGATATAACGCTACAGGAGTTCCGGGCGATGCGTTCCGAAGCGGGGGCCGTTGCAGTCGATGTCCGTGAGCCTTGGGAATTTGAGGAGTTTAATGAAGGCGGGGTTAATATCCCGTTATCTGAAATACGGCAAAGGCGGTCGTTGCTTGAGCCTTTTGAGACGATACTGGTGATTTGTTCCAACGGAACCCGGAGCCGGGTTGCGGCCATGGACTACTGCCGGGTACCGGAATGGCACTCCAAAAGGATATTCCATTTAAAAGGTGGAATTCTGGAAGCGGAATAGCGGTCAGACAGCGCCGCTGAATACGAATTCTGCCGGACCGGTAAGGTAAATGTCCCGAAAATTACCCGGTTCTGTCCCCCGTATAAATTCAACTGAAAGCATTCCCCCGGGCACCCGGACCGCAACCGGACCTTCCCAGCCGAAGCATTCTGCCGCTACCAGCGCGCAAGCGGTTACGCCGGTGCCGCAGGCCAGGGTTTCATCTTCGACGCCCCTTTCATAGGTCCTGACTTTCAGGTAATCCTTTTCAATTACCTGGGCAAAATTAACATTGGTGCCGCCCTCGGGGCCGTAGACAGGGCCATAGCGCACCGCTTTACCAATACCCACGACATCGGTTTCATCCACGGAAGTTACGAAGGCAACATAATGCGGAGAGCCGGTGTTTGTAAAATAATGATCTTCCAGTGTTTCGATACCATTTACGTCGCTCATCCCCAGTCGCACCACCTGGTCATTCAATTCGGCCGTGTGCTCACCGTCTACTGCTATAAATCGTGTGAAGTCCCCGACCATACCGAGGTCCCGGGCAAACCGGACCGCGCAGCGCCCGCCATTTCCGCACATACTGCCTTCCGCGCCGTCTGCATTGAAATAAACCATCCTGAAATCATAGCCGGGGTCGTTCCGGAGAAGGATCAGGCCGTCAGCGCCGATGCCGAACCGCCGGTCACAAAGCGACGCAATCTGTTCCTGTTTGGCCGTAAAAGTAAGGTTACGGTCATCAATCATGATAAAATCATTGCCTGCGCCCTGGTATTTGAAGAATTCGGTAGTCATTTTTTTTAAAAGATGCTGCTTGCGGGTTTATACAAAATTACAACAGAAACTGACGGAAGAAAAATGTAAGAGGGGCTTGAGAAAAATTAAGGCCGGAAAAAACACGACGATTGCCGGTAGGGGTGACCGGACGGAGCTGGGCGGCTGCCAATTACACGTGCCTGGGCTGCGCCGTTCAAAGGGGGACCCTCATCCAACAGAGCATCCAGGCGCCTGCGTGGACGAGGTGGGGGATAATCCGGCGTAATTTGGTTAAAGCCTTGCAAAGTAGATTGGCAACAGACTGACGGTTGATGTTGATGAGCGAAGCAATCTGATCATTTTCAAGCCCCTGGTAATACTTGAGGAAGATTACCTCCCGCTGCCGGACCGGTAAGTCCAAAATGGCTTTTTCCAACCTTGAATGGTTGGTAGCGCTTACTTCTGTAGAAATGATCTCGCTTTCAATGGTGTTTCCTTCCGCATCCGGAAACCAGTCTGCATGGGGGAGATCTGTGTGAAACTCCCCTTTGCGGTAGGTATGCAGGATGTTATTGCGGATGGAGCGAAGCAGGTACATCGTTACTTGCTCTATGTGAACGTTTCTGCGGTTTTCCCATAGATGAAGATAAAGATCCTGGATGGTATCCTTGATCAGCTCTTTGTCCCGGGTATAGTTCTGGGCGTAGGCAAAAAGCGAAGCATAATGATCCTCTCCAAGCTGGCAAAAGGCCATCTTGTCCCCGGCCCTTGACTTATGCCAGAGGTCCAGATAAAAAAGGTTGTCTTTTAGTAACGGGTGCCTTCTTCTCAAGTGAGTTAAATCAGTTTACCAGAGAGATTGTGTCACTAATTTACGAAAATTGGAACTAAGAAAAATATAATATGATTAATTTGTGCTTCTCTTATACACGCAGGAGGAGTTCCGGTACAATTTTGCCATTCCCGTCAGGAGTGGTATAAAAAGGGCGTTTCTCCACTTCGTATTGCGTGTCCGGGGGGATACCCAGCGCATGATAAATGGTCTGATGTACCTGTTCAATCCTGATCGGGTTCTCAATGGTTTTACAGGGACGCTCGTCAGCCGTTTTCCCGTATACAAATCCCTTTTTTACCCCGCCGCCAAACATCAGCATCGAGCACCCGTCTGTAAAGTGGCGGTGCATGCCGTAAAATTTGAGGTCCGAGAGAATATCCGGTTGATTTACCTGTTCCTGTACGGTAGCATCGGGCCTTCCTTCTACCATCATATCGCGGCTGAATTCGCTGGCAATGATGATGAGCGTACGGTCGAGATGTCCGCTCCGGTCGAGATCACGGATAAGCTGTGCGATTGGGCGGTCGACGAGTTTTTTCATCTCTTTTAACCGGGTGTGCCCGTTTTCATGGGTATCCCAGCCCATAAAAGGTTCATACTCGGTGGTGACGCTGATAAATCTGGCGCCCTGCTCGGTGAGCCGTTTGGCAAGCAGGCATCCAAGACCGAAGCGTCCGGTGTTGTAAAGGTCGTATGATTCTTTTGGTTCGGAATTCAAATCGAACGCTTTTGATTCGGGTGAATTGAGCAACCTGTAGGCCTGTTCCATCGATCTCCGGAGCGACTCTTTCTGATAATCGCTGCCGTATTCTCCTACCGGGCTTTTGCTGATCAGGTCATTATACAGCTGGTTGCGCCGTTCAAATCGTTTGGCATCCATCCCCACGGGCGGCCTGACACTTTCAAGACCCTGCCGGGGGTCAGGAATCAGGAAAGGTCCGAATTCGTTTCCGAGGAACCCGGCAGTATGAAAAGCTTTCAGTTCTTCGGCTTCGCCTACCGTGAAGCGTTGCCCGATGTTAACGAATGCCGGGATAACGGGGTTTTTGGGGCCGAGTTCCCTGGCGATCCACGAGCCGATGTGCGGTGCGGCTACGGTCTGCGGCGGTTCATAGCAGGTATGCCAATGGTACTGGTGCCTGGAGTGCAGGATATGGCCCATGTCGGCGGCTACGTACGAACGGATCAGGGTACCCTTGTCGAGTACGCTGCCTATGGATTCGAGGCCTTCGGAAAAAGAAATACCGTCGAGAGCGGTGGGTACCGGTTTGAATGTGCTAAGGACCCGGTCTCCGGCCATGCCCTTTTCGAAGGGGGTATACCGCTTGGGGTCAAAGGTCTCGGTATGGGCCATGCCTCCCGCCATCCAAAGAAGGATAACCGTGTCGGCGGTAGAATTGACGCCTGCTTTTCCTTTTTTGCCGCACCCTGATAAAATGGCAGGGATCGGAGCGCCTGCCGCTAAGGCGGCAATGGTAGCGGCACTTGTATTTTTAATGAAGCTTCTGCGGTCCATGATTGATGCAATGGGGATTTGATTCGTATTTCGAGCGGCTGAATGGTCAATTACACGCAATTGCCGTTCGTAGATTTCCCGGGTCTTTCCCGCCGGTCAGTTATTCGGTCGCATAGGCGGTCTACAGGATCAATTGGAATTCCGGAGAAAGCGCAATGGCCCATACCAGGTCCTGTATACCGTTTTCATCGGGCACGTCGCCCAGAATTTTGGATGCGATCGCCAGTTCCTCGCCGGTGGGCTGCCGCCCGTATGCATTCAGGTACAGCCCGGTAACAAGTCCCTTTGAGGAAGGGTAACGCTTTTTCCAGTCTTTTGCCCCTCTTTTGAGGGTTTCATAGAATGTTGTGCCGTTTGTAAGCTCCAGGGCCTGCAGGAGGTTCGCCTGCGACATGCGGCTGGTGCTGACGGTCTCGCGGTTGGGGCGGCCCAGGGCGGTCATAAATTTATCGTTTATCACCAGCGAAGCCCTCGGGAAGGGGATCCTAGCGGCAATCCCTTCGGGAAGGCGCTTGATGGCCATAGCAGAATCGCCGTACACCGGGTGGAAAGCGGTGCTGATCGCGTCCGTAAACTGTTCCGCACTGAGCCGCCTGCGTATCATCCCGCTGAAGAGAAAGTTTTCCGATACCAGTTCGGCGGGGTCGTTTACTGAGACAGATCTCAGCTGGTAGGTTTTTGATGTCAGAATTTGCTCCAGCAGCCGTTTGATATCATAGCCGTTTTCTGCAAAATCGTAAGCCAGCCAGTCGAGAAGATCTTCACTCCAGGGTACATTATCCATTACGTCGACAGGTTCCACAATTCCCCTTCCCATCAGCTGCGCCCAGATACGGTTGACCAATGTACGGTAGAGGCGACCGTCTTTCGGGAGCGTCAGGAACTCCGCAAGTTCCCTGAGCCGCTGGTCCGGAGCGGCGTCCGGGCTTATTTCACCCAATTCGGGAAATAGCATGCGACCTTCCACTTTTTTCCCGGTCGGGACGTCGCAGCGGTGGATTTCGAGCGAAGAATCGGCAAAAATCGTGGCAAAGCTATAAGCATCTTCAAGCGTCCAGTCGCTGATAAAACTGTCGTGGCAGGACGCGCATTTCAGGTTGAGGCCCAGGAAAACCTGTGCTACGTTCTGAGCCGCCTGCATTTCCGTGCTTTGACTGGAATTGATGGTTCCCCTCCATTTGATCCCTTTGATAAAACCTTCCGAGGTCTTGTCGGGGCTGATCAGCTCTTTTACAAACCAGTTATAGGGTTTGTTGTCCCGCAGCGAGGAGTAAAGCCATCGGGTTATGTCATGGCGCCCGCCGGTGATATAACCCGTTCCGGAATAGTCATTCCTGAGAATGTCGTTCCAGAAGGTGAGCCAATGCTGTGCATAGTCATCGTCGCGCTTAAGGAGCGCTTTGACCAGCTTTTCGCGCTTATCCGGATCGGGATCGCCCGCAAATATTTCAACCGCTTCGGCTTTCGGGAGTAGCCCGATTACATCCAGGTATACACGGCGCATATAGGTGCGGTCGTTAACCGGTGCGGTCCACGCAATGCCACGGGTTTTGAAATAGGCATTCACGAAGCGGTCGATCGGCGCCGTATATTCACCTGTTGCCGCAGGTATTTCGGGGAGACGGGGCTCGAGCGCCGCAACCCGGTAGATGCTTTTTTCTTTGCCTTCCGGCCAGGGTGCTCCTTTCTCTATCCATATCTTCAAAGTGGCGATCTCGTTGGCGGGAAGCAGCTTTCCTTTGGAAGGCATGATTTCTTTATGGCCGGCAGGAAGGGTAATCCGGCGAAAAAGCTCACTTTTCTGAAGGTTTCCCGGAACAACAGCGGGGCCGTTGTCTCCGCCGGCGAAAATGGCATCTTTACTATCAAGTCTCAGACCGCCTTTTTTCTTCGCCTCGCCGTGACAATTGTAACAGTTGTGGGCGAGAATAGTCCGCACCTGCAGATTCAGGTCTTCGACCTGCTGCGGGGTGAGGTTGTCTCCCAGGCTTGCGAAAGACACGATACCCGCGACGGGCGGCGGCTGGTCTGAGGGCAGAACCGAGGAAAGATAGTCTTCGCCGTGGGTGAGCGAAGCGCCGTAGTGGCCCGCGACCGTTATCCCGGCAACGGTGGTAAACAGCGCCAGCCGGTACAGGTTCCGCCGGCTGCTTTCGAAAAAAAACACGGTCAGGCCGGCCAGCACCAATGTGGCGATACCGGCCCACCGGTGGATTTCAAGATCGCTACCTTCTGAGCCTTCGTTTGCCGCCAGCAGCCAGCCGAAACCGACGGCCAGCAGTGCTGAAATGAAACCGGTCCGCAACAATACGCGGATACCCGCATGGTAGGCCTGCGAAGCGTTTCGCCACGCCATCAGTTCCATCAGCAGCGCCACGCACAGCAGACCGATCGGAAAGTGAACGACCAGGGGATGGAACCGGCCGAAAAGTTGCAAAAGCCAGAAAGATTCGGAAGCGGCAATAGTCATTATTTTGTGTTTTTTTTACTTGTATTCTTCATTCTGGCTCAGGGCAGGGTTGATCAGGATTTGCTGTGCCGGGATAGGTAGCAGGTATTCAAACGGGCTGAAAACATAGTCCAGGTCGCTGAAGCCGATACTGCCGCGCGTTACAGTCGGGTTCGCCCTTTCGCGAGCGCCGTGGGCGTTCATAAAGGCCGCGAATTCCACGGGAGTCATTACCCTTTTCAGGTCAAACCAACGGTGATTTTCGAATGCCAGCTCGACGCGCCTTTCCTGCATCACCGCCGTCCGGAAAGCCTCCTTGCTGAGGCCGCTGAGCGGCTTGAGTCCGGCCCTTTCACGGACCTGGTTCATGAAACCGAGCGCTTCGGCGGTCGGACCGGCCTGCTCGTTGATACTTTCTGCGAGCATGAGCAGTACATCGGCATAGCGGAATACGGGCCAGTTGGAGTTGGTTCGACCGGCAATTGTATGCGGGTAGTTGTACTTGTTGACATAGGGTACCGGGAAGAACGTTCCATCGCGGGTGTAACCGGATTTCAGCGAGATATCCTTCCGCTTGTCGCCGGTTTCATAGGCCGCCATCATGTCGTTGGTCGGCGTGTTCCTGCCGCTGGGGACAACCGTTGTCCAGCCGGTAACAACACCCCCCGAAGCCCGCGGCGCAAAAACGTATGAAAAATTACTCTGCTCGCCAAGGTCGTTGTCGCCCTGGTACTGAACTTCCAGGATCGACTCGGGGCCGTTTTTCCGGGCCGGGTTGAAGTTATCTGCGTAGTCGGGCACAAGCGAGTACCCCAGTTTGGTAACCTCCCTGAGGGTGTTGGCAGCATCATCGTATTTTTTTTCCGTCAGGTAAACTTTGCCCAGGAGCGTAAGCGCTGCGCCTTTGGTTACGCGTCCGGCCTGGCCGGTGTAGGCTGCGGGTAACAGCGCGACGGCTTCGGTAAGGTCCTTTTCGATCTGCGCAAATATTTCCGACTGGGGAACGCGCTGGAGGTCATAGGCATCATTGTAGGACTTCAGCGTGTTGGTGAGCAGGATCACATCGCCGAAATAGCGCACGAGGTTAAAATAATAGTACGCCCGGAAGAATTTGAGCTGTCCTTCGAACGGTTCGCGGACGGCGGCTTCGAGCTCGCTTTCGGCCAACCTTTCAAGGGTATTGTTTACGTTGTATAAAGCAGCATAATGGGAGTTATAGAGACCCGATATTTCGCCGTTCCCCGGGTTGACGGTGCCGTACTCGATGGCTTCCCAGCCGGCGGCTCCGCCGCGGTCGGCCGGGTTAAAGTCAAACGCGGTATTGTCGGAAGCCATTTCGCCCCAAAGGTAGGCTACGTTCGTGATGCCCTGCAACTGGCCATAAACGCCGTTGACCGCCTGTTCAAACTGCTTGGCGTTTTTGAAAAAAAGATTTTTGTCAATTTTGGTAGGGTCAGTGGTCGACAGCATGTCGTCGCATGACGACACGATCAGTCCTGCGAGCAGCAGGCCGGCACAGATTATATTCTTCTTCATCTGTATAAAAAGGTTTGAGCCGCAGCGGCGGACCGCTGTGAGCTGTGAGCTATTTATTCATCGGCCGTTTGTGTGCCGCTTGTAGCTAATACCTCAAAGCTCATGGCTATTTCATGTCTTTTTTCTCGGTTAAAAGTTGATACGGATACCGCCGGCCATGGTACGCGGGACCGGGTACGATTCGTCGTCGAAACCCATTTCGGTGCGTTCATTACGCTGGTTGGCCTCGGGGTTATTGCCGGGGTATTTGGTAATCAGGAACAGGTTGGTAACACTGAAGAAAATCCGTGCGTCCCTGAAGATCGTGTTGCGCGAAGCTAGGGTATACCCCAGCGTAACATTTTTCAGCCACGCGTGGCTCGCGTCGTAAATATACCGGTCGCTGCTTTCGCGGCCCCATTTCCAGAAGTTTGTGCCTCCCTGCGAATTTTTATGGCCGGGGTTCGAACCGGGGTTTTCCGGCGAGCGCCAGCGGTCTTTCGCCTTGTCGAGCACGTTGAAAACTCCGTCCATGTTCATAGTGGACGCTTCTATGGCACGGTACATTTCGTAGTTTTGCGCGCCGGTAAACATAAAGTTAAGATCGAACCTTTTGTAGTCCGCAGCCACCGTCCATGCCCAGGTAAAGTCCGGGTTCGGGTTGCCGATTTCTACCATGTCCTGCGTGTCGTAGGTAACTTCGCCGTTGCCGTCGGCATCCCAGAATTTCATACTTCCTGGTATGGCGCCGTCCTGCAGCGGAGATGCCTCGATTTCGGCCTTCGTATTGAAGATGCCAAGCTTACGATACCCGTACAACATGCCGATCGGACGCCCGATTTTCTGCACGTGCTGCCCGCCGTAGAAGGAACCCGACCAGATCGGCGTGGTGTCCTCGCCCCTGAGCTCAAGTATCTTGCTGCGGTTGAAGGTAATATTGGCATTCGTTCTCAGGTTGACGCCGCCGATCTTGACCCGGTAATTGGCGGCCAGTTCCACGCCCTTGTTTTCCACCCTTCCAAGATTGGTCCAGACTGACGTGAAGCCGGATGCCGAAGGTACGGGAATGCTGAAGAGCATGTCTCGGGTAATCTGCTTGTACCATTCAGCGGTGAGTACTAGTTGGTTGTCAAACAGCGCCAGGTCCAGCCCGATATCGAGCTTGTTGGAGGTTTCCCACTTGAGGTCGGCGTTTGCAAAGGATTCGACGACCTTTCCGGGAGCGATGGTGTTGTTGATAATGTAGTTTTCGGGTCTCATGAACGCAAGGTGCGTGTAGTTACCGATGTCGTTATTACCGGTCACGCCCCAGCTCCCCCTGAGTTTGAGATCGGTCAGCCAGTTGGTTTTGGGCATGAACGGCTCGTCGGAAATTCTCCAGCCCGCCGAAATAGCCGGGAAATTCCCGAATTTGGTATTGGAGCCGAAACGCGAGCTGCCTTCGCGGCGGAAAGTGGCCGACAGCAGGTATTTGTCTTTATACGAATAGTTGGCCCGGGCGAGATAGGCCAGGATGCTCCAGTCGTATTCCAGCGACCCGGCCGAGCGTATGGCCGCCACGCCAAGGTAGGGGACAAGGTCGTCCGGGAAATCGCTGCCGTTCCCGAACAGTGCTTTTACTTTTTCTTTCTGCGCGCTTACGCCGGCCATGAGGTCGACCTGGTGCCCGCCTTCGAATTCCTTGAAGTAGGTAAGCAGCTGATCGGTAGAAACGTTGGCAAGCTGGGTATTGGATTCACTCGCATTTGCGATCCGGGGCGGCGCCCCGGCACTGCCCGAAGCGAGTGAGACGCCTATAGTGGACGGAACGAACTGGCTGTTGCGGTCGTATTTGAGCCGGGTGTTGACAGACGAACGGAATTTAAGCCCCTTGGCGAGCGAAAGCTCGATGAAACCATTGCCCAGCAATTCGGCTATGCCGGTGTTCCTGTCTATGTTTTGCAGTGCAAAAACGGGGTTTGGATAAGCAAAGACACCATCTTTCCCGATAATATAGGGCCGGAGCACTCCCTTGTCGTCGTACATCGGTTCGCGCGGGTCCAGGAGCAGGGAGGAGCCGGCGATCGCATCACGGCCATTGGTACTGGCGTAATTCGTCTTAACGTAGGAACCGTTCAGGTTGATCCCCATCGTAATGAATTTATTGACGGTACCCTGCAGGTTGCTCCTGACCGAAAGGCGGTCGTAATTGGTCGCGATCAGCGCGCCTGCTTCCTTGTAGTACCCTACGGACAGCATGGACTTCAGCGGTCCCGCGCCTGCGGTCATATTGAGGTTGACATCGGTATAGGGAGCATTCGAATTCAGGATAGCGTCGTACCAGTTGGTCGTGTGGGTGACCTGTTCGGGATGCCTGATCCCTTCCGGGATCTCGTTGGGTTCGGGGAGCCGCCCTTTGTCAAACAGGAAGCGGTCCGAGAAAACCTCATACTTGAACTGAGCGAATTCGGGTCCGGTGAGGACCTTCACTTTCCTGGAATCCGGCAGGTTCTGAACGCCGTAATCCACCGAAAGGCTAAGTGCTGCTTTGCCTTCTTTGCCGGTTTTGGTGGTGATGAGGATAACACCGTTGGAGCCGCGCGCTCCGTAAATGGCCGTTGCGGCAGCGTCCTTGAGGACGGAAATACTTTCTATGTCATGCGGGTTGACGTTCTGCCCGATAGAGGTGCCGACGGGGAAACCATCAATAACGTAGAGGGGGTCGCTGCCCGCGCCGAGTGAACTCACCCCCCTGACCCTTACCGTGAAAGGCTCCCCGGGGGTGCCGCTGCGCTGCGTTGCCACCACCCCGGCGGCCTGCCCCTGGAGCAGGCGTGTAAAATTGGAGGGCGGAACGCCGCCGATATCCTTCACATTGATGACCGATACAGCCGCCGTAATGTCTTTTTTGCGCTGGGAACCATAACCGACCACGACCAGCTCCTCCAGCGACTTCTGGTCGGTTATCATAGTTACATCCAGGCTGGAACGGTTGTCGATCCGGATTTCCTGCATCAGGAATCCTACGAAAGAAAAGATCAGCACGGTGGCGGTATCGGGAACAATGAGCTCATAGCCGCCGTCCGATCCGGTGACGGTACCGCGTTGCGTACCTTTGACCACGATACTGACGCCTGGCAGTTGACCGCCGCTTTCATCAGATACCCTGCCGCGGATGGTACGGTCAGCTGAGCCGGTTTTTCTTTCTTTCGGGATCGGTTTTGAGCGTGACCGTTTCAGGATAATGTGCTGATCGCTGACTTCGTAGTCAATTTCGTAGGGCATAAGCAGCCTTGTGAGGAGTGTGCCGAGAGGCTCGTTCCGGGCAGTGAGGCTGAGTTCGGTTTTGGCCGGGAAAATAACCGGGTTGTACATGAAGCGGATGTTGGCGGTCCGCTCAAGCTTCTTCAGGGCTGATTCGATGGTTTCGGATGAGAGGCGGACCGAGACGCGTTGTTCCAGTATTTGTCGCTGTGCCCCTGCGGAACCCGCTACGGCAAACGACGCAAATAGAAACAGAATCAAAACCTGGTACAGGCTGATATGCGTGATTTTTAAAATCCCTTTTTGAATAATTTCTCGGTTTGACATAAATTTGATTTTTGTCGGTTTAGCATTCGGCAAAAATTTCCCCTCCACCGCTGAACGGCGGGTTTCCTGGCAGAAATAAATGATGGGGACAATTCGTGTCCGGTGATGTTGACGCATCGCCGGATTTTTGGCGGTCTCGGTGCTTTTACATAGGCATTTCAGGTTAGTAAGTCACTTTGTCGTGTATACGCGCGACACGCGGTCTTTAAATATGGATTCTAGTCGCAGCCGTGGCCGAAAACCAGGATGTCTCCGTCGGAATTTACCTGATACCGCGCATCTATCGTGCGACAAATCAGGTCCAGTTTTTTGAAAAACGGCTCATTTTCGAGAGAGGCCGTCAAAAAGCAATTCTTCATGCTTGTCGAATCAAAGCGTATCGATACCTGGTAAACCGATTCCAGAGCAGAAAACACTTCACTGATGGCGGTTCTTGTAAATTCCAGGCCGGTTTGACGGGACCCGATCGAAGCGTTGATACGCTCTTTCGGTATTTTCCGGACCACCAATTCCTCTTTTGCCGCGAAAGTCAGCCGTTCGTTCGGCGTAAGCACAACGGCTTGTTCGTCATGACTGGTCCTGGTCTCTTCGCCGGAGGCGCGAAAAACCGAAACGCTGCCCGTTTTAACTGTCACGCTGGCTTCTTCGCCCTCGTACGATCGAATGGTGAAGCTGGTTCCGAGTACCTTGGTGATAAATTTTTCGGTGTAGACAAAGAAAGGTTGCTCCGGGTTTCGCGTGATCTCAAAAAACGCCTCCCCGGAAAACCGAACGTCGCGGGTGTCTCCCGAAAATGATTCGGGGTAACGAAGCGTGCTGTTCGGCATCATGAGTACTGTACTTCCGTCGGGAAGTAAGACCAGTTTTTTTCGTCCCGAAGCGTTCGTTTTCGTCAAGTAACGCTCTGATGCAGTGGATTGAAAGTGATTTTCGTCATTCACCTGTGCCACCGGTTTTGTATCGAGGTACCACCAGGTTCCTCCCACCAGTAAGACCGCAGCAGCTATTGTCGCGAGCTTTCGCCAGAGAGACCGGGGGGAGTGCTCCTTTTCTTCGATTGGTGCTTCATCGCTAAGTCTGGAGGCAATGACGCGCATCCGGGCCCTGATTTCCTCCGTGTCGGGAGCGTCATAGCTATTGAATACGGTTTCCAGCAGGCGTTCTGCCTTTTCGACCTCCGGCAGCTTGTCCGGATGTTGAAGAAGCCAGCTTTCCCATAACAAAGCATCCGCTTTATTCTGATCGAGCTTCCAGCGGCGGAATGAGGCATCAGCAGCCAGTTGTTCAGCTTTATACTGCCTGTAGTCGTCCATAGGGTAGGCGTCCTTTTATTAAATCCGGCATAAGGACGCAAAACAGGCTTACCAATACTCTCTATTTTTAAAATAAATCTTTGTTAAGGACAAAATATTTATTTTCTGACTGCAACGGCAGGTATGATTTCAAATCGGATCGTTTCAATAGGACTTTTTTCGCCTGCCTCATACAGGGCTGCAATATTCCGATCCGGAAGTACCGCCAGGCTGGAATAGGCAGACGGGCCGGTGTGCAGCGTTTGGGCTACCGGCCAGGTTTTACCGTCGTCATAGCTCGCCCGGAGCGTCATATTGTGCCGCTGTCGGTTG
Source organism: Ravibacter arvi (assembly GCF_039540405.1). NCBI lineage: Bacteria > Pseudomonadati > Bacteroidota > Cytophagia > Cytophagales > Spirosomataceae > Ravibacter > Ravibacter arvi. Next base: position 322,169 of record NZ_BAABEY010000018.1, read on the forward strand.
CTGGCGGGGTTGAGGAACAGCAGGATGCCGGAACGGTCACGACTGTCGGGCCAGGAGTAACGCAGCAATGACGCCTGGCAAACAGGCTCCACAAGCGTCGGGGCATCGGCCGGTGAAGTCCAGCTCAGGCCACCGTCACGGCTAATGGAATGCGTTCGGAGGCCGCGACCGAAATACGAGCGCATGTTCATCAGCAGCGACCCGTTGCCATCGGCAAGCTCTGCCACCTGGCATTCGTTGACCTTGGGCGTTATGAGACCGCCGAGCTGCCAGGTCTTTCCGTGGTCGTCGCTATAGATGGCATGCGATCCGTATTCATAGGGGCCGCCCCGGACATTCCCCTCCGGATCGTCATAGCTGAAGTCGCATGGAATTACAAGACGACCCTTATGCGGGCCGTGCTTGATCTGGATCCCTACGCCCGGGCCCGTTGCGTACCAGCCCCATTCCTGTTTTTTGGTGGTTGCGGTAATGTCGACCGGTTTGGACCAGGTCACGCCATCGTCGTGGCTTGCTGATACCCAGACCGTTCGGGAGCCTTTCGCTGTCTTTTTGATAATATCTCCTTCGTCATCATCGCCCCGGTTGTGGGTGAGGAGCAGCCAGATCGTGCCGGTTTTCTCGTCTATCACCGGGCAGGGGTTGCCGCAGGTATTGGGCCCGTCGTCCCAGATTACCGTCTGGCCGCTCCAGCTTTTGCCGCTATCAGTAGAGCGTTTCAATACAATATCAATATTTCCGGCATCGCCGGCGCCATCTTTCCGTCCTTCGCAGAAAGCAAGAAGTGTACCTTTTTGGGTGGCAATGAGGGCGGGGATGCGGTAGCTGCTGTAACCGTCCCGGTCGGAGCGGAAAAGGACGGTTTGCGCCATTGCCGTTAGGTTAAACAGGCAGAAAAAGAGGATGCGAGCTGCCAGCATGAGTTGTATCGGGTTTAGTTTGACTGATTTCTGCCGTAAGTTTATACCATTACAGGAAATAAAACTCTCCCGGCAATTGATACCGTTGTAACAAACAACAGCCTGCTGATTTTGCCGCCTTTGTCGGAGTTGCAAAACCAGCAGGCTGTGCCTGTTGTATTTTCGTGACCGCCCTACCGGCGCCGGTTACCTGATGTCATTTTTCTTAAAGCCGTATTGCTTCAGGACGTCATCGGGCACGCCGGTCCAGACGTTCGGTGTATTTCCGACAAAACCGATGTCTTTTATCCCGATTTCACTGGTATAAAACCCGGTGGCGGTGAGGTTGCGCATCAGGCTGAAGAAGGCAGCTCCTTGTGTGAACCGCGGTTTAACTTCCTCCGGGTAGGCGATGTCGTCAACAATTTTGATACGCTGGTCGGCGCTGATCTCCACGAATTTCTTATTGAAGCGGGAAACAGATTCCCGGTCAAGCCAGCGCAATCCCCCGCGCATGGGAAGCTGGTGCTGCGGCATATCCTTCACAATGAATTCTATAAATTCGGTGACACCTGCGTCGGACGCGCTGCCCGAAGTACCGTCGGCCGGGATAATAATATCGGCCAGAACTTTAATCGTAGCGAGCTCGTGAGTATCAAAAAACTTCTCTTTTTGCAATCTCGCGTCCCGGATGGCCTCTTCCTTCTGCCGACCGCCGGGGATCTTAATATCCTCGTCAACCGGTGTCTGCAGGTCAGCGTTCCGCTGCTCCGCCAATGCCTGCTGCGGGTTCAGCCCTGCAATGCCGAGGGAGGTGAAAGTGATTGCTTTTAAACTATCTCTGCGTTTCATTCGATCAGATGCTTAATAGGGTCAATGCTTGGGTTAAATCTCCGGTCTTAAAGCTGTTTCTTCTTGACCTGATCCATGATAAAGTCAGACGTTCTCCAGGATAGCGCCAGGATTGTCCACGTCGGGTTTTTATCCGCCTGTGAAACGAATGACGCGCCATCAGCAACAAAAACGTTTTTGGTATCATGGGCCTGAGCATATTTGTTAACCGCCGATGATTTGGGGTCATTGCCCATTCTCGCCGTTCCTACCTCATGGATAATTTGTCCGGGGAGCGCAAGACCATAGTCGTTTTCCGGACCGGGTTTGGTTCCCAGCGGGACGCCGCCCATAGCGTGGATCATCTCCTCGAATGTTTCATGCATGTGTTTGGCCTGCAAGCGTTCGTAGTCGCTCCATTTGTATTGGAAGCGCAAAACCGGAATGCCGTATTTATCTACTACATTGGGGTCAATTTCACAATAGTTTTCCGCTACGGCAACGGCCTCTCCGCGCCCCGCAAAACCTACGTTAGCGCCGTAGAACCTCCTGAAATCTTCTTTCAGCGAAGCGCCGTAACCCCCGGCTTTCCGTTTAACCCCGTCTTTGGTCGGGTATTTTCCGTTCATTCCTTCGATACCGAAACCATAGCCGTACGAAGGCATGTTCATACCTCCGCCGTACTCGATGTGGTAGCCCCTCGGGAAATCCAGTTTTTTGTTATCGAGCCACCAGGGGGTGTACACGTGCATTCCACCTACACCATCCTCATTGTACCGTTTGCGATCCATCAGGTGAGGTAAAAACGCGCCTCTCGAAGCGCCGGTTGAATCGTGCAGGTATTTGCCTACCACGCCGCTTGAGTTGGCAAGGCCGTTCGGATTCCGTGTCGACTTGGAGTTCAGAAGAATACGGGAGGTTTCGCAGGCACTCGCAGCGAGTATCACAATTTTTGCGTTGACCGTCTGTTCGCTCATCGTTTGGGTATCCACATAAGAAACCCCCGTTGCAAGCCCGGTTTGCTGATCGGTGACTACCTCGCGCACCATAGCGTTGTTGATGAGCGTCACATTACCTGTTTTCAGCGCCGGGATTACCAGTACCGAAGACGACGAAAAGTCGGCATACGCCTGGCAGGCCCTGTTACACTGGCGGCAATAGAAACAAACCCCGCGTTCGTTATTGATGGGTTCGGTCAGGATAGAGAGGCGCGACGGGATTACCGGCACGTTGGCTTTCTTACCTGCTTCTGCGATCATGAGCTCGTGCAGACGGGGTTTGGGCGGGCGGAGGAAAATTCCGTCCGGCTCATTCGGCATGTTTTCTACCGTGCCGAATACCCCGATCAGCTTGTCTACCTGGTCGTAATACGGTTTTACGTCATTATAAGAGATCGGCCAGTCTTCTCCCAGGCCGTCAAGGCTTTTTCGTTTGAAGTCATTAGGACCGAAACGCAGGGAAATACGCCCCCAGTGGTTGGTCCGGCCACCCAGCATCCGGGATCTGAACCATTCGAACTGCGTACCGTTTTTACGGGTATACGGCTCGCCGTCAATCTCCCAGCCACCCCACGCCGCATCGAAATCACCGAAAGCACGCGTTGTACTGGCGCCGCGCCGCGGAGATTCCCACGGCCATTTCAGCTGCGTGATGTACTGAGGATCGGCCGGGTCGAAATAACCGCCGGCTTCCAGCAACACTACTTTTGCCCCCGCTTTTGACAATTGATAAGCGGCCATTCCACCGCCGGCGCCTGATCCTACTATCGCTACGTCGTACTGAGCAGCTTTTTGCTTGATTTGAAAACTCATTCTTTGTTTATGTGAAAGTTGAATCGCCTTACTGCTGAATCGGCAAAATCACAGCCTTTTGAAAATTTACTGCTAAAAAGCATAATTAATACCACATTTACATCTCTAAAGGACTACTGGAAATAATTTAGAAACGTTTAAAATATTGAACGCCGCAACCGGTGCCTGCTGGTTTGCCGCTGAAACTGAAAGAACTACGCATGCGGCGGGGCCGGACAGAAAATTTTCATTGCCCGCGGCCGGGCAGGAGGACGGGGGGCGACGGCCCGGCAGAGCGGCGAAGCGAGGGAAAAACGGTATTATTTCACGCCTTTCTGCTGTTTTAGTTGTCATACTTGGGCCGTGTTCGTAATATTGGTTTTTCAAACACCATGCAGATACAAGATTTAGCATTTAACGAAGGATTGCTGGAAGGTATGCAATCGATGGGTTACAAGTCATTAACCCCGATTCAGGAGTTGGCAATTCCGATTATTCTCGAAGGAAAAGACCTCATTGCCTGTGCGCAAACCGGTACCGGGAAAACAGCAGCCTACCTGCTTCCCGTGTTGAACAGACTCATCACTTCGGAAAACAGGCATTTAAATACGCTCGTCATTGCGCCCACCCGCGAACTGGCCATCCAGATCGACCAGCAGGTGGAAGCGCTGGGGTATTTCATACAAGTGAGCTCTATTGCGGTCTATGGCGGTGGTTCCGGCCAGGACTGGGACCAACAGCGGAAGGCCCTTCGGATGGGTGCCGACATTGTGATTGCTACTCCCGGACGACTGTTGGCCATGCTGGCCTCGGGCGAGATCAAGTTTGATAAGCTGGAGCATCTTATTCTCGATGAAGCCGACAGGATGCTGGATATGGGTTTTTTCGAGGATATTGTAAAAATCATCAATACCCTTCCTGCTTCGAGACAGACCCTGCTTTTCTCGGCTACCATGCCACCGAAAATCAGGAAGCTGGCCCGCATGATCCTCAAAGACCCGAAAGAGGTGAACGTAGCGATTTCGAAGCCGGCGGAAGGCGTTCTTCAGCAGGCGTACATGGTGTATGACAGCCAGAAAGTTGGCCTGCTCAGGCATATTCTCGAAAACGGCGACTACAACAGTATTATCATCTTCTGCTCCACCAAGCAGAGTACCAAGGTATTGGAAAAAGAGCTCCACCGCCTGGGCGTTTCAGTGAAGTCATTCCATTCGGACCTTGACCAGAAGGAACGGGAGGAAATTATGCTGAGATTCAAGAACAAAGAGTTGAAGATCCTGGTTGGTACGGATATCCTGTCACGCGGGATTGACGTGGACGGCATCGGGCTGGTAGTGAATTATGACATTCCGCCGGACCCTGAAGACTATATTCACCGCATCGGGAGAACGGCTCGCGCAGAAAGGACCGGGACGGCCATTACTTTTATCAATGACCAGTCGTCGAGGAAGTTTGCCGGTATCGAGAGCCTGATGGGCCGGGAAGTGGCCAAGATACCACTGCCCGAACACCTGGGTGCTGCACCCGATTATCAACCTAACCGGAAATCGTCCGCGCCGGCAAAGCGATTTAACCGGCATCGCAGCGGCAATAAACAAAAGGGACATCATAAAAAGGAGGCGTGAGCTTCAGGCGACCAACCTCACACCTCACACCTCACACCTCATACCCAAACCCCATTTCCATTCAAATGAAACTTTTTTTCCGCATTAAACTCCTGGTCCTGGTTTCCGGTTTGTTTTTCGCTTTCAGCACTGCAAAACCGGTACGCGTCGTGTTTTTTGGCGATTCAATTACGCGGGCCGGCGTTGAAGAGACCGGTTATATTACCCAAATGGCGCGAGCACTGAAACAAAAAGGATTGGGTGAGCAATACGAGTTGATCGGAGCCGGGATCGGAGGCAATAAAGTGTATGATCTCTACCTCCGGCTGGAAGACGACGTATTGTCTAAGAAACCTGATGTCGTGTTTGTTTATGTGGGGATAAATGATGTCTGGCACAAATCGTCGCACGGAACCGGTACGGATCCTGAAAAGTACGTGAAATTTTACCAGGCCATTATCAAAAAACTGAAGGCGCAGGGCGCGAGGATTATCTTATGTACACCGTCGGTAATCGGAGAGAAGAATGATTTTTCCAACCAGCAGGACGGCGACCTCAACCAGTATGCTAACCTGGTGAGACAACTGGCTGAAACCGAAAAAGTCGAGCTTTGCGACCTTCGGAAAGTATTTGTCGACTACCTGAAGGAAAATAACCCCGAAAACCGCGACCGAAACATTCTCACAACAGACCGCGTACACCTCAATGAAAAAGGAAATGGTCTTGTAGCCACGACCTTGATGGAGGCGCTTTTAAAAAAGTAATTCCCTGCCGGCGGAAGCCGAAACCGGTATCTGGGAGGCCGGATTTTTCAATTAATAACGGGGACCGCCGGGCCTCTGTCATGCTATAGGGGTTATTCGAGAAAGTGAATGCTCATGACTATGCTACTTAACAAATTCAGGATCAGGACCGGATGGGTCGCAGTGTGTCTCGCTTGCGTTTTTAGCCTTTACCTGGCGACCGCCGGCGCGCAGACGCCTTCGCGACAGCGCTATGTAGGGTTAATGCTGCTTAATCTCAGCCCTGACGGCGGTCCGGAGCGCCGGCTTATTCAAATGGCCCATGAGTATGGTTTGAATTCGGTCTACCTGACCATACACTGGGACAAGGTATATGTGGATTCACCGGATAAAGCCGACTGGTCCCAGTTTGACGAGCAGATCAGAACGATAGTTAACCAGGGGATGTACGTCGCGCTGCGGATTCACCTTACCCGGCCGAAAGGAAAGCTGAAAGGTTTTTGGGATTGGGAGAAGGATGGTCTGAAAGATCACAAGAAAATTTCGCACATGGGATCGTTCACGGCAACCACCTTTCGCTACAACCACCTGCCGTCAGCCGCCCTCGCAGCTGATTTTGTCAGGCAAGTGGCCGAACGTTATAAATGGGTTCACGACCAGGGAAAGCTACTTTTTATCGCTACCTCCAACACGCCGGAGCAGGAGTCGGGGTTTCCCTACGAGAACTTTGAGCCGGACACCGAAACTCCGGATATTTACCTGACCGTGTTTGATAATTCGGATGAAACCGTTGCCCAATACAAAGAATGGCTCAAAGGTCACTATAAGAAAATAGAGCGCCTGAACTATGCCTGGGGGATGACTTTCAAGTCGTTCGAAGAAGCCAATCCCTATATAGTTCCCTGGGATCCGCGGGAGAGTTTTAAACAGCGCTATGGAAAAGACTGGTACCGGTTCAGGCATGAACAGCTGAAAAAGTATATCGAAACGCTGGTTGCCGCAGTAAAATCAGTTTCGCCTACCATGCGCTACATTTCTGATTTCGGGTCGGTGCTGGATGAACTCAGCGGCCTCAGGGCGACCATCGCCTTCCCGAATCTCAGTGAAAAAACAGACGGGATTAAAATAAATAATGTTTTGTATTGGGACCACCGGTTTACGATGGATGTCCTGAGAGGAGGGATGCCCAAAGGCGCATTTCTCGGCAACGAGGTTTTTATCAATAGTGACGCAACCCCGGACCTGATTACCCGCCAGGTAAATGAGTGTTTTGAGCATGGCGCCGATTTCGTGGGCTTTGTAGTGTCGCTCGAGAACGTTTTTGCCCGCATTCAGGGCCCGGTCAGGCAGGCTGCTGCTACCTGGAAAACCCGCCCCAAAGAGAATATCGTAGACCTGGACAGCATTTCATACAGCCTGATCCGGACGATCGATGCCAAAAGCATGTTAGACCTGGTGTATGGCGCATATAAGATGTATGCGGACAAAACGCCCGGCGTGACCAGGCCAATTAAAGTAAAGATAGAAGACGACATGTTCGTGCCGTCTTATTGGGCAGTGGCGAGCAACCGCCTTCCTTTTCTTAAGACGCCTATCCCGATGCAGATCAAGGCAATCGGGAAGCCATTTTCGGTTACAATCCCGAAAGACCACTTCGGCGATATGGACGGACGGATCGAGAAGATTGAAATGCCCAACCTGCCTTCGTGGCTGAGTTTCGACGGTGAAACACTCAAAGGAACAGGGTCAACGCTCGGCGATACGCGTCTTGAAGTGAGGGGTATTGATGATGAAGGTGGTGCATTTTCCGCTTACCTCACGCTGCGGATTGATCCTACTGACAATACCAATATCCCACCCACGCTGCAGATCAATTTTTCTGACCTGGTAGCACGCATCAACGAAAATTACGTGTACGAGTTGCCGTCGGCAATGTTTGCCGACGCCGACGGGAGTATTTCGAAAATAGAAGCCTTTGACCTGCCTTCGTGGCTCCGGTTTTCGGGGAACCGGTTTACCGGTAAGCCTACCGCTTTGGGCGAGTACCAGGTCACGCTCAAAGCTTTTGATAACCAGAACGCGTTCGTGGAAACCTATCTTCTTATCAGAGTGCTCGATAAGAATTTCTTCAATACGGCGCCCAAGGTTACCAAACCGATTCCTACGCTGTTCAGTCCTGAAAATAAGTATTTCCGATTTGATATCCCGGCAGAAACTTTCACGGATACCGATGGTTACGTTACCCACATGATGCTGCATGCGCACCCCACCTGGTTATCGCTGACCTTTGGAACGGTAGCGGGAATGCCGCCGGGAAATGGCGAATATAAGTTCTTTGTCAGGGCGTTTGATAATAACGGGTCTTTTGTAGACGCCCCGGTCGTTCTGCGTGTGGAGGAGGCCTCGCTCCGTTTTACCCTTCAGTCTGCCGGTGATGTGATCGACCCGGAAATCGTAGGGTTGATCGAAGAGGGCCAGGTTTTCCATGTCGATTCGATCCCGGCGTTTCTCAATATCGGTATCGATGGGAACTACCCGTTCGACCGGGTTCGTATGAAATTGCGCGGGCCTTATGCCTATGAATCCAGGACCAGGAAGCACCCCTACACCCTTTACCAGGGAAAGAATGGCTTTGCTCCCTCCATCGGGCGTTATGACCTCATGGGGGAGGCCTATACCTGGGACGATTCCCTCCTGTACATTACTTCAACTTACTTTTTCATCTCCAGGGGTTCGGGTACAAACCTGACGGGCGACATGCCGGAATGGACCTCGTACCCTGTTCCCTTCCAGGATATACTTAACGTGAAAACCAGCAATGACCCGAACGAATCCTACCAGTTCGCGATCGTGCTGGCTACCGGGCAAAGGGTAAGTGTGCCGGACCGGTTTATCAAGCGCACCGGTAATCTTTATCAGATCAATTTTACCGAACTGGGCCTTTCCAGCGGGCTTTACCTGGTACATGCTTCCCAGGATGGTATCGTCAGGAAGCAGCTGCGCGTCGTCAAGAAATAGATCGTTGCAAACTCCCTCCGGGTAGGGAGTAGGGACTTTATTTTGTTTAAATAGTATGCTTGCATAATATCTTGATAGTTGTTAATTTTGAATCGCAGCGTAATCCGGTTGGATAAGCGAATAATCACAAAATCACAAACTTCAAGAAATGGCTAGTGAACAGGTAACCCAAAAGGCCATACGCGGTGGCGAATTCATCATCAGGGAATCGGAGGCTTCGGAAGTTTTTATTCCCGAGGAGTTCTCCGAAGAACAATTAATGATTGCTCAAACCTGCACTGATTTTTTGAAAGCAGAAATATGGCCGCGCCTCGATGAACTCGACAGTGCCAAAAGCCCGGAGCTCATAACCGCTTTAATGGACAAGGCAGGTGAGCTCGGTTTGCTGGGCATAGCGGTTCCGGAAGAATATGGCGGTTTTGGAATGAGTTTCAATACGTCCATGCTGGTGACCGAGCGTACCGGCGCCGGCCATTCTTTTTCGGTGGCGCTTTCTGCTCATACCGGTATCGGGACATTGCCCATTGTATATTATGGTAATGAGGCGCAAAAAAGCAAATACCTCCCCAGGTTGGCATCCGGCGAATGGAAGTCTGCCTACTGCCTTACCGAGCCGGATTCCGGCTCTGATGCCAACTCCGGCAAGACGAGGGCCGTATTGAGCGCAGACGGCGGGCACTATGTTATCAACGGGCAAAAAATGTGGATTACCAACGGTGGTTTCGCCGATCTGTTCATTGTTTTTGCCAAAATAGCAGACGAAAACGGGAAGCCCGATAAAAATCTTTCGGCTTTTATCGTGGAAAAAACCTTCGGTGGTATCACCATGAATGAGCCCGAGCATAAAATGGGGATCAAAGGCTCAGATACCCGCCAGATATTCTTTAACGACTGCCATGTTCCCGTAGAAAACCTGCTTTCCGAGCGGGGCAACGGCTTCAAGATTGCCGTGAATATTCTCAATATCGGCCGGATCAAACTGGCCGCGGCGGCTTTGGGCGGCGCCAAAAAAGTACTTGACGAAGCCATCGGCTATGCCAACGAAAGAAAACAATTCGGGGTGTCGATCGCTTCATTCGGGGCCATCAAATACAAAATTGCCGAAATGGCTGCCCGTATTTTCGCGTCGGAATCGGCCGCCTACAGGGCCGGACAGGACATCGATAACCTTATAGAAACCTTGAAAGCGTCGGGCGTGCCGGATGCGGAGGCCAAGCTGAAAGCCCTTGAAGAATTTGCCATCGAATGTGCGGTCATGAAAGTGCATGGTTCTGAAGTGCTTGACTATGTGGCGGACGAAGGGGTTCAGATTTACGGGGGAATGGGGTATAGCGCGGACGCGCCCATGGACCGTGCCTACCGGGACAGTCGGATCAACCGTATTTTCGAGGGTACCAACGAAATCAATCGTTTATTGACGGTTGACATGCTGCTTAAGCGCGCAATGAAAGGCCAGCTCGACCTGATGGGGCCGGCCCTGGCGGTGTCCAAGGAAATTTTATCGATCCCGAACTTTGGTGCAGAAGAAGAGGAAGGGCTTTTTGCGGCGGAGAAAAAGATAATCAGGAATCTCAAAAAGGCCGTCCTGATGGTATCCGGGGCAGCCGTTCAGAAGTTCATGGCGTCGTTGTCAGATGAACAGGAGGTCATTATGGATATTGCGGACATGGGCATCGAAGTGTATGTAGCGGAATCGGTGTTGCTCCGCGTTGAAAAATTGACGGGAAAACTAGGCGCCGATGCCGTACAGATCCAGCGCGATATGGCCCGGCTTTATATTTACGAGGCCGTCGAACGGGTAGGCAAATCGGGAAAGAGCGCAATTACCTCCTTCGCGGAAACCGACGAGCTCAGGGTGATGTTGATGGGGCTCAAAAGATTTACCAAAGCAGATCCGGTCAACCTGAAAAACCTGCGCAGGAAAATTGCGGAGTATTTTATTAATGAAAATCAATATTTGCTCCCCGGCAGATAGGAGCGCAGCTCGCGGACTACTCCGATCCGGCACCTGGAGAAGCCTGTTTTCAGAGTAGTCCGCAGTTCATCGCCATCCTGATAAGCGACGCCGTATTCCGTGTATCAAATTTTGCCAGGAGATTCTTCCGGTGGGTATCAACCGTTGTCACCGAAACATAGATCTTATCCGCAATTTCAGCATTGGTGTATCCTTCTGCGATGAGCTCAAGCACTTCCTTTTCCCGGCGGGTAAGGAGTGGAATTCCCGGTTGCCCACTCTTAAGTGATTGCGCAATTTCGGCGCTGTAATACTTTTTTCCCTTGTTCACCCGGTGAATCGCGGTAACGAGTTCTTCCCGGGTTGCATTTTTAAGGATATAGCCTGAAGCGCCGTTCTGAATCATCCTCTCAACAAAGCTTTGCTGATTAAAGGTACTCAGCCCAATTACCTGTAAAGAAGGGTATCTAAGCTTAACCACTCTGCACAACTCGATGCCGCTGGTGTCGGGTAAATTAATATCCATCAGGATTATATCCGGCTGACTGACCGACAGAAAAGCAAGGCACGATGCGGCGCTGGTGGCATGCCCCAGGCACTCGACGGACGTTTCGCCTTGAAGCAGAAACCGTATGCCTTCGATTACCATGTGGTGATCGTCTACAATGAAAACTCTTATGCTCATGTCGGAATTTCAATAAGTACCGAGGTCCCATTTCCCTGAGAAGAGCGAAGATCGATTTTTCCGCCCAGGAATTCTACACGGCTCCTGATGTTTTTCAATCCCATGCCAGGGTCGGGCGAACTCTCCGCAGGTACGAAACCCACCCCATCGTCTTCAACGGTAATGCTGAGCAGGGCGTCATGGAGAGAAATCTGTACAATGGCTGCGTCTGCATGGGCATGCTTCAAAATGTTGTTGAAAAGCTCCTGGACAATACGGTATACGCTGATCCCTATTTTCTGGTTAATAGTTGCATTCTCCATGCCAAAGCTCTGATAAGATACGGTTATTGCACCTGAGCGGTTCAAATCCGTGCAGAAATCGCAGAGCGCGGCGTTCAGGCCGAACCTGACCAGCGATTCCGGCATTAAGTTGCGTGCAAGGCGCCGCATTTCGTGAATGGAGCTATCCAGCATGTCCAGGCTGCGCCCCACGGTGTGTTGGTCGCCCGGAAGCAGGGTCTGGGCATTTTTCAACCTGCTGAGCGACAGCTTTACGCCGGACAACATGCCGCCGAGCCCGTCGTGCAGGTCTTTTGCCAGGCGGCTTCTTTCCTGTTCTTCGCCTTTGAGAAGCGCTTCGGTTATTGTCAGCTTTTTTTCAGCCTCAAGCTCAGCGATTCGGTGACGCTGAATTTTCTGTTTGGCCTGGTAATTCCGGTAGAGCAGGAGGAGCAGGGTGAGAAGGCCCAATGACCCGCCTGCCAGGAGGTAATTGAAAAGGCTTTTTCTTTTCAGGAGAAGCTGCCGCACTTTGACAGAGGCTTTCAATTGCCTGATCATCCCTTCTTTTTTCTCGAACTCGTACCGGGCTTCCAGGTTCGATACTTCCGCCCTGCTTTTTTCACCGACGATGGAATCATGCAAAACTTCAAACTGCTTTCTAAAGTCGAGTGCTTTTACAAAGTCCCCTTCTTTTTCATGCAGAAGCGACATCTTCAGGTAAAAATCTTTCAATTCGAGGTTCGACCCCATTTTACGGGCGAGCATGAGGCCGTCGGCGAGGTAGGATGCCGCCTCACGACGGCGACCCGAATTGAGAAGCAGGTCGCCAAGGCCGAGGCAGGCATACATCTTATATTCGGGAATATCCCGGTTTTGAGAATAATTAATAACACGCTTGTAATATTCTTCAGCGGCCGTTTCGTCAGACAAGGCACGGTATGCTTCAGCGATCCCGATCCAGCCGTCAAGCTGCAACCCGTCGTCCTTTTCTTTCTCCCCGATTCTCCTGACTTCCTGGTAAATGGGCAGAGCTTTGTCCGGTCGTTTCAGCTGGGTCCATGCCGTAGCGATATTGAACATCGACGATGCTACGGCGTACTCGTTTTTTAGCTTTCTTGCCAGGATCAACGCTGTTTCAGCGTAGGCTTTTCCCTTTTCAAATTCATTGAGCTGGATAAATACCGATGCAAGGTTATTGTTGCTGATACGTTGAAGACGGAGGTTGCCGGTTTCTTCCGCATATTTTTTTGAGAGAAGGTAATAGGAAGATGCGGTTGACAGATCGGAAAGGTATTGCCATTCGCTGCCTACATTGAGGTAAGCGGTTGCAAGCTCGTTTTTGTCGCCTGTTTTTTTGAAAAGTTCGAGGGCTTCCTGCGCGATTTTCAGCGCTTCGCGAAATTTTCCCTCGTTGTTCAGGATAACGATGTAATGGCTGGCGAAAACCGCTACGCCGCGGCTGTAGCCGATGTCTTCGGCCAATTTCCTGGCTTTCCAATAATAAAAGGCGGCTGAATCCGTACGGTTGCCCTCGAACAGCTCGCCGTACCTGTAGAGCAGGTGTACTTTGGCAGAGTCTTCCCGGCTGCCGGCGATCAGCGCTCTCAGGCTGTCGGCTTCGGACCGGCCCGACAATGCGAGCGGTATCAGCAGCGCCAAAAAGGTTAGCAGGGGGCTCTGAACGGTGTAGCTGTTTACCGGAAATAACCGAAAATGCCTGTGCAAACTCATCAGAAACAAGTTGCTATTGCCCGCTATATCTGCTCGAAGTACCGCTTGAGTTCCCAATCGTTAACAGCGATATCATAGGCCTTTTGTTCTGCTTTAAAAAAGTGCAGGTAATGGTTAAATGCTTTTTCGCCAAAAGCTTCCCGGGCAAAACTGCTTTTTTCGAAGCCGGCAATGGCTTCTGATAAGGTATAGGGAACCCTGGGGAGGCCCGCGGCGGCATAGATATCCCCGATAAAGCACTCAGGAGGTTCGATCCGGTGTTTGATACCGTCAAGCCCTGAGGCGATGGAAGCTGCCAGGGCAAGGTAGGGGTTACAGTCGGCTCCAGGTATCCTGCATTCGATCCTTAAGCTCGACCCGCTGCCGACGACCCGGAACCCGGCCGTCCGGTTGTCAAAACTCCAGGCGAGGCGGGTAGGCGCCCAGGAGCCGTCAACGAATCGCTTATAGGAGTTGACCGTCGGGGCGTAAAAAGGCATTACATCGGGAACATGCGCCAGCCATCCACCCAGGAACCACCTGAAATAGTCGGAAGTCCCTTTGACCGGACCGAGCTGATGATCGCCTGTAAATGCGTTTTTCCCGTTTTTCCAAAGGCTCAGGTGAATATGACTGCTTGATCCGGCCTGGTCAGTGGCGAATTTCGCCATAAAGGTCAGCGATAAGCCCTGGCTGTCGGCAACCTCTTTCAGGCATTGCTTAAAAAGTACGTGATTGTCGGCGGCCTTTAGCAGATCAGCGTATTTAATGTTTATTTCATGTTGACCGAGGCCCCATTCTCCCTTGGAATTTTCGACCTGTATGCCGGAGTTCTTGAGATGCCGACGTACCTTCCCGGTAAAGCCCTCATTCCTGGTTCCCTGCAGCAGGTGGTAGTCTTCCAGGTAATACCCGGCGGGCCTCAGGTCCTGGTAGTGCTGCTCAAATGCAGCCCGGTAAGAGTTTTCAAAAAGATAGTATTCCAGCTCGGTAGCGGCGCATGCTGCCCAGCCCTCTTTTTCGGCATTCTCCAGCTGTCGTTTCAGAAGGTTCCGCGGGGCAACCGCCACCGGCGCGTGTGCTTTGTCGTCAAAAAGATCGCAAAGCACAATAGCAGTTTTGTCGAGCCAGTCGGCTTTTCTGATCGTGGTAAGATCCGGTACAAGGTGAAAGTCGCCATATCCCAGCTCCCAGCTGGCAAATTCGTAACCGGCAACCGGCTCCATCGCCATATCGGTGGTGAGCAGATAGTCGCACCCATGCGAGCCATTTAGCAATGCTTCGTCGGCAAAATAGTCTGCATCCAGTCGTTTGCCCAGAAACCTGCCGTAGTGATCCGTGAAAGCAAGTATGACGGTTTCTATTTCACCATCGTGAATAAGCTGTTGGATGGCTGCGGGTTCAATGAGGCCGGAGTGTTTCATTTCGTATGGTTTCTAAATGATGGGTTTAAAAGGTGAGTTGGTAGCTATTTGAGTCTTTCCCGGGTTGCATTCAAGGGAAAAACAATCGCAACCGGTTTCCCTGATGATTTGCTAAGCAAGGGAGTGAGCACTTTGCGTGCATTTTCTCTGGCTTCGTCGAGAATACCCATTTCGAGAGACGACTGCCTGATTTTGGTTTCTGCTTCCCGGTAGGCTTCGTCCACAAGGCGGGCTTCGTCCATCAGCGCATATTCAGTATTGTATACCTTGGATTTGCCGTGATCGATCTTGAAAACGCAGAGCTCCGGCTCGGGCAGATGAATCAAAAGCGTATCGCCGCCGGCCTGGATATCGTCCGGACGGACCCGCGTGAGGTCTATACAGCCAACGGCTTCGCCCTGTACGACCAGGATCGCCCTGGAGTTAGGGAGCCATTGTCTGACTATCTCGTGCTCCACTATATCTTTGAAATTATACTTGACAAGCTCGAGCTTTCCCATTGCGACCACCTCTTCCAATACTACCGAGTGGGTCGAGACCGACCGGCCGGTGGTCTCCGCAAACCAGCCGGTAAACCAGTTTCCATGCCGGGCTCCGCGCCAGATGGTTACCGCGCCGACAACGAGGATGGAAAGGAGCAAAATCTGAAAGATAAACTTAAAGAAGCGCACAGAAAACCCGGGTAAATTTTGACTAAACTACTTGATTCGTGTAGTAAACTACTATTTTCTCACCGGAAAGCAACGAATTTTCGGCAAATAGCTGAAAATAGTGATAATTTCGTTGGTTTGAGGACGATTAGCTACTTTCATTCCCGGCATGTTTCTGACTCTTATCCATTCATTATGAGGCATATTCTTGGATTTGTATTGCTTTTTCTTTTGGCCGTACCGCATGTACAGGCGCAACAACCATCGTTTCTGAAGGCCGACCCGCATTGGGTAGATTCGGTTTTTGCAACGTTGTCTGACGACGAAAAGATTGCGCAACTTCTTATGGTAGCGGTGACTTCCGACGTTGGGCGCTCTCTCGTCGGAACTGATCGGGTGAGCCCGGAAACCGTTGAAAAACTGGTCCGGGACCATAAAGTGGGCGGCGTCGTGTTTTTCCAGGGCGGGCCGGTACCCCAGGCCCGCGTCACCAACCGGCTTCAGTCGGCGGCAAAGGTTCCGCTCCTGGTAGCGATGGATGCGGAGTTCGGGTTGGCAATGCGTATTGACAGCACGGTTCGCTATCCCTATATGCTGACGTTGGGAGCAGCGAGCCAGGCAAATGATCTGATTTACAGGATGGGAAAAGAAGTGGCGCAGCAGGCGCGGAGACTGGGGGTGCATATTAACTTTGCTCCCGTTGCTGATGTGAACAACAATCCGGCAAACCCCGTTATCAACTTCCGGTCATTCGGTGAAAATAAATACCAGGTGGCTGAAAAGGCCGTAGCGTACATGCGCGGGATGCAGGATTATGGTTTGCTGACCAGTGCCAAGCATTTTCCGGGTCACGGCGATACAGGCTCGGATTCACATCATGAATTACCGGTTATCAGCCACAACCGGCAGCAACTGGATTCGGTGGAACTGTATCCTTTCAAGGAGCTTATTAAAAATGGCCTGTCGGGTGTGATGATTGCCCATTTGAGCATCCCGGCACTGGATGATACGCCCAATTTGCCTTCTACGCTTTCAAAACGTATTGTTACCGATTTGCTTCGCCGCGAACTGGGCTTTGAGGGATTGGTATATTCGGATGCCATGAACATGAAAGGAATAACCAAATATTTTTCCGACGGACTTGCAGACGCAAAAGGACTTGTGGCAGGTATGGATGTGCTTGAATTTACCGAAGACGTACCGAAAGCCATCGCCAGGATAAAGGAAGCAATAGAGAAGGGAGAAATTACCCCTGCGGAGATTGCTGAGCGCTGCAAGCGGGTATTGGCGGCCAAGGCGTGGGTCGGCCTTAACCACTACAGACCGGTAGCATTGGAGAATTTATACGAAGATCTTAACCCGAAGGCGGCGGAGCTCACCAACCGGTTGCTGACGGAACGGGCCCTTACCGTGCTCAAAAATGACGCGGACCTGCTGCCGCTCCGCGGACTCGACAGCCTGAAAATTGCGGTGGTTTCTATCGGGGATGGAAAGCCGACGATTTTTCAGAAAACGGCGGGTCTTTACACTGCGGTAGACCTTTTCCAGGTATCCGATAAAGCCGGAGACCCGGAAATCGATAGCCTGGAGGCGGCGCTGAGGCCATATGACGTTGTCCTGCTGACGCTTCATTTAAGCAGTATACGTCCAGGGGTTCAGTATGGCGTTACAGCCGCTGTTAATAAAGCCCTTGAAAGGATTACGAAGGCAAAGAAGACTGTGGTGACTGTGTTGGGGAACCCATATTCGCTGGCAAAGCTAACCGGTATTGACCGGGCCCGGGCTATTGTATTGGGTTATCAGCTGACTCCATATACGGAAGATTTATCGGCGCAGTTGATTTTTGGCGCTATCCCGGCCGTAGGAAAGTTGCCGGTGACGGTAAATGAACGGTTCAGGTACGGAAACGGAATCGGGTTGGAAGCAATAGGCCGGTTGAAGTATACCGTTCCGGAGGAAATCGGCATTGACTCAGACCGGCTTAATTCGCGGATAGACTCCATGATCGCCCTGGCGCTCAGGGAGAAAGCCACGCCGGGTGGTGTCATTCAGCTGGCGAAAGACGGCAAGGTATTTTACCGGAAAGCATTCGGGAGTCCCACCTACGAGGAAAAACGCCAGGTCAGGGAAACGGATTTGTATGACCTGGCTTCGGTAACCAAAATCACGGCATCCACCACCGCATTGATGGGGCTTTATGACAGCGGGATGCTTGACCTTGACAAAGGGCTGGGCGACTATTATCGTTTTTTCCGGAAATCGAACAAAGCCGATATGAAGCTGCGCGACCTTCTGACGCACAAGGCGGGGTTGAAAGCATTTATCGTTTTTTGGCAAAATGCCAGGAAAGAAGACGGCACCTGGAAAAAGAAGACTTTCAGAAGCGAAGCTTCCCGGGCCTATCCGATTGAAATCGTCCCTGGAAAACTATACCTGCACCGGAAGTACCCGGCCCGGATGGTGAAGGGGATAAAGGATTCCCCGCTGAATGCCACGAAGGATTACGTCTACAGCGATCTTTCATTTACCCTTTATCCCAAAATTGTGAAGGAGTTGAGCGGTGAAAGCTTCGAGGATTATCTGCAGGGAAACTTTTTCAGGAAGTTGGGCGCTACCTCGCTTACATTCAACCCGCTGCGCTACTACCGCGCAGACATGATAGCACCGACAGAAGTGGACACCATTTTCCGGCATACGCTTGTGCACGGTCATGTGCATGACGAAACCGCCGCGATGATGGGTGGGGTGAGCGGTCACGCAGGCTTATTCGGAAACGCCAATGATGTGATGAAAGTGTGGCAAATGTACCTGCAGAAAGGGTATTACGGCGGTGACCGCTTTTTGAAGCCCGGTACCCTGGAAACCTTTACAAGCTACCAGTTTCCCGAAATAGGAAACAGGCGGGGAATCGGTTTTGACAAGCCTACATTTCGCTATACGGGAAATGCTCCGCGGTATGCAAGCCCTTCCAGCTACGGGCACACCGGTTTTACCGGTATCATGACCTGGGCAGACCCCGCGTGGGGACTTAATTACGTCTTCCTGTCCAACCGCGTTTATCCAACCCGGGCGAGTTCGGCGTTGGGGAGACTGAACATCAGGACCGGGATCATGGATCTTGTTTACGAGGAGCTCATGCGCAAGAAAGCCGGTAATGATTGAACCCGCTTAGCCGGGCAGGGGCAATTCGGTGAGCACCTTTTCTATTACCTGCGGGAAATGCAGGTATTCCAATGCGTGCACGCGGTTTGCGATGTCATCGGGCGTATCGTTTGCATTTACGGGACAGCTTGCCTGGAAAATGACGCGGCCTTCGTCGTAATGTTCGTTGACGAAATGGATGGTAATCCCCGTTTCCGGCTCACCTGCTTGAGCTACGGCCTCGTGGACAAACGAACCGTACATTCCCTTGCCACCGAATTTCGGGAGAAGGGCAGGATGAATGTTGATGATCCGGTTGTGAAAAGCACTTACCAGGTTGCCGGGTATCAACATCATAAAGCCAGCTAATACAACGAGGTCGATCTGTGATTGCTGAAGGATATTCAGGATGCGGTCTGTCTTATAAAACGAGACTTTGTCAAACAGGATTACCGGGATATGAAGACGCCGGGCCCGTTGGATGACGCCGGCGTCAGGATTATTGGTCAGGATCAGCGAAACCTCTACCTCTGCTCTGTCCTGGAAATATTTCGAGATGTTTTCGGCATTCGTTCCTGAACCCGAGGCCAGTATGGCAATTCTTTTCATTACACGATCTTTTGGTGCGGTAAAGTTAGTGTAATGATCAGGCTAAAAAAAGCTGAAATTTGCAGTGAGAATGCGGCCGGCGCCTTTTGGACCCCGCTGTCAGTAAATTTTGGTGAGCTCCGAAGCCGCGATCAGCTTGCCTTTCCGGTAGGTTTCGGTTTTGATATCCCAGATGACGCCGGGCGCCCTGTAGCTAACCGTTTCAAAATCAACATTGATGGTAACAACCGTTTTGTTCATCATTTTATTGTGGGCGGTTATTTTGAAGGCGTCAAACTCTCCCGCACCCACCTTTATTTTCTCCTTCGAAACTACCTTCCGGTCGGTAATCTGCATGTCGAACTCAATCGGGATTCCCGACATATCGCCGCTTCCTTTAAGAGACGCATCTTTCAGGGTTTGTCCTACCTGGAACTGATTGGGATAAACAATATCATTGCTGGTCAGTGTCATTTTGTAGGAGTCGAACGACTTCAGTTGCTCTTCCATTACCATGGAGCGTGCGTCGATCATCGATTCATTGCCATTGCATTTCATGGTAAACTTCTGTTTATATTCAGATTTTCCCTTACTGGAGAAGCTTTCAAGCTCAATATCGGCAACGGTAAACCCGGATTCATCGCGGACTGAAACAAACCTGTATTTTAAAGTGCCGACAGACTTGCCTTTCCCGTCAAAATTGGTCATTTCAAAGCCGCCCCCTTCTTTAAGAAGTACTCCGAAGCAGTTTTGTGCACGAAGTGAAGAGGCAGAGACGAGGATTGCGGCGCAGAGCAGGAAAATAGATCGTAGCGTTTTCATTTGAATCGGGGGTTATTTGCTTTTATCTCCTAAGATAGGTGATATTTCAAATGAAAGCCATTGTAAGTAAGCCAATTAGCATGATTACTTTGCAAACGGTACTAATGCGGCCGAAATCCTTTTTGGTTTGCGCACGGCGCACCATATAAAACAGCCAGGCAAAAGAAATTACAAGGCCTGCAAATGCCCAAGTGAGCGCCTGGTTATGAAGCGATTCCGCGCCGATCGCCAGCCCGATCGTGAAGATGACGATCAGCACATACAGTACCTGTTTGGTCCCCCTGATTCCGAGCACAATCGGAAGCGTCCTACAGCCGTGTGCCGCATCGCCCCTGATGTCTTCGATATCCTTCACAATCTCCCGGATGAGTGAAATAAAAAAGGCGAAAACGGAGTAAATCACGACGAGCGTCCGGTTGTCGGGATAGTGAACGCTCAGTATCAGAAGAGAGAGTGCGGTAAGCGAGGAAACCGCCACGTTCCCGATCAGGGGCTGCCGTTTGTACCGCTCGGCATACAGCCAGAGCAGGGAAACCGAGAAAACGTTGATGATGGCTACTTTATAGCTGACGATGAGCCCTGCCAGCACACCGAGTACATTGAATACCTGGTGGGTGCCTATGGCCATGCGCCTCTTCAGGTAACGGCCGATGATGACCCGCCTGGGTTTGTTGACGATGTCAATCTTGATATCAAAATAGTCATTGATAATATAGCCTGCCGCTGCTATGAATAGCGTGGATAAAATAATGAGGTAAAGAAACGGGTCCGCCAGCACCTGTCTCCATTGTTCCCGCGGGCCGATGAGGAATATCCTGGCGGCCAATTGGGTAAGCGCAATAATCAGAAGGTTTTGGGTGCGTACCAGTCTGAGGAACCCGACGAGAAAATCTTTTTTACTTGGCTTGCTACGCACAATTTCAGGAGGTTATGGCGATAAGGGTGACAAAAAAATGCGGCTGGAAACAGGCTGCTCCTATAGAAATGTAAATGTTGCCAATAAAATTCCAGGTTATTGGAGTTAAACGGAACGAATTTATGTTACACATTCAAAAGTAGGGAAAACTAAGCAAATAAAGGTAGTTGCAAACGTTGACCGGGCGGCAGGGAGGAGGTGCTGTTAGAGCTTGCTGAAACCTGAAACCAGTACCGCCCGATCCTGGTTTGACATTGTTAATGTATGAAAATAGGAATTGTATGCTACCCCACCTTCGGCGGTAGCGGCGTAGTAGCCACAGAACTCGGAAAGGCCCTGGCCAAAGTAGGTCACGAGGTACATTTTATCACTTATTCGCAGCCCCAACGTCTCGATTTTTTTAATGAAAATCTTTTTTACCACGAAGTTAATATACCTACTTACCCGCTCTTTCAATACCCGCCCTACGAGTCCGCGCTCTCCAGCGAGATGGTTCATGTAGCGCAGTACGCCGGGCTGGATTTGTTGCATGTGCATTACGCAATCCCCCACGCTTCTTCGGCTTACCTGGCCAAGCAGATTCTGGCTTCGCAGGGAATTCATGTACCGGTGATAACTACACTTCACGGGACGGATATCACGCTGGTCGGAAAAGATTCGTCTTATGCGCCCGTCGTAACTTTCAGTATCAACCAATCCGATGGAGTTACTGCCGTTTCGGAGTTTTTGAAACAGGACACTTACCGCCATTTCGAAGTGGTTTCCGATATTACGGTCATTCCGAATTTCATTGACCTCGAACGCTTCAAAAAGCAGAAGAAGGAGCATTTTAAACTGGCCATCTGTCCCAACGGCGAGAAGCTGGTTGTTCATACCTCCAACTTCAGGAAGGTAAAACGGATTGACGACGTGATCGATGTGTTTTATAAGCTCCGGAGCCAGGTACCCTCCAAGCTGTTGCTGGTAGGGGATGGACCCGACCGGGCGCGAATCGAAAAGCGTGCGCGCGAGATGGGCATTCCCGAAGACGTACGTTTCCTCGGAAAACTGGATGCGATAGAAGAGGTGTTGTCAGTAGCCGACTTGTTCCTGATGCCATCCGAATCGGAGAGTTTTGGCCTGGCTGCGCTTGAAGCGCTTGCCTGCGAGGTGCCCCTGATTACGAGTAACGCAGGCGGGCTGCCGGAATTGAACGTACAGGGGGTAACCGGCTTTATGAGCAACGTAGGTGATGTGGAGGAAATGGCAAAAAACGCAGCTTATATCCTAGATGACGAGCGTCTGCCGCTTTTCAAGGCCAACGCACTGAAGCGTGCAAAAGAGTTTGAGGTCAGCAGTATTCTTCCCCTCTACGAGCAGTTTTATACCAAAGTTGTAGAAAATGCCAGGAACAGGGTGTGAAGTTGCCTGTTTGACTGAAATAAAAAGGGCCCTGTCGCAAAACAGGGCCCTTTTTATTGTATCAGGCGGACCGCTATGGCCAATAAGCCGGGGGGCGGTTACTGCCATCCGCCGCCGAGCGACCGGTACAATTGCAGGAGCGCCAGAAACTGTTGCTCGCGAATCGAGATCAGGTCCATCTCGGCCAGGATTACGCTGTTCTGGGCGGTGATCAGCTCAAGGTAGTTGGCCGCGCCAACAACAAACAAATCATGAGACACCAGTACAGCGTTCCGGAGCTGAGCGACTTCCTGAGTTTTAAGGTGATACATTTCTGAAAGCTTGTTCAGCCGGTTCAGATCCGCGTGGATTTCGTTAAAGCCGGAAAGTACAATCTTGTTGTACTGAAGCAATGCTTCTTTGGTTTCAGCCTCCCGTACTTTCTGGTTGGCTTTGAGACCTTTCCTGTTCAGGACCGGCATGGACAAACCGCCGAGCAAGCCGTAAGCGAGCGACCCCGGGTTAAAAATGAGCCCGCCCTTGAAAGCCTGAAGGCCGACGTCGGCACTGATGTTCAGCGACGGCAAAAAAGCCAGATCCGCCGCCTGAAGCTCGGAGTGGGCTGCAAGGAGTTCGTTCCGTGCCATCAATACGTCAGGTCTTCGGTTCAGCATTTGCGCCGGAATTCCCGCCGCAATTGTTTTCGGGAAGGTACGCAGCCGGAGCGGTTCTCCCCTGTGTATAGGCTGAGGGAAACGCCCGACCAGGTTGTTCAACCGGTTTTCAGTCGCAACGATTTCTGCAGATACTTTTATGGCGATACCTTTTGTGTTGAGGAGCTGGGCCTCAAATTGATTGACGGCCAGTTCATTTGCTCTTCCAGCCTGTTTCAGGTTTTCAACGGTTTCCCTCGCCTTGGTCTGCTGATCAATGTTGTACCGCATGATGGCGAGTTCGCTGTCAAGCGTGAGAAGGTGGTAGTATTCCCTCGCGATTTCGGCAATCAGGCCGGTAACTATGAGGTTTCGGCCGTGCTCGCTTGCTACGAAACGGTTGTACGCTGCCTGCCGCTGCAATTTTAACTTGCCCCACAGGTCGACCTCCCATGAGCTGCGAAGCCCGAGGTAGTAATCCGGCAGAAAGCCGGTTGGGATTTTCTGTTTGCTGTCAATATTGGGTGAAAAATTGGTATCCCAATTTCCTACGCCATCCATTGTATACTTGCCGTACTTTCTTCCCCCTGCGGCGACATCGACGCCGACGCTGGGAAGAAGGGCGCCCTGGGCGGCGAGGATGCCGGCTTGCGCCATTTCTATCCGCTGTATCGCCATGTGGAGATCGGGGTTGTTACGGAGGGCATCGGCAATCAGGGCGTTCAGTTCATCATCAGCAAAAAACGTTTCCCAACGGGTTATGCCGATATTGGTCGAGTCATGATTGCCGTCGTATGTTTCCGGAACCGACAGATCCGACTGCGGAAGGGCGCGTTTGGGTACCTGGCAGGCAGACATTGCCAGGGCCAGGAAAAAAGAAAATAGGATCGGACTTCTGCTTTTTATCATTTCTTTTCAGGCTACATTAATTTGAAACTACTTGCCCGGAGGGTTCGCTTTGCTTTTTCTTCCTGACCATACTGGCAAAGAGAACATACAGGCCGGGAATGAGGAACACCCCGAATATGGTCCCGATTAGCATACCACCGGCAGCAGCCGTTCCGATCGACCGGTTACCGAGGGCGCCCGCGCCGCTGGCCATCACAAGCGGAACCAATCCGGCAATAAAGGCGAAGGACGTCATCAGGATCGGGCGAAGCCGTTCCGAAGCGCCTTCAAGCGCCGCCTCCAGTACGGTTCGGCCTTCTTTTTGCCTGATAATGGCATATTCTACGATCAGGATTGCATTTTTCCCCAGCAAACCAATCAGCATGACCAAAGAAACCTGCGCATAGATGTTGTTCTCCAGGCCGAAAAGTTTGAGCGCAAGAAAGGCTCCGAAAACCCCGACCGGCAGGGAAAGCAATACCGGCAGCGGAAGCAGGAAGCTTTCGTATTGGGCGGCCAGCAGAAGGTAAACGAAAAGCAAACAAATGCTGAAGATATACAGCGTCTGGTTGCCGGCAAGAATTTCCTCTCGTGTCATCCCCGACCAATCGTAGGTGTACCCTTTGGGCAGTTTTTCTTCGGCAAGTCGTTCCACCGCTTTAATGGCGTCGCCACTACTGTAGCCCGGCGCCGCTTCACCGTTGATCATTGCCGAGGTAAACATGTTGTAGCGGGTAAGCTGTTCCGGGCCGTAGACGCGTTCCAACCTGATAAATGTAGAGAAAGCCACCATTTCGCCGCGGTCGTTTTTGACAAACAGCTTGGCAATGTCTTCCGGGTTGCGTCGGAAGGACGGATCTGCCTGGACCATCACTTTATACATCTGGTTGAACCGGATGAAGTTGGACGCATAGAAGCTTCCGACGAATGTCTGGAGGGTGCTCATGGCATTGTCGATGGTTACTCCTTTTTTCGCTGCCATATCCCCGTCTACGTGGATCAGGTACTGCGGGAAGTTGGCGTCGAATCCCGTAAAAGCTTCTTTTATTTCCGGAGCTTCATTCAGTGCCAGTACAAAGTCGTTGATGATGCCGGCCGCTTCCTGGAGGTCTCCCTTACCACTCCGGTCCTGTATCCGGAGCTCAAAACCGCTGGAGTTACCAAAACCCGGTACGGTAGGCGGGGGGAAGTACTGTATATCAGCACCTTTGATGTTCTTGGTAAGCTCCTGCATTTTGGCAATAATATCCTGCACCGATTCCGTGCGTTGGTCCCATGGGGTAAGGTTGATCATTCCCATTCCGTAAGAGGCGCCTGCAGCCTCTGTCATGAGACTATAGCCGGCCAGGGTAGCCACCGATTCCACGGCATCCAGTTGTTCGGCCGCCTTCTGGATCTCGTCGAGCACGATTTCCGTTCTTTCAACCGTAGCGCCGACAGGCGAGGTTACGTTGACATACAAAACACCCTGGTCTTCGGTAGGGATAAAGCCCGTCGGCAAAACCGAACTTACGCCCCAGGTGGCAAAAATGAAGCCGATCAGCAAACCGACCGTGATGACCCGCCTGGAGGCAATGACGTTCAGGACGTTTCTGTATTTGCCGGCCAGCGAATCGTAGCCCTGGTTGAATTTATCAAAGAATTTGTCGAGCAGGTTTTTGTTCTTCTTTTCACCGTGCGTGTCTTTTAGCATTAACGCGCACAGTGCCGGTGTGAGCGTGAGGGCGTTAATACCCGAGATGACAATCGAAATGGCCAGGGTAAGTGAAAACTGCCGGTAAAAGATCCCGACCGGCCCTGAAAGGAAGGCTACCGGTACAAAAACGGCCGACATAACCAGCGTGATGGCCACAATGGCGCTGCTCATTTCCTTCATGGCGGCAAAGGTAGCTTCGCGGGGTGGGAGGTGCTCTGTGCTCATCTTGGCATGGACGGCCTCGACGACGACAATCGCGTTGTCTACCACAATCCCGATGGCGAGTACCAGGGCGAAAAGCGTCAGAAGGTTAATGGAGAAGCCCATCAGCTGCATAAAGGCAAACGTACCGATCAGCGCCACCGGTACAGCCAGTGCCGGGATCAGTGTAGACCTGAAATCCTGGAGGAAAAGATAAACGATCAGGATTACCAGGATGAACGCTTCAAACAGTGTCCGGACCACCTCATTAATTGACGCGTCCAGGAAGCGGGAGACGTCGTAGGAAACTACGTAGGTCATACCCGGCGGGAAGGTGGTTTCTTTCAGCTCTTCCACACGCTTTTTGATATTGGCGATTACTTCGCGCGCATTCGATCCGGGGCGTTGCTTCAGGATAATGGAGGCCGACGGCCGTCCGTCGGACTTTGAAGCCATACTGTAATCCAGCGAGCCGAACTCGATGTCCGCTATGTCCTTCAGTTTCAGCATCGAGCCGTCGGCATTCGACTTCAACACAATGTTTTCATATTGGTAGGGCTCGTTCAGCTTACCGGTATATTTGAGTACGTATTGAAGCATTTGCGCTTCCCGGCCGGAGCTGATCCCCGACTTTCCGGGGGCTGCCTCCACGTTCTGGCTTCTGATGGCGGCTATCACTTCATCGGTGGAGATGTTATAGCTTGCCATCCGGTCTGGTTTGAGCCATACACGCATCGAGTAGTCTTTGCTTCCCTTGATCTCGGCAAAACCTACGCCGTCGATACGCTTCAGCTCAGCCAGGATATTGATATCGGCGAAATTGTAGACGAAGTCTTCCCCGAGGGTGGTATCCGACGACATGATGTCGAGGTACATCAGCATACTGTTGACTTCTTTTTCGGTAGTCACCCCGGCTTTGATCACCTCTTCCGGCAGCTCATCAATTACAGTCTGCACCCGGTTCTGGACGTTAACCGCGGCCAGATCCGGATCCGTTCCGACCTGGAACGAGATCTGGATAATGGTTACACCGTCATTGCCGGAGACCGACGACATATAAGTCATTCCGGGAACTCCGTTGATTGCTCTCTCCAGCGGAATGGCTACAGCTTTGGCGCATACTTCCGCGTTGGCACCCGTATACCGCCCTGTTACTACCACTGAAGGCGGCACGATATCCGGGAATTGCGTAATGGGCAGTCCTGTCAGCGCGAGAAGGCCGAGAAGGACAAAAAATAAGGATATGACCAGTGAAAGAATTGGTCGTTTTATGAAATTATCAAACATGATTTCAGATCTGGTAAGCTGCCGGGTTACCTTTTGACCGGCATTTTTTCAACCGAATTATTCACCTTGTACCAGCTTTGGGGTAATAGACTGGCCGTCTTTGAGGGATTGAGTTCCTTCATAGACAATTTTTTCGCCTGCTTCCAGACCGGACTCCACTACATAGAAATGCCCGGTCCGCGTCTTGGGAATAAAGGCCCTGGTTTTAACCTGGTTAGAATCGTTGACGATAAAAACATAGCTCTTGTCCTGGATCTCGAATACCGCTTTCTGCGGCACAAGAAGTGAGCCGTCTATGTGATTGGTCAGGCGAATGGTACCGCTGGAACCGTGTTTGAGTAATTTGTCATGGTTGGAAAAACGGGCGCGGAAGGCAATAGAGCCGGTGCTTTCGTCGAACTCGCCTTCCAGCGTTTCAATTTTTCCTTTATTGGCGAATTTTGATCCATCGGCCAGATAAAGATCCACTTCACTATGATTGCTGGCCGCATTGTTTGATTTTACATATTCCAGGTACTCTTTCTCCGATACGTTGAAATAGACATTCACCGCTTTGGTATCGGAAACCGTAGTCAGGAGGGTACCTTCGTTGATGAGGCTCCCCATTTTGTAAGGGATCCTGTCAATAACACCATCAAAGGGGGCTTTGATGTCGGTATAGGCCAGGTTGATCGCCGCGCTGGATTCCGCTGACCGTGCCGCTTCTATTTTCGCGGCCAAAGCGTCATACTTGGCCTGGGCTACATCCAGCTCGCTCCTGGAAACCACATTTTTAGAGACGAGGTCTTTGACCCGGTTTACTTCAAGCTCCATGGCTTTGGCTTCCGCAATTACGCTTTGCAGGTTTGCCTTGGCAGTAGCCAGCTCGGTTTGGTATTCTTCCCGGTTGATTCGGAAAAGAAGCTGTCCCCTTTTTACGTCCTGGCCTTCATCGACATAAATGTGCTCCATATATCCCTTGACGCGGGCATAAATCTGGACATTTCGTACCGCCTGGATATCACCGACGTATTCACGGTGAAGCGAGATTTGTTTAGGGCCTAATACAATCGTAGGGAATTCGCCTACTTCCGGGGTTTTGGTTTCATTGGAGGCAGTTGAGTTGCAACCCCATATCAGGAGGCATAGCAACCCCAAAAAAATGCTTTTCATGGCAAAAAATAAAATGAAAAATGTGCTATTGAGAAATAGCGTTGAGCTGTTCTCCTTCCGGACGGAAGAAACTTTAAAACAAAAAAGAGGAACCGGTCAGGGGGCGTCAGGCCTGGGGCGGCGGATAGTTGGAACCGGGATGTAAGGGGCAGATTTCCTGGAAAGGCATGCTGTAAGTCGCCGTCGGGTGAACAGTCAGCATGATCCAGCTGTACATCGGCGTAGTCGTCTGCTCGTCGTTGTGGTCGTTAAAGTGAATTCCTTCCGGAGCATCTGAAGTCCAGGAGCCATCGCTTTCGTCGCATTCACGCGAAGCGAAGTGACGTATCATAACGGTTTCGGTTACATCGACGTAGCAGGAGGAGCCGAATAAAATTTCATCTTCGTTTTGCAATTGCGCGCCGATCGGTTCTGCCAATGTAAGCGCATCAGCTGACATGAGCGTACGGTTATCCTGTTCAACACCGAAACAGGTAGCCAAAGTAAGCGCAACCAGAAAGGCCGAAAACAAAAAATTCTTTGCCGATAACCTCATGCTCAAAGTGTAAACGGAAAGGGTTCAGCAAAACACCGTGTCCGTAACAAACGGTTCAGATAGAGCCGTCTCTTTGTGAAGACACAAAAATAGCACGAAAAGTTTTAAATAAGAAATAAAATAGCACCTGCCTGTGGCGGGTCAGAGCGGGCAAAAGCCTGCCGGCCTATTCTGAAACGAGCTGTTTCAGTGCATTTTTAAGTAATTCGGTTTTGTTCCGCTTTTGCAAAACTACCGGCGCGGCCATCCTTTCCTTACAAGAGAAAATAGCACAGCGTTCGCAGGTGCCGTTGACTTCGCGGACCTGAAACTCCGGGGATGACGTGAATTTTATTTTTGCACGCGTCGCCTCGTCCAGGAAAATTCCCATGTTCACGCTTACATTCTGAATATCCGGCGCCATATTTTTGGCAAAGCTGACCACCAGGTATTTCTCGCCGGTGTCGGCGTATTGGCTTAGCTGAGCTTTACAAAGGATCTTGCCTTTGGTATCGGTTTCTTCCGAAAGTTCCTGCAGAATGGTGAGCGCGGCCCAGCGACGGCAATAGTGCTCATCCTTTTTGGTATGCGGGTAGTGTTTCCTCCCCAGGTGCAGCTCCTTGGTCATGTCGTAACGGTTGTGCCCGGGATAACCGTTAAAGCGTGCAAAGAACAATTGATTGATGCCGAAATATTTCGGGAACACGTTGCTTGTCCGGTAACAAAAAGATTCCGGGGTGGTGTTAAAGAAGGCAATCATATCCAGCAGCCGCTCGGGTTGCCAGGTCTCCAACGCAAAAAAATCGCGCAGGCGGCTTACGAGCAAAGACCGTTTGATCAGGATGGCGCTAGCGAAGTAGGAGGCGAAATAATTGTTAAGCAGCTGCTCAAAAGATTCTGCTTCTACAAGGGCGGTAGTAAAAAGTCTTTTTTTGAGGTTAAGGAACTGGTACCCCAGTTCTCTGCCCAGTATAAACGTGCGCTGGTCACTTGAAAGACGCTTGTTGAGCAGCAAAAGGCTATGCCCTTTTTTGGGGATCATGACGGATCGCACACTGTCCAGCTCGGGGTGTCCGTTGTCGTCAAGGGTCTGTATCTGGTAGTGGTATTCGTCGGTGAGTAAAGCGGTAAGATATTTTTCGTCGATGAGTTGTTCTTCTGGAACGCCTTTTTCCGAAAGGAAGCGTTCGGCTTCCTGTTCGAGATCCTCGAAGTAATTATCGTACATTTCCTGGTAAGTCCGCAGGGCCGAAAAGTAAAACTGTTCGACCGACATGTTGTAGTTGCGGGCAATTTCGATCAGGGTCCCGATAAATGCGCTGGTTTTGCTGGGGGCCTCGGAGAGCAGCTGCAGCAGCGTAGCCGGGTCTATTCCGAAAAGCTCTAACGGGAGTTCCGTCAGAATTGCGGAGTCGAGCAATTCCGTGATCGGTTCGAGCCGCTTGCTGAGCTTGGGGGAAATCAGGGCGTCGGCGTCCACTTCCATTGCCCCGGCAAGTGCGTTGATCTTATCCGGTTTGGGATATTTTTTTCCTTTTTCGATTTCGTTAATATAAGAAACCGAGAGGCCCGACTTTGCAGACAGATCGCCCAAAGACAGTTTCTTGTCCACCCGCAACTGTTTGAGCTTCAGCCCGAACAGCAATCTTGTGTTTTCTGATTTTAATGCCAAAGCAGGAATTGATCAGTCGTATGTAAAACTATGCTTTTTAAGGGCAAAATAATAGGCTAACCCCGTTTATTTTGAGTTAGCCTATTCAAATTTCTGCAGTAAATTTATTTGATGCGCTGGAACGCTTCCCTGAAATAAGCGACGCTTTTGGCTACGTCGGGGGCGCTGTTCTGCCAGTTATACTCGTACTCCGCCGAAATGGTACCGGTAAACTTCTGACGCTTCATTTCAGCAATCACCTCATCCACCTTGCAGTTTCCCTGTCCCCAGATTACGTCATGGAATTTGCCTTCGGTCGGCCCGGGAACTACATCTTTAAAGTGGAAGCTTACGATTCTGCCGTTGAATTTTTTCATGGATTCAAGCGGGTCGAGGCCTGAACGAACGTAGTGGCCCAAATCGACGCAGGCGCCGATATAAGGACTTTTTGCCAGGTATTTCAGCACAGAATCCGGATGCCAGTAGCGTGATGGCTTGGGGTGGTTATGAATACCCAGCCTGATTTTGTTTTTTTCTGCCATAGGCACCAGGAACGCGAAATGGGAAGGATCCGGCTCGGTATTGATTACTTTGACGCCCAGATCCTTTGCAAATTCAAATAGCTGCGCCCATTCTGCCTCGGTGCCGGCATTAACCACACCAAAAGCAGTCGGCGTGATGCCGTATTTTTTGAACAGCCCTTTCAGTTTAGCCCTTTCTTCTTTGCTCATCTTGTAGTCGACCTTCCCGTCGATGCCACCGCCGATGGTCTGACCGCCGTAGATTTCAACGTTTTTAAGCCCGCAGCTGTCAATTTTTCTCAAGGCCTCATCTAAAGTGAAGAGCCTGAAGGTGTACGCCTGCGCGCCCAGCATCCAGCCGGCCTTGGCCTCGGGTGCTTTCTGGGCTACTGAGGTAATTCCCAGTGCCAGGCAAAGAGCGAGAGTAAGTTGAATAATCCGCATGTAAAAATGATTTAATGGTTTCAATTTGATGGTCGGGTCACAAATGTAGCAACAATCACCAGATTTTTACCTTCACTATTTCGGTTCGTCGCGGGGTGGCCTGCGGTGCCACCAAGAGGCGAGTATGGACCCGGTTATGTTCATCATAGGGCCGAAAAGCGCCGGAGCGAGGCCTATGGTAGCCATTTTGCCCATCTCCTTCGCAATCCCGGAAGCGAGTCCGCCGTTCTGCATGCCTACCTCGATGGCAATGGTACGGCAATCCCGCTCGCTCATCCTGAATAAACGGCCCGACCAGTAGCCGAGCAGGTAGCCTGAAAGATTGTGAATGGTTACCAAAAGAATAAGAATCGGACCTATTGACAGCAGGTGGTCGCGGCCGGCAGCGGTGATGACCACGATGATCGCCGCGATGCCGAACATGGAGACATAAGGCATGCCTTCATCAAGCCATTTTACTTTTCCGCTGAAAAGACGGTTAAAAAGAAGCCCGGCGCCAATGGGTATAATGACCATTTTCATGATGTCCCACATCATATCCAGCGTATTGATTTCCACGAACGCTCCAGCCAGCAATTTCATCAGCAGCGGTGTAACAAAGGGGGCCATCATGGTGGAAATAGCGGTAATCGTAATCGAAAGTGCAAGGTTGGCCTTAGCCAGGTAAGAGATTACGTTCGACGCCATCCCGTTGGGCGAGCAGCCGATCAGGATGATGCCGGCAGCAATTTCAGGCTCCAGGTTGCTGATGCTCGCCAGAGTAAACCCGAGTAGCGGCATGATAATAAAGTGGCTGACTACGCCTATAAAGACCCCTTTCGGCATTTTGACCACTCCAATGAAATCCTGAAGGCCCATGGAGGTTCCCATTCCGAACATAATCAGCT
Source organism: Ravibacter arvi (assembly GCF_039540405.1). Classification (NCBI taxonomy): domain Bacteria; kingdom Pseudomonadati; phylum Bacteroidota; class Cytophagia; order Cytophagales; family Spirosomataceae; genus Ravibacter; species Ravibacter arvi. Next base: position 354,481 of record NZ_BAABEY010000018.1, read on the forward strand.
GGATCAGCGGGGTAATCGCGCTCGAAAGCTTGAAATCACCCCACTGGACAAAGTAGGAGGGATAGAACAAGGCGGTTGTGGCCGACGCCAGGATGACGATGGTGTACACAAATCCTTTCAGGGCTGCATGCGTGCTGAAGGTCAGCGCCAGGAAAAAGAGCGCCAGGATAATGGCCGGACCGGAATCGGAAATGCGTCCTGTGAGCAGCATTACAACAAATGCGCCAAACGCCAGCAGCGTTAGTGGCAGGAATAGTTTTTGGATTGATTTCATCCTGTAAAGGTTGGGAATTGGTTTTGAGAGATTAGCCTTGAGCGATTATTGTAGAGGTAAAAAGTTGCCGGCCCGCATCCATTCCAGGCAACGCCCGAACCATTCATCGAATGAAGGGTAGGTGAGGAACCCGTGCTCGCCTTTGGAATAAATATGAAGCCCGGCCGGGATCCGGTATTTTCTGAGCCCCTTGTAGAAGGCCAGGCTGTTTTCGACCGGTACGACAATGTCGGTTCCGTTGTGAACCAGGAAGGTCGGCGGGGTGTTTTCGGAAATCTGGAGCTCGCTTGAAAAGTAGTCGGTTTTTTCGGAAGAAGCTGATTTGCCCAGCAGGTTGTCTTTGGATCCCTGGTGCCCGAACTCTTTGCGGAAACTGATGACCGGGTTGATCAGCAACATGAAATCGGGCCGGATTTCCCCGCTATCCAAACCGGGTCCGGCCGGCCGGCTGAAGTGCACGCCCGTAGTAGAGGCCAGGTGGCCGCCTGCTGAAAATCCCATTATTCCGATTTTAGCGGGATTCACTCCCCATTTGGCTGCATTCTTCCTGACCTGCGAAATTGCTTTCTGGGCATCCTGGAGCGGGCCGATGCTGCGGTCGACCATGGTTTCGTCGCTTGGGAGCCGGTATTTAAGTACAAAGGCCGCTACTCCCATTCGATTGAAGGCCCGTGCAACGTCGCTCCCCTCTCGCTTGGTAAGCAGTCCGCCGTAGCCACCGCCCGGACAAACAATGACTGCCGTACCGTTGGCCATTCCTTTTTCGGGCAGGAACAGGGTCAGTGTCGGGACCGATACCTTGTAGGCCAGGCTGTCTACCTGGTCATTCGCTTTGTGCTCCTCTTTGTTTTCGTGGGGCCGGCTGTTGGGAGTTTCCCCCTCGTATAGCGGGATCACGATTTGTGCTTCTGCTTGTAGTCGAAAAAACAATAGGATCAGTATACCTGTAATAGAAAAGGCCGTATGCATGCGGGTCGATTTTGGTTTATAAAGTCAGGCAGGCGAAAGAGCTACCCTTTTGCCCGTGATTAAACTTTTCCGGGATATGCCACATCAAGTAGTGAAATTCGCTTTTTTGTTTTGTCTAAAATGGCACGAACAATAAAGAAATCCTTTAGTTTTGCTTATGGTAGAAATATGTAAACATTTTATTTCAATTTGAGTTATATGGCGAAAAAGATTGTTGCGGGTAATTGGAAAATGAATAAAACCCTCGATGAAGCATTGATCCTGGTTTCTGAAGTGGTCAATATGGTGAAGGACGAAGTGACCGGGGATGTTCAGGTGCTCCTTTTTCCACCGGCTTTGTATGTATCCACGCTGAAATCTTATGTGAAGGATGCCCCAATGGTCAGTATCGGGGTCCAGAATATTCACCAGAAAGCCTCCGGCGCATTTACCGGGGAGATTTCCGCTCCCATGGTGAAGTCACTGGGGCTGTCTCATGTTTTAATAGGGCATAGTGAACGCCGGGAATATTTCGGAGAAACGAACGAACAACTGGCCGAAAAGGTCGACATTGCGCTTGCCAATGGACTTACACCGATATTTTGCTGTGGTGAATCCCGCGATCTGCGCGAAAATCATGATTACATCGGCTTTGTTAAAAACCAGCTGACTGAAAGCCTGTTCCATCTGACAGCCGAGGACCTTCGTAAAATTGTCATAGCCTATGAACCGATCTGGGCCATTGGTACGGGCCTCACTGCTTCGGCCGAACAGGCGCAGGAGATGCATGCCGCCTTGCGGGGGCATCTGGCGGATAAATACGGAAAGGAGCTTGCTGCGGACATTAGCATCCTGTATGGTGGGAGCGTTGGCGCAGGCAATGCCGCCGAACTTTTTGCCCAGCCTGACGTCGATGGCGGCCTGGTTGGTGGTGCTTCGTTAAAATCACGCGATTTTACTGAAATAATCAAGGCCCGATAGTCGTTTAAGCCCGTAAAACCCCGCTGTATGGCCTTCGCCCTGCTTCATGGTTTTTACGGGCTTGCCGGCATTTTTTTTAATTTTTAAGCGTGGTTGTTGATGAAGCATAGGTTTAGGTATCTATGTTCCGGGAGAGTGCTGGCGATCGTCGGTCTGGTGTTGTTGGTTGGAATTGCGGCGGCCGCTTCATTACTTCAATTGAAGCCGCCGCTTGTTTCCCAATGGCTGAGCATTGCTCCGGAAGTTCCGAAGCCTTCCGGGGCATCGGGAGCTGAAAAATCTCCCCCGGAACCACCCCCTCAGCATGTAGAAGTATTGCCTGCGGCCCCTTGGGTGGACAGCGTCTTTTCGTCACTGACAGTTGACGAAAAGATTGGTCAGCTGTTTATGATCAGCGCTTATTCCAACAAGCGGGAGGCCGAGCACAAAGCGGTGGAAGATCTTATTCGCCAATACAATATTGGTGGCGTATTGTTTTTCCAGGGCGGTCCGGTTCGACAGGCATCCCTGACAAACCGCTACCAGGCAGCGGCGAAGGTTCCCCTGCTGATAGGTCTTGACGCCGAATGGGGCCTTGGAATGCGGCTCGACAGCACCCAGTCTTTTCCAAGACAAATGGCGTTGGGCGCTATCCAGGATCCCGGTCTCCTGTACAAAATGGGCGAAGAAATAGGCCGCCAATGCCGCCGGATAGGTGTACATGTGAATTTTGCGCCGGTCGCCGATATTAATTCGAATCCCAAAAACCCGGTTATCGGGAACCGTTCGTTCGGAGATAACAAAAATAATGTTGCCGTACGCGCTGCGGCCTATATGAAAGGACTGCAGCGTCAGCGCGTTATTGCCGTTGCCAAACATTTTCCCGGCCACGGAGATACAGATATGGATTCGCACCGGACGCTGCCTGTGCTGAACCAAAGTCGCGAACAACTGATAGAAACCGAGCTGTACCCGTTCCGAAGACTGATCAGGGACAGTGTCGTAGCCATTATGAGCGGCCACCTGCAGGTACCTGCCCTGGATTCGCAAAGTGGTCTTCCTGCTTCCCTTTCAAAGCTGGTAATAGAAGGCATGCTCCGCAAGGCAATGGGGTTCAAGGGCATCGTTTTTACCGACGCCATGAACATGAAAGGCGTCCTGAATTCAGGAAAGCCCAGCGAAGTAAACGTGAAGGCCTTGCTGGCCGGCAACGATATGGTGCTGGCGCCGGAACAGGTAGCGGAGTCAATCCAGGCGTTTAAAGCCGCCCTGGCCGAGGGGCGGGTCTCGGAAGCAGTCCTGGATGAAAAAGTCAAGCGTATCCTTAGAGGCAAGTATTTCGCAGGGCTCAGCCAGTATGTGCCGGCGGACCTTAATAGTATCGCAGATGACCTTAATACCGCCCGTGCCGAAGGATTAAAAAGAGAGCTTACCGAGGCGTCGGTCACGGTTGTTAAAAACAAAGCCAGTGTGCTGCCCCTCACCAACCGGTCAACGGTCGCTTCGGTCTCCATTGGCGAAGGTGGCGCTACCCCGTTCCGGAATATGCTCGACAAGCTGGGAACTGTTACCCATTTTGATTTTGCGAAAAGCGGAGACGGATCATCCGGTGCGGGAGCGCTTTTGAAAACGTTAACGGAATATGAGACGGTGATTGTAGGCCTCTACGGCGTTTCGTCGGCTCATGCCAGGAATTTTAATATACCGGGGGAGGCGGTCACCCTGTTGGATTCGCTTCGGCAAATGGGCAGGAAAACGGTGGTATGTGTCATGGGCTCCCCTTATGGCCTTGAAGTCTTGCCGGACGCGGACGCTTTCCTGGTTACGTACCAGGCCGACGCCTATGCACAGGAGGCAGCCGCGCAGATTATTTTCGGGGCGCTCAAACCGAAAGGAATGCTGGCAGCTGCAGCCGGAAGGTTTGCATCGGGTACGCGCGCCGAGGTAGTACAGGTAGAAAGGCTCGGGTATACTGCACCCGATGTGGCCGGATTGAGCGGAGATGTACTGTCGAGCATTGATTACCTCGTGCAGGACGCCATTATGCGGAAAGCTTTTCCCGGCTGCCAGGTTTTGATCGCACATTCAGGACGCATTGTTTTCGAGAAAAACTATGGGAGCCTGACCTACGAAAAACCCGAGCCGGTAACATCGGAAACCCTGTATGACCTGGCGTCAGTTACCAAAATAGCAGCAACTCTGCAGGCGGTGATGTTCCTCTATGACCGGAAGAAAATCAGTCTGGATGAAAAAGTTGCCTTTTATCTTCCGGAGTTGAAAGGTACGAACAAGGCCGATATTACGATCCGGGAGCTGTTGATCCACCAGGGCGGGCTGAGATCCTTTTATCCCAAGCTCTGGGAGTCTACGATGCTGTCGCCGACCCGGCTTTCGGGAACTTACTACAAAAGCGAGCCGGACGATACCTTCTCCCTCCGGGTTTCGCCGACACTCTACGTAAACAATACCGTAAGGGATTCCGTGTGGAGATGGATTATCGAGTCGCCTATGAACCGGAGGAGTAACGGGAAATACCCTTATGTTTACAGTGACCTTGGGTTTTATATGCTGCAAAAGGTGGTGGAACGGGTGAGCGGAACCGGCCTCGATGCATTTGTCTACAAAAATTTTTACCAGCCGCTGGGGCTTAAAAATCTCCTGTATAACCCGCTTGAAAAAACGGGGGCAGATCATATCGCGCCTACTGAAAACGACGGTCGCTACCGCGGCGAACTGCTCCGCGGAACCGTTCACGACCAGATGGCAGCCCTTTGCGGAGGGTTGAGCGGGCATGCCGGGCTTTTTGGAAACGCCCGTGACCTGGCCGTTTTGTTGCAGATGAACCTGTGGAAGGGTGAATATGCAGGCCGGCAGTACCTGAAACCGGAAACGGTTTCCCTATTTACAAGGGCGCAGGAGGGAAAACGGGGATTGGGATGGGACAAGCCCAAAAGCTCCGGGAGCAGTACCTACTTGTCGGACCTTGCCTCCGGGAGCTCCTACGGACATACCGGGTTCACCGGCAACGTGGTCTGGGTAGACCCGGAAAAGGATCTGATCTTTATCCTTTTGTCCAACCGCGTTTATCCGAGTGTTGACAATAACCGTATTAACACGCTTAAAGTACGCAGGCGTATCCAGGATGTAGCTTACGAAGCCTTGCTCCGGAATGAACCGATCTGATGAGGTCTTCGCCCAGGTTCGGCAGCTGAAGTAGCGTTGACGTTTTCTGAATGAAAAGTTCAAAATAATTATGGCCCGTTTTGCCTGTTTTTTTCTGTTTATTCTTGCATCGCACCAGTTTATGGCCGACCCCGGGCAAATGGTGGTATCCGGACGGGCGCAGGGAACCACGTACCGTGTCAAGTATTATGACGGGCAAAGACGTAATTTCAAACGAAGTATCGATAGCCTGCTGGCCGATTTTGATAAATCGCTTTCACTTTACAGGGCTGATTCGGAGATTTCCGTTTTTAACCGTTCACACGCCATCCGTTTTACGTCACCTTATTTTTACCCCGTGCTGAAGAAGGCCGGTGAGGTCAACGCAGCCACCCAAGGCCTGTTTGACCCCACTGTGCTCCCGTTGGTGGAAGCCTATGGTTTCGGACCGGCCGGGCGGAAGAACGAAGCATTTGACCTGGATTCGGTGATGCGTTTCGTAGGGTTTTCAAATATTGAATTCGATTCGGTTTCCGTAAGAAAGTCAAAGGAGGGCGTGAAGCTGGATTTTAATGCGTTGGCCCAGGGGTATTCGGTTGATGTAATTGCACATTTCCTGGAAAGCAATGACATTCATCAATACCTGGTGGAAGTAGGGGGGGAGCTGCGTGGCAAAGGCACGAAACCCGAAGGTGCTCCGTGGATTGTGGGCATTGCCAACCCGGAAGCGCCCGATATGCTGGCCGCTACCGTCAGGATCGCCGACCGCGCTATGGCGACGTCAGGGAATTACCGGAACCATTACCGGAAGAACGGCATTACTTTTACCCATATTGTGGATCCGGTGACGGGGCTCCCCGGGCTGAGCGATATCCTCAGCGTGACTGTATTTGCGCCCGATGCCATGACGGCCGATGCCTATGCGACGGCATTTTTGCTGATGGGTATTGAAAAGCTGAAAGAACGTTTGGGGGATTTCCCGGGTACTGATGTGTATGTGACCTATTCGCTTCCTGACGGAGAAAAAGGTACTTTTGTCAGTGAGGGGCTGCAGCCTTTTGTTTCAGGGACGGAAAAGTAGCGGCCGCGAAGCACCGGCTGCGGGCGTCACAGGATAATAAAACCAGGGAAAATATTTTAACTGTTTAGCTGGAAATATATGATCAAAATTCAACCAATTAAATTCAGTCTGCTGGCTTGTCTGTTGGCAGGAGTCATGACGGCCTGCTCGAGCGTGAAACGACGCCCGGTCAACTATCTGAACGTCGCGAGCTATAATCTGCGATACGACACCAAGAACGATGGAATTAATGCATGGAGCAACCGGAAAGACCAGGTGAACGCATTGATCCGTTATCATGATTTTGATTTGTTCGGAACACAGGAAGGACTTCGCCATCAATTGGACGACATTACCCGGATGCGGGATTACAGGTATACCGGAAGCGGACGGGATGACGGGAAAAAAGCCGGCGAGCACTCTGCTATTTTTTACAAACGGGATAGGTTCAGGCTCCTGGATGAAGGCGATTTCTGGTTGCGGGAAACTCCTGAAACGCCCGGGAAAGGTTGGGATGCCACCTGTTGCAACCGGATCGTATCCTGGGCAAAATTCAAAGATTTGCTTACGAAAAAGGAGTTTTTCTTTTTTAATGCGCACTTTGACCACCAGGGTGTAGTGGCGAGAAAAGAGTCCGGGAAGCTGATCGTTTCAAAGATCCGCGAGATTGCCGGAACTACACCGGTAATTCTGACCGGCGATTTTAATTCAACCCCCGAAACAGAGCAAATTCATACGATAGGGCAATTGCTGAAAGATACAAGACAGGTAACGCAGGCTCCTGCTTACGGACCGGAAGGGACATTTAACAGTTTTGACTGGGATGCCCCGCTGGATCGCAGAATTGACTACGTTTTTGTAAGCGACGCGTTTGAGGTTCTGCGATATGCCGTTCTGACTGATGCCCTGCACAAAAGATATCCTTCCGACCATCAGCCGGTAGCCGTGCAGCTGGTGTTCAAAAAATAGAGTGGGCGATTTTGGTTGATGTGCCGAAGATTGGGGGCGGGAACCTGATTCCCGCCCTTTTTAGTGGTGTGCTCTGATTTTGGATATTATTTGGAATTAGTTTAAAAAAAGTTAAATGAAATTTATATATTTTCCATTCTAAGGTGATCGAGCGGTTTTGTCCGTATTCTTCTATAGATATTTCTCTATATTTGTACAGATCGATCCATTTGAATCGACAAGAAAATATCCGTGGATATGGTGTCCCCCCTCTTGTTCCCCGGGTTCAGGTAATAACAAAAACAAAATTTCGCTTGCTATGGGTTACTGATATCAATTTTACTTCCTGATTTCAGGTGGTCTGCCGGAAATGCAACCTGGTGTTTTAATGCAGCAGCGTTTTTTCGATCGTAGGTCGCCTGATACGCTGCTGCGGGTTGGCATGAGTCCGTGGATCCGGCATTCGGATTACTCCGGGGCATCACCGGTACCGCAGAGACGTTAATGCTCTGGTTACGTATATGGTTAAGGGATTTGCTTTCCTGATCGTATGGCTTGCCTTTTAGCTGCCTTTTGCCCTCCAATAAAGGCAGCCTGGAGGGAGTTCCTGATAATTTCTCAATAAATATCGAAAAGCACATGAACGAATCTGATCGGACATGCTGCGTAAGTATCGCATTTTAATAATGAATAACAAGACGTTTTTTGTAGAGGCCACAAGACGAAATTCGGCCATTTTGCAAGTTTGTTTGTCGTTTTTTGTAATGGTATTATTTAGTCCGGTTGCCCGGCTGATGGGGCAGAAAATTACCGAACCGGCTTTGAACTTTACGATTTTTGTAAAAGAAGAACTACGTTTGACGGCGACTGAAGTAGAAGGTCGCGTGGCGGTGGGTGGCGATCTGATTCTGCAGGGCTCTACCTACCAGATTATTCCCAAAACCAACGACGGCTTCAAATACGGCGGCCTTCCGCTTGGGCTTGCCGTAAGAGGCGGCATTGTTCTTCCCGACGGTTCGGACCTGAAAGTGTCAGCCGGGAACTATGTGAAAATCGGTGATGCCACCCGCCCCAACCAGTTGGCGGTAAATTATGCCGCCGGTGATTTCAGGGTTGGCTATAAGAACGGCGGCGGCGGGAAAATCTCCCTCCAGACCAATCCCGCTCAATTTGGAAGCCCGTTGGTAGGGCCGGCCCATAACCCCGTCGTAGAAAATGTATTCGGCCCCGAAAGCGGAAAATTGGACATCGGCGGCGCTTTTCAACAACTGGGCATTACCTCCGCGGCCCTGGCCCGAAAGCCCGACAATGTAATCCTGCGTGATTTCGATAATGCCGCCTATCGCCTGGACGGTCCGTTTTTATCTACCGCCGGCTTGCCTGCAAAGCCGAAATTTGTATTGGACCCTGACGCGGTCAATGTGATCAATATCTCGGCGGAGGTCTGGAGCAGTTTCAATAATGAAGTCCGCTTTTCCGGGCTGAATGCCAGTCCCGGTTTTGCACTGATCATCAATATCCTGGGTGCAAACAGAACGGTTCGTTTTGCGAATCTACCCGATCTGATGAACAGCAAAGGGCGTGTTGTGTTCAATTTCCCTGACGCAAATGGTGAGGTCAGGCTAACCGGCAACGCGCAGATTGACGGGGTGATTCTTGCCCCGCTGGCGAAAATTGTAAAAGATAATGCCGGCAATCTGGTAGGCCAGGTGATTGCGAGACAATTTGAGCACAATGGTCATGAAATTCACTTCCAGCCATTGACCACCTCGTGGAACGAACGCGCCATTTCAGTGCAGGCGACACCCAGGTGCGCACAGGAAGCCCCCTACCTGGACTACGAAGTGAGCGCCAATTTCGATACGAAAGGTATGCTGGCCAAACTGGAATGGCTTGCACCTGACGGAACCGTGGTTCAAACGCTGCAGGGTCAGCCGCTGAAGAATTCAGTTCTGTTCCCCGGCGCTGCGGTCGATCAGCACGGCGCCGGTATTGCCTGGCCGGGCTGGGAGCGCGGAGAAGATGGAAAATGGGCTGTCGTGGATGATTTGAATTCGAAACTGAGGCAGGAAGGAGCGAAAATCCGGGTTACTCTTGATCCTGTTTACACCGCAACGGTATCTTACCCGAGCTCAACGGAGTCCTGTTTTACAGACCCGCCGCCCTCAGGAACATCGCTGCCGGTACGTCTTCTTTCCTTTGAGGTGAGAGGAGAGGGAAGTGGCGGGGCGCAGTTAAGCTGGTCGGTGGATCAGGCGGTCAATTTTAGTCATTTTGAAGTAGAAAAGAGCGCTGATGCCCGGTCTTTCTCGAAAGTGGCCGATGTAAAGTTTGATAGGAATATCAGGAAGTACAGTATTTCGGATCGGCCGACCGGGCGGGGCACAATCTACTATCGTCTTAAGATGGTTGATCTCGATAATACCGCTGCATACAGTCCTGTTCAATCGATCAGGACGGGAAGCGGGAACCAGGCGATTTTCTCCTACGGGTACCCCAATCCGTTCAACCAGTCGCTCCAGATACAATCCGCTTATGCGCAGAGCGTAAGGGTTTATAACTATGCGGGGCGGTTGATCGACCAGGTCCGGTTGAATGCGGGCTGGAATGTCGTCAACACCAGGGAATGGGAAACAGGCGGATACCTGATCCGAACCGATAACAACGAAATCATCCGGGTGGTTAAACAATAGCCCGTTGTTTCCGAAATGAAAGCGGCCCGCCGATGCAGTATCGGCGGGCCGCTGTTGTATGACGGGTTTCCGTTTCCGGCGGAAGACCGGGACGGTTAATAGAGCCTGGCGCGCTGTTCCCTGACGGTATCGCTTTGAAGATATTCGTCGTAAGTCATCAGCTTGTCAAGCATTCCGTTTGGTCCGATCTCGATAATCCGGTTGGCCACTGTTTGGATGATCTGGTGGTCATGCGAGTAGAAAAACAGGTTGCCCGGGAAGTCGTTCATCCCGTTGTTGAGTGCTGTAATTGACTCGAGATCCAGGTGGTTGGTCGGATCGTCCAGGATAAGCGCATTGGCGCCGGAAAGCATCAGCTTGGAAAGCATACAACGCACCTTTTCGCCTCCCGAAAGCACGCTCGCTTTTTTCAGGGATTCCTCTCCCGAAAAAAGCATTCTCCCAAGAAAACCACGGATAAAACTTTCATCCTTCTCCGTAGAAAACTGCCTCAGCCAGTCTACCAGGTTAAGGTCGGTTTCAAAAAAGCTTGTCGGATCTTTCGGGAAGTAGGAGGTAGTAATGGTTACGCCCCAGTTGAAGGTCCCGGCATCGGGTTTGGATTCTCCTGCGAGGATGTCGAACAAAGCGCTGACGGCGAGCACGTTTTTCCCGACGAAAGCAATTTTATCGCCGCGGTTGGCCATAAAAGATACGTTCCTGAATAAGACGGTACCATCCTCGGCTGTTTTTGAAAGACCGTCTACGCTCAGAATCTGATCGCCTGCTTCGCGGTCTGATTTGAATGCGATATAAGGATATTTCCTGGAGGAAGGTTTGATGTCCTCGATTGTCAGTTTTTCAAGAAGCTTAGCCCGCGACGTAGCCTGCTTTGATTTGGAGGCATTAGCGCTGAAGCGCCGGATAAAATCCTCAAGTTCTTTCCGCTTGTCTTCCGCCTTCTTGTTGGCATCCTGCCTTTGCTTCAGGGCCAGCTGGCTGGACTCGTACCAGAAAGTATAGTTCCCTGAATAAAGCTGTACCTTGCTGAAATCAATGTCTACCACATGGGTACACACCTCATCAAGGAAGTGCCTGTCGTGCGAAACGACGATGACCGTATTTTTAAAGTTGGCCAGGAAGTTTTCAAGCCAGATAACCGTCTCAATGTCGAGGTTGTTGGTCGGTTCGTCGAGGAGCAGCACATCAGGGCTGCCGAATAAAGCCTGAGCAAGCAGCACTTTAACTTTGTCATTGCCGTTAAGGTCCTCCATTTTGGTGTAATGAAGGTCTTCGCTTACACCAAGACCACTGAGAATCTGGGCGGCTTCGGTTTCGGCATCCCAGCCGTTAAGGTCGGCAAATTCGGCTTCCAGCTCAGCCGCCCTCTCCCCGTCGGCGTCTGTAAATTCCTCCTTTTCATAAATGGCCTCACGCTCTTTCATTACCTGGTACAGGCGCGCGTGACCCAGGATAACCGTATCCAGGACCGGGTACTGGTCAAACTGGAATTGGTCCTGCTTCAGGACAGCGAGACGTTCCCCCGGGTTCAGGGCAACCGACCCGGTCTGGGGTTCGATTTCCCCCGAAAGAATTTTCAGGAAAGTAGATTTGCCCGCACCATTGGCCCCGATAATACCGTAGCAGTTGCCCGGGACAAACTTGATGTTAACTTCATCAAATAAAACTCTTTTTCCGTAACGTAGCGATACGTTTTGTACCGTAATCATGCGTATATTAAATTGTTAATTTTCAAAAGGTTCGCAAAGATACTGAAAAAGGCCCGGATTGGCTATTGATTCAACACGGAGGCAGGTATGGAACATGCGTTGAGGAGCACGAACATCTTTATAATTGGCTATCTGGCCATCGGGGCAGGCATTCTCTATGGGCATGTCGCGGACGTGTGGTGGCTACGTTTTTATCTTAAACCCTTTATTATGACGATTCTCCTGCTCGGGTCGGTTACCACGCCCGACCAGAGACAGATAAAGAATAAAAAGGTTTTTTTGCTGGCTATGGTATTTGCCGGTATGGGAGATGTTTTTCTACTGTTCAAAAACTTTTTCATACACGGATTGGGGGCGTTCCTGGTTATGCAGATTCTTTACACCGTTGTGTTTCGGCAGGATATCAAAATGCCGTTGAAATGGCCCGGTGTGAAGCTCGGGGGGATAGCAATGGTCCTGGCGCTGATACTCGGGGTTGTGCTACCGCACCTGAACGATCCCGTGCTGAGCGTGGCCGTCCCTGTTTATGCGTTGAGTATCAGTCTGATGGCTGCTGCGGCGTCTTTCCGGAATTACAGGGTGAGCCGAAAGTCATACCGGATGGTCTTAGCCGGGGCGATCCTTTTCATGGTTTCTGATACACTGATCGCCTATACCTCGTTTGTTCAGCCAATAGCCGGCCAGGGCTTCTGGATCATGTCTACTTACCTTGCTGCACAGTATTTGATTTTCGCCGGCATGCTGAAAACCGGATAATTTTCGCCAATTTTAAACTTGCAACACGCAAATTACTCATACTTCACAACTCACCACTCATGAGAAACCCTGGTTATGCTATTGCGCTGCTTATCCTACTGGCGGTGCAGACCTCGTCGGCCCAGATACAGGACGAAACCGGCCTGGTTGCTCCTAATGCTGAAGTAGTTAAGTTGGGAGAGGGCTATTCATTTACGGAAGGGCCCGTTGCCGATCCGTCAGGAAATGTATTTTTTACGGATCAGCCCAATAATAAAATTCTTAAATGGGAGGCGGAAACGGGGAAGATTTCTGTTTTTTCCGACCAGGCGGGGCGTTCAAACGGGATGTTTTTCGATAACAAAGGCAATCTTATTGCCTGTGCGGATGAGCACAATCAACTCTGGTCAATCAACGCCAGGGGAAAACACAAAGTCCTGGTAAAGGAGCGGGATGGAAAATTGCTTAACGGACCGAATGATGTGTGGGTTCATCCCAACGGGAATATCTATTTTACCGATCCTTTGTACGCACGCGATTATTGGAAGCGCACCCCGGAAAAACAACAGGATGGCGAGCACGTCTATCTCCTGAAACCGGGAAAAAAGGAGCTCATTGTACTCAATTCGGGTGTGGTAAAGCCCAATGGGATTATCGGCAGCCCCGATGGTAAAAATTTGTACATCGCCGATATAGGTGACAAGAAAATCTATCGCTATGTGATAGAGCCCGACGGTACGGTTTCCGGAAGGAGCCTGGCGGCCCCCATGGCTGCGGATGGTATCACGCTTGACGAAAAAGGCAACCTCTATCTGGCCGGGAACGGAATAACGGTTTTTGATAAGAATGCCAGGCAAATTGCGCATATCCCTGTGCGCAAGGGTTGGTCGGCCAATGTTACTTTCGGGGGAACAGACCGCAGACTGCTTTTTGTTACCGCCGGCGATGCCGTCTTTGGGATCAGGATGAACGTGAAGGGCGCTTATTAAGGCCGATCCGGGAACCTCTCCGTGTTTTTCCAGGTTTGATTCTATTAGCCAATCTATTCTTTACCGGAGGGCCTGATCCGGCCCTCGTCTATTTTTTTTATGAGTAATTGGAAACGAACCTTTGCCATTATATGGTCGGGGCAATTGGTGTCGCTGGTAAGTAGTGCATTGGTGAACTTTGCCATTATCATTTGGTTGAGCCTTGAGACCGGTTCGGCAGAGGTATTGGCTTACGCTGCCATTGCCGGAATGCTCCCGCAGTCTGTGCTTGGTTTATTTACGGGTGTCTTTATTGACCGGTGGGACCGGAAGCTGACGATGATGCTGGCCGACGGCTTTATCGCGGCGTGCACCCTTCTGATCGCGGTCGTACTTTATTTGGGAGAAAAGAATCTTGTGCTGGTTTATCTTTTGCTGGCGTTGCGTTCGGTAGGATCTTCCTTCCATTTCCCGGCAATGCAGGCATCTATCCCGCTTTTGGCTCCCCCTTCGGAATTGTTGCGCATCGGTGGTATCAACCAGGCAATCCAGTCCATTTCGGTAATTGCCGGGCCTGCGTTGGGCGCTTTGGCAATTGGCATATTCCCGATCGAGAAAGTCCTTCTGATAGATATTGTCGGGGCGGTTTTTGCAATTGCTTCACTGTTTTTTGTTCATATCCCGAGGCCCGGGAAGCAAAGCGAGGCGCAGAAGGAATCGGTATGGAATGAAATTGTTTCGGGAGTAAAGGCGGTTACCTCTTATAAAGGGCTGGGATTGCTTTTCCTTTTTTCTATTCTGGTTACCTTCTTTATTATGCCGGTTGCCGTTCTTTTCCCGTTGATGACCTTGCAGCATTTTGACGGAAACCCTTTCCAGATGAGTGTAATTGAAGCAGTATGGGGTATCGGGATGTTGTTTGGAGGGAGCCTGCTCGGGTTGGCCGGAGACCGGGGAAACAAAGTGGTGCTTATTAACCTTACTTACATAGTGATGGGCGCCTCGCTTGGCGCATCGGGCCTTTTAGGGAAGGATGGCTTTATTGTCTTTGTAATTCTCACCACCATTTGCGGGGTAGCCTTTACGGTTTATAATGCCAGTTTTACCGCGGTAATACAGCAAAAAGTAGACCCTGCATTCCTCGGACGGGTGTTTTCTATGTTCACAAGCGTGTCGCTGCTTCCTTCTATTCTCGGTTTGCTGGGTACCGGCTTCCTGGCCGATCAGGTGGGAATTGCAGCTACTTTCTTACTGGGAGGCGCCATTATTTGCCTGATTGGCATTTTTTCCTTTTTTGTCAGGGACCTTATGGCGTTGGGACGGGATTAATACCTGCTCCGGTGAGGTACTATTATCCCCCGGGAAATAAAAAAGGGACCCTTTAAAAGGTCCCTTTTTCTTGTTTCAGGAAAAATATCAGTGCACTACGCGGAGGGTATGTGCGCCGCGCTCAACGCTGATTCTGGCTTTTTGCGGGGCCAGCGTGGCGTCGCCTTTGTTGACGGTGTAAAATACTACCGCACCTTTACGGTCGCCGTAATCCAGGTTTTCAAAAATACTTACTGCCAGATTGGAGCCATCTTTGTCGAAAGCGACGCTGCTCGGGTAAATACCTTCAACGATCTGCTCACCACCTTTGGTGAGGGCACCATCGGCACCGACTTTCAGGAGGACTACTTTTCCGCCCTGGCCTACCTCGGGACTGGTCCAGGCGCCGAGGCTGCTACCTGCTACCGCAGCAGCAATCAGGCTGCCGTCGGGGCTTAAGGCAAATGAAGACGGGTTGGCGCCGAGAGCCACTTTGCCTGCGGCGGTATGGTTGCCGGCCTGGGTGTCTACATTTACTGCGATCAGCTCGGCATCACCTGTGCTTTTTCCAAGCTCGCCCTTGCTGTCTACTACGAAATACTTTTTACCGTCAGCCGAAAAACGTCCCATTGTGAGTTTGTCTCCCAATTTAACCGGCTTTCCGACCGTTTCGATATTTTTCAGCTTCCCATTATCGCGTACTATTTTGTAAAGGACAAACTCTCCGCTTGGAGCAAGAGAAGCCGCTATAAAGTCCCCGGAAGGATGAAATGACACATCTACCAGGTTTTGGGTACTGTCTGTATCGATCGGGAGGTAAATCAAACGGGTGGGTTTGCCTTCAGGATCTGTTTCCAGGAAGCCGAGTTTTTTGCCGGCTTCCTCGGTTGAGATAATCAGCTCATTTTTATAAATGTCAACGGAAAGGGGATTGCTTCCGATCGAAAAAGGAAATTTAAGTTTGGGAGATACCGGGTTCACGATATCAACCACATACACGCGCTGCCCTTTGTTTTCGGCAGCAATGTCTTTTACTTCCTTTACGGCATCGGCCGGGCTGGTCTTGGATTCGATCACGAAAGCCAGGCCACCGGTAGAAGGTACCGCTACAGATTTGGAGTAGTTGACAACTGAATTAGGGACCAGGATGGATTGCATCGAACCCGTCCGGGCTACCGGGAATTTTACCGATGTAAGCTTGTCTTTAGCAGCGGCATCACGCAATAATTGACCATCTGAAAAAGTAGATGCGCTCATGTCGGCATCGGACAGAACCACCAGGTTTCGCGCATTGAATTGGATAAGGGAGTTTTGAGAAAAAAGCGGACTAGCTCCAGCAAATAACGCGGCTGCAGCGAAAAAAACTTGTTTCATGTGATATAGGTTAAAACAAAGGTTAAAAAAGTGCTGGTCGAAATATAACAAAAATCACCAACAAATATTTCTAAAACGGATTTCCGATCAATTGTTGTACCCGCAATATAGGTTAATTTGACATTTTTCCTTGTAGCTACAATTATTTTGCAGGCGCATTTTGTCGTTGGGGCAGCGAACTTCAATGGTTCAGTTCTTATGGCGACCTGATTGCACACAGAAGTTTCTTGGTTTGCTTTTCACCACGGAGGCCACGAAGAGCACGAAGTTTTTTTCTGTGAGGGCTTGTGTAGCGGTCTTTGTGTACTTTGCGCTCTTTG
Source organism: Ravibacter arvi (assembly GCF_039540405.1). Lineage (NCBI taxonomy): Bacteria > Pseudomonadati > Bacteroidota > Cytophagia > Cytophagales > Spirosomataceae > Ravibacter > Ravibacter arvi. The sequence goes on from NZ_BAABEY010000018.1 coordinate 370,940, forward strand.
TGGTTTATTTTTTACCACGGAGGCCACGAAGAGCACGAAGTTTTTTTCTGTGAGGGCTTGTGTGGCAGTCTTTGTGTACTTTGCGCTCTTTGTGGTTTATTTTTTACCACGGAGGCCACGAAGAGCACGAAGTTTTTTTCTGTGAGGGCTTGTGTAGCAGTCTTTGTGTACCTT